>NZ_CP025422.1:2147693-2493177 GCF_002848265.1 Zhihengliuella sp. ISTPL4
GGCGATCCCTTCGTCGACACCCTGATGCACAGCGACCACATCAACAGCGCTCGCGCCGAAGTGCTCGACGCTCTCCGACGCGGTGACCTCAGAGCCGCCGGGGAACCCCTCGACCTCGACCGGGTCATCAGCGACAACCCGTGGGTCCTCCTGCAGGATGGCTTCAACGTCGTCACGAGCGGGATCCCCGTCTCCCCACTGCAAGGCCAGAATCTCCCCGAGTCATTCCTCGGTTCATACGCGCTTCGGGTCCTTGCTGGGGATCCGCAGCCAGACGGCGGTATCTCGGTCACATACATCATCAACAACGACACGACCATCGACTCCGCAACGCGCATCCCCGGCACAGGTGGCGCGCACCTACCCATCATCGGAACCGCCATGACGTCGGCTTACGCTGAACGCGGTGACTTCTCGCCCCAGCACCAGACGATCGTCTGGACCGAAACGGTGTACCCATGACATTCATCCTCCGCACCCGCACGGCAATCGCGGCCGTTGCGATGACCCTTGCCTTGACGCTCGGCCTCGCTGCCTGCACATCCGGCCCGAATCTCACTTCTCCCATCGGCGTCTGGGAAGCGGTCGGCGACGACACCGGCACCCTCGCAATCAACGCTGACGGCACGTTCGCCCTCACTGGAGCCTCCTTTGACGTCATCTGGTATCTGGACTCACGTGACTTCCGCGGTTCCGGAACCTGGCGCCTATCAAGCGATGGCAATCAGGTGATCCTGCGGTTCCTCGAAGCCACGAGCAACGGATTCTCCATCGAGCCCACTGCGCGTCGACCGGACTTCACGTCCGGCACGATCCGCTTCGAGGACCCGGAACAGACCGCGAGCATCGAATTCCGCCTCACGGACTGACATTCATGACTCACCGCCAAGGCTCAACGCCACGCACCCTACGATCAGCCGCGCTTGTCCTCATCGCGATGTTCAGCCTCACGGGCTGCAGCCCAGCCCTCACCTGTCCCGTCGGCGTCTGGGAAGCGGTCGGCGACGACAACGGCACCCTCACAATCAACCGCGACGGCACATTCACCATGACCGACACCTCGTTCAATCCCCTCCAACACCGAGACACACAAGACGACTTCCGCGGCTCCGGTGTCTGGGAAACCTACTCCGTCGACCACCCGCTTGTCCTACGATTCGACGAAGCCACCAACGACGGCTTCCCCGTCGACCCCGCAGACCTACAAGTCGATTTCACCTCCGGCTCGATCCGATTCGAGGACCCGGAACAGACCGCGAGCATCGAGTTCCGCCTCACGGATTGACGCTCTGGCGACGACCCCCGAGGATCACACCGTCGAACCCTCGCGTATACGGAAAGGTCTTCCTAGAACTCGCCGGACCGCAGGCGGGCGAGCGTGCCCGCACCGATCTCGGCACGGACGTCGGGACGGTTCGCGTAGAAGGTGACGAGTTCGGCCAGGAGCACAGGGTCGCTGGCGAGATCGGCCGCCGCCCACGAGGACGGCTGAGCGGTCGACGTCCGCAGTACTACGCGGTTGCCTTCCACGCCGGCGCCGACGACCTCCTCCCATGCCACGGCCACGTTGTTGCGCGGGATCCGGAGCTGCAGCCCGTCGGGGCGCAGCGTCAGGCGATGGGCGGAGGGAGCCCGGAACCACGACCGGATGCCGGCGACCGTCATGATCAGCGCGACCACCGGGAGGAGGAGCAGGGTGAGGAGCGGCAGTCGGTCCGCGGGCACCGTGAAGATACTCCATGCCCACGCCGCGAGGAGCAGGGCCCCCACCGGCGCGAGGGCGCGCAGCGGCCAGACGATCCCAGCGGCCCCGCCGAACGCGATCGCCGGACCGTCGACGACCGGCCGGACGACTCGGACCCGTGAGACGCGGGCGTGGGCCACCATCAGCCAGACGCCGACGGCGACGGCCGCGAGCACACCGATCCCCAGTGCCTTCATCGCCGGGGCCGGATCGGCGAACAGGATCAGGCTGAACAGCAGGACCACGATGGCGAACACGACGCCGAACACCGTGAGCGCCGTGGTCGCGCGCTGCTGCCCGTCCCACCCCGGATGACCGGGTACCCAGATCGTCTCCGGAGAGGCCGACTGCTGCTGACCTGTCACCCGAACAGTCCCTTCCACGCCTTGCCGATGTTGTGCCCCGCGTCGCCCACGAAGTCGGTCGTGTTCTCCCAGGCGTCCTCCGCGAAGTCCGTCGTGGCGTCCCATGCATCCGCCATGCCGGCGTCGATCGACTCCCGGACGTCCTGCGGCACCCAGTTCTCGTACGCCCACACCGCACCGGCACCGACCGCCACCGCGGCCCCGCCGACGACGACCGCCGTGCCCCACACGGGGAGCGTGACGACACCGGCCGCCGCGAGCGCGGCGACCCCGGCAGCCGCAGCCGCGCCACCCGCCGCACCGCCGATGATCTCCACCGCTGTGGACGAGGGGTCATCGCCCGACGACATCGCCGAGCCCAGGTTCCAGGCGTCGACGCCCCAGCCGATGAACGGCACCGCCCGACTCGCGCGAGAGAGCCCGCGGGCCAGATCCTCGGCCTCGTCCGCCGCCCACCGCATGCCGGTGGGGTTGGCGGCCTCGGCAGCGGCCTTGACGGCGGGATTGCCGGAGCGCAGCTCGCGAACGAAGTCCGATGCTCCGAGACGCAGATCCTCCGCGTGGGAGGTGAGCTCGGCCGCCGTCTCCGCCCACGCCAGGCCCTGGCCCTCGAGGTAGATCTTCGGGACCTCGCCGCTCGCCTCCCGCAGACCGGACAGGATCTTGTCCGCCGTGGACTGGCTCGGCATGGTCCCGAGGAAGCCGTCGAGGTTCTCGCTGATCCAGACCTCGAGCTCGCCCCACCAGGAGCCGACGTCGGCGGCGATCTCGTTGTACAGCTCGATACGGTCGAGGTGCTCCTGCCATTCGTCCCAGTAGGGGTCGTCCCGCGAGGTGGGGCATACCGGGATCAGGGACACCGGCCGGCCGATGATCATGCCGTTGACCGGGAGTCCCGCCGCCCTCGCATTGTCGCGGTGCGTCGCGAAGTCCTCCTTCATGCGCCGCAGCTGCCCGGCGTACGACCGGAGCTTCTCGGCGGCGTCACGGGCGAGGTCCTTGATCTCCTTCGCGGCGTCGGTCGTGCGCGAGAGGATCGTGACGTAGTCGTCCGCCGACTCGCCGTACCAGTGCCCGCGCACGCCGGTCGGGATGAAGGTCGTGACGTTGGAGGAGACGTCCGCGGCGTCCTTCAGATCGGGGTCGAGCCAGTCCGCGGCCGCCTGCACCTGGTCGGCGTCGCCGTACGTGGTCGTGTCGATCGTCATCAGAGGTCCTCGACGATGGCCGCGACCGGGTCGAGCTGGTCGATCACATCCTGCTCGTTCGTCTCCGCGTCGTCGGCGATGGCGCGGACGATCTCGCCCAGGGTGCCGTTGATCCGGTACAGGGCGTCGACGCCCTCCCCCACCCGCTGCATGATGGCGGCGACCGTGTCGGAGGCGAGCCCGCCGTCGACGGCCGTCGGAATGCCGGAGAGCTTCGTCTCGATGAGCTCGACCGCCTCCTCGTGCATGTCCGCGTGGACGGCCATCACCTCCGGGTCCATCGCGATGCGGCTCATGCGATGGCTCCGTTCCGGCGGTAGGACGCGGGCACGTCGAGGTCGAAGATCACGACGTCGTAGGGCTGCGCCTCCTTGATCTGACCGAGGTCCTCCGTGCGCACCAGCACCCAGGGCTGCCGCTCGCCGGCGAGCTCCAGCAGCCGGTCGAGGGCGGTGTAGGCGAGCAGTGCACGCCGCCCGTCCTTCAACTCCCGGATCTCGACGAGCTGCTCCTCGGGCGTCGACGTCACGCTCAGGGGCAGGTACAGCACGGGTGGGACCATCGGCGTTGCGGCCGGCATCGGTTCGAAGGTCATCTCGGTCTCTCCTCGGTTGTCACTCGTAGCTCGGCGGCACCCACAGCAGCTGCGCGGAGACGAGGCCCCGATCGCGGCTGACGATCTGCGCCCGGCCGGGGATCGCGGGAACGGCCTTCACCTTGCCGATGAGCTGGCCCTCCTCGGGGCTGCCCGAGAGCAGGATGCCGGTCGCGCCCAGGTCGGTCATGCGCTGGATGATCGGATCGTACGCGGCGCGGCTCGCCCCGCCGGTGCGGCGGGTGAGGATCACGTGGAGGCCGAGGTCGGCCGCCTGCGCGAGCAGCGGTGCGAGGACCGCGACCGGGTTGCCCTGCGAGGTCGCCACGAGGTCGTAGTCGTCGATGAGGACGAACCCTTCCGCGCCCTTCCACCACGACCGGCTGCGGAGCTGGTCGGGCGTGACGTCAGGTCCGGGGATGCGGCTCCGGAAGAACTGCGCGAGCTCGTTCATCCCACCCTCGGTCATCTCGTGCGACGTGAGGTAGGCGCCGAGGTATTCCTGCGGGATCTCGCCGAGCAGGGCACGACGGTAGTCGACGACGAAGATCTTCGCCTCGGTCGGGCCGTACAGCCGAGTGATCTCGTGCACGACGCCGCGGAGCATCGACGACTTGCCGGAGTCCGCGTCGCCGTACAGATACAGCAGCGGCTCGGCGACCGGATCGATCGAGAACGGGGCGAGGTTCGCCTCGTCGATGCCCAGCAGGAGTTCGCGGGGCTCCGTGCCGTCCGGGGACTGCGCGGCCGCGACGGCGCGCAGATCGGCATGGCTGATGCGCGAGGGCAGCAGGCGCAGCTTGGGTCCGGCGGGTCCGTGCCACGCCGCCGCGACGCGGGCCACGAGGTCGTCGATCCCGTCGGGCAGGCTCGACGCGTCGTCCACGCCGTCGACACGCGGGAGCGCCGTGAGCATCTGCAGACCGCGATCGTTGAGGCCGCGGCCGGGGATGGCCGTGACGTTCTCCGCCGCCTTGCGATTGACCTCGGAGTCCGTCGGGTCGCCGAGGCGCAGCTCGATGCGGGTGCCGATGAGGTCTTTGATGTTGGCCCGGATCTCCATCCAGCGCGCCGCGGTGATCACGACGTGGACGCCGTAGGTGAGACCGCGGGCGGCGATCGCCTGGATCTGCGGCTCCAGCATCTCGAACTCGGCGCGGAGCGTGCCCCATCCGTCGACGATGAGGAAGATGTCGCCGTAGCCGTCGTCGGCCAGTCCCTGCCCGCGGCGCTGCCGGTAGGCGTCGATCGAGTCGATGCCGTGCTGCCGGAAGTACACCTCGCGGGCGTTCAGCAGGCTGGTGACCTCAGCCACCGTGCGGCGGACGACGTCCGGCTCGGACCGGGTCGCGACGCCGCTGATGTGCGTGAAATCCTGCATGCCGGTGAAGCTGCCGCCGCCGAAGTCGATGACGAAGAACTGCACCTCCTGCGGCGTGTGCGTGAGCGCCAGGGCGGCGACCGTCGTCCGCGCGAGCGTGCTCTTGCCGCTCAGCGGCGCGCCGACGATGGCCATGTGGCCGGCCGCACCGCCGAGGGAGACCGCGAGGTTCTCCCGGCGCTGCTCCAGCGGCACGTCGACGATGCCGAGCGGGACCGTGAGCGCCCCCGCCTTCCGCCAGCGCGGGGAGACGAGGCCGAGCGCCGGGTCTTCGACGAGGTCCCCGAAGAGCTGGTCGAGGGTGGCCGGCGTCACCAGCGGCGGCAACCACACCTGGTGCGCGGCCGGGCCGCGTCCCTTCATGGACTCGACCGCGATCTCGAAGGTGTTGCGCTTCTCCTCCGGTTCGGCGTCGACCACGACCTCCGGCTCGTCCACGGGTACCTCCGCACGCCAGACCGGCGCGGCAGTGAACAGCTCGACGGCGGTCGAACCGGTGCTCTGTCCGGAGCCGCCGGACGACGCCCGCCGGCGACGACGCGGCGGTGGTCCGGACACGTACGCGGCGCGGAACTGCGTCATCGTCTCGGTGTCGGACTTCAGGATGCCGGCGCCCGGCTGCGTGGGCAGGTGATAGGCGTCCGGCACGCCGAGGACCGTCCGGGACTCGGCCGCCGAGAAGGTGCGCAGACCGATGCGGTAGGAGAGGTGCGTGTCGAGGCCGCGCAGCTTGCCCTCCTCCAGCCGCTGGGAGGACAGCAGCAGGTGCACCTGCAGCGAGCGGCCGAGGCGGCCGATGTTGACGAACGTGTCGACGAACTCCGGCTTGGCCGACAGGAGCTCGGAGAACTCGTCGGCGACGATGAGCAGGGCGGGGAGCGGCGCCAGGTCGGTGCGTCCGCCGCGACGCGCCTTCTCGTAGTCGGCCACGTTGGCGAACGGACCGGTGGCCCGCAGCAGTTCCTGTCGGCGCACCATCTCGCCCTGGAGCGCGTCCTGCATGCGGTCGACGAGGGAGATCTCCTCACCGAGGTTCGTGATGATCGCCGAGACGTGCGGCATGTCGGCCATGCCGGCGAACGTCGCGCCACCCTTGAAGTCGACGAGCACGAAGTTGAGCTGCTCCGGCGAATGGGTCATCGCGAGCGCGAGCACGAGCGTGCGGAGCACCTCCGACTTCCCCGAGCCGGTGGCGCCGATGATGAGACCGTGCGGGCCCATACCCTGCTGCGCCGATTCCTTGATGTCGAGGATGAGCGGGCTGCCGTCCTCGGTCTGGCCGATCGGCACCCGGAGTCGGTCGCGCTCCAGTCGCGGCGCCCACGCGGCGTCGAGGTCGAGGTCGCGCACGTCGGGCAGACCGAGGAGCTCGACGAGCTCGGCCTGGCCGGTCGCGCTCTTCTTGCTGGCGATCGCGGTGCCGCCCGCGTACAGGGCGATGAGCCGGCGGGCGGTCGCCTCCGCCTCGACGATGGTGATCGCGTCCGCCTCGAACGGTCGTGCGGGCACCTGCAGGCTGACGAGCTCGGCGCGTGTGCTGGCACCGCCGGTCTCGAACGCGATGCGCAGGGCGTTCGGGTCGTCGAGGTCACCCCAGCGGGCGGGGAGGTCGATCACGGTCACGCCCTGCACGCCGTCGCCGGTGACGAGGGCGTCGTTGAACGACGTCGTGGCGCCGTCCGTGACGATGACGATGTGCGGCGTCTTCGGTCCGGAGCCGTCGCGGGCGAAGCGCGAGCGCTCGCGCACCTCGGGCGGCAGCATGTCCTCGAGCTCGGACAGCTGCGAGCCGATCATCCGGGCGGCGCCGAGGCCGTCCCGCACGGTGCGTGAGTGCGTGTGCGGCAGCCACTTCGCCCACTCCCACTGCGGGAGCACGCCGGTGTCCGCGGCGATGACGATCTGCAGCACGTCGGGGTCGTGCATGGTGGCCGCGTGCAGCAGCATGGCCCTGGCCAGCGCCCGCGTCTCGTCCTCGTCACCGGTGATCTCGATGCGGGCGTAGTCGCGGAGGGTGACGCCGAGCGGGAGGTTCTTCTGGACCTCGTGCGTCAGCATGAAGCGGTGCGCGGCCGAGGCGGCGACGGGGTCGAGCTGCGCCAGCGGCGGGAGCTCCGGGGCTTCGAGCGTGACGCACAGCGGCTGATCGGTGACGCCGACGCGGACCGACAGGAAGTCGGGGTCGTTGACGCCGCGCTCCCAGACGCGGGTGCGCTCCTCCGCGAGGTACGGCAGGGTCGACGGCGCCGGAAGGTGCCAGTTCGCGGAGCGGCGCTGCTGTCGGGCGGCGACGCGGACGGTCTGCCGCAGCTCGGTCAGGTACGCGAGGTACTCACGGCGGGCGCCGAGGGTGGCCGCCTGCCGCTGGGAGCGCTGGCGCCAGCCGTTGACGGCGACGAAGCCGAGCGAGGACAGCAGGAACATGCCGCCGGTGAGCAGACCCGTGACGGACTGGTTCGACATGGTGACCATGACGATCGCGCCGACGCTGCCGAGCATGGGCAGCAGCGACCCGAGGATCCCGATGCCGCCGTCGTTCGGCTGCAGCTCCGGCGGGGCCTGGACCGGGAGCCTCCCGGAGGGGACACGGGGCGGGGCGAGACGGGGTCCTGTCATGCTCTCTCTCCGGCGCTGCTGTCGGTGCCCAGCAGAAGGCTGATGGTGAAGCTGCGATTGCCCATGCGGACACGGTCGGCGTCGTCGAGGAGCACGCGCTCGCCGGCGACGAGCTCGGTCGTCTGGCCGTCGTCGCTGCGGACGTCGGAGCCGTTCGTGGAACCGAAGTCGGTCACCCACGTGCGGCCGCGGGAGTGCTCGATGCGCAGATGGGTCTTCGAGACCGACGCGTCGGGGTCGGTGACGACGATGAGGCGGTCGTCATGCGCGCTGGCGACGGGTCCGCGTCCGAGGTTCGCGGCCACGGGGAGGGCGAGCTGCACCCGCTGGCCGGTGTCGAAGATGAGGAGGAGGGCCCCGGTCTCGGGGGCCGGCGCAGGCGCCTCGGCGCCCGCCTGCGACCCGGGCGCCGGGGCCACGGTGAAGAGCGGCCGATCCGACCCCGGTGCCGCCGCTTCCGGGCTCTCGGTACGGCGAGAGGCCGCGCGGGCGTCGGTGGGCTGGGAGTCCTCGTCCACGACGGACGGCGACGCCACGAGCGGAACGACCTGCGGCGGCGCGAGCGGAGCGGCCTCCCCCGCAGCGGGAGCCGGCGAAGCCTCGACGGCCGCCTTGGCGGGCACGGCGACCACGACGGTGCCGGCGACGCGGTCGGCCCAGGACTGCCGTCTGCCGCCGCGATCCCAGGCGCTGGAGGCGACGACCACCCAGCTGCCGACAGCCACGAGGAAGCCGGCTCCGGTGATGATGCCGCGGACGAACTGGCGCCCGATCCCCGGCGACCACGGCCGGTCGGCGCGGGCGCTGCGCAGGCGCAGCACGGCGTTGCCGAGGGTGAGGCCGGTCCGCGCTTCCAGCACCCAGAGGAACAGGGCGAGCTCGAAGACCGTGAGGGCGGCGAGCAGCACGCTCTGCGTCAGCACGAGGACGACGGCGGAGGCGAGGAACACGGCGGCCGCGTCGAGGGTGAAGGCCGCGATCCGCTGAACGGTGCCGGCGGGGGCTCCGCGGAAGGCGGGACCGAGTCCCTCGGCAGGGCGCGGGAGGGTGCGTCGCGACGAGGCGATCGGCGTGGGCGGCACGGGCGTCTGGCGCAGCGGCGTGCCGTCGACACCGGGGGGCGCCGCGATCAGGGCGGGCGGCAGCGCAGGGATCTCCCCCGGACGGTCTCCGCCGGGCGCCATCGGCGGGATCGGACCCCCGCTCGGCCAGGACTGTGATGGGCCGTTCCCGCTCATCCGGCCATCATTCCACGAACCAGGGAGAGCGCATTCGCGTACAGCAGGGCCGACGGCAGGGCGAGGGCGACGGCGAGCCATTCGAACGCGTCTCCGACCCGCGACCAGACCAGCGACTTCGCGCCCTTCGACACCGGGATGACGACGGCGACCGCGGCCAACCCGACGAGGAACAGCAGGGCCGCACCGAGCAGGTGGAAGCCGGTCCCGAGGGCCGCCGCGACCTGGATGCCGGCGACGAGGCAGACCACGGCGGCCGCGGCACGGGGGAACCACCGGAGGAGGCGCGAGGTGGTGTGCCGCGGCGTGAGCAGCAGGGCGAGCGCGAGGCAGCAGAGCAGGGCGATCCCGCCGGAGACCACGAACGCGTCGTCGGGCCAGGGCCGCAGGAACGCGACCGGAGCCATCACCGCAGCAACGATGCTCAGCACGGCGGTGCCCGCGATGAGCCGCGCGGAGGAATCGTCGACGACCGCGGTGATGCGCTCGGGACGCAGCAGCCCGACCGACTCGGGGATGGCTCCGCGCACGGTCCACCGGCTCGTCATGAAGTGCTTGTAGTCGATGAAGTAGCCCTCGGGCAGGTTGACGAGACTGCTCGGGAGCGCACGCAGGCCCAGCGGCACGAGCCCGAGCGAGAGGGCGGCGGCCTCCGCCTCCCCCCACCGCAGCAGCAGGGCGAGGCCCCAGACGGCGGCGAGGCCCACGAGCAGCACCGTCGCCGTCCCGGCCGCGGCGCGCATCGGGCGAGCCCTGGCCGTGACGGCGATGATCGCGGTGGTGACACCCGCCGCGAGGAACCCGGTGGCGGTCGACAGGTGCGACGCGTCCTCCAGCCCGGCCGGGATGAGGAGAACGCCGGCCGCGAACGACAGCAGCACCGGCGCGAGCACCCCGAGGATGCCGCGCACTCCCGCCGCGGAGTCTCGTCGCGCCCACGCGACAGCGCCACCGATCGCACCGGCCGCGACGAGGAGGGCGACGAGAAGCCGGATCAGCGGATCGACGGCGCCCTGGGCGAAGACCGCGACGAGCAGCATCCCGCTCACGGCCAGCA
Source organism: Zhihengliuella sp. ISTPL4 (assembly GCF_002848265.1). Lineage (GTDB taxonomy): Bacteria > Actinomycetota > Actinomycetes > Actinomycetales > Microbacteriaceae > Microbacterium. The sequence continues at coordinate 2,157,898 of NZ_CP025422.1, forward strand.
GCCACCACCGTGCCCCGTGGTCGGCGCGCGTCTGGCCCGTCGCCTTCTCTGCCGGGCGCGCCTGCGGAGCCAAAGCCGTGCGGTCGATGAGTGCGTAGAGGCCGCCGTCGACGAGGTCTTCGCACTCGGTGTCGCCGGGGATCTCGTATCCCCCGGGGCCGATCGTGACGAACCGGTCCGCGTCAGGGATCCCGCTCAGGGTGAGGGCGTCCTCCAGGGTCTCGTCGAGCGGGAGGGAGAGGTCGATGCGACGATCTTCGCTCTGGAGGACGATCCGACGCCGCTCTACGATCTCGACTGACACACCTGCACCCTATCCACTGCGCGACGCTCCCGCCGCGCGGCGCCGCGGGCTCTGCGCGGGGTCACGATGTGCACCCCACGGCGGCGGCACATTCGCGACGGCGCTTCACCGTTCCTCCCCTGCCTCCATCGCCCGGAGACAATGCTCTTCCTCTGCCTCCATGTTCCCCCTCCGTTCGCTCGCTTCGGACTGTGACCGGCAGCGCTTACCGTGCTATCCACACATGATCAGTGCGCTGAGCGTACCGGTTCCTGCCTCCGCCGCATCGGGCGATAGCGTTCCCCCGGTCTGGCCCTCCCAGAACTGCACATCACCGCGGATTCCCTTCAGCCAGTATGAGCCGTTGCTTTCAGCCACGACGTCTGCGCCATCCGCACGGAACTCGGTCGTCCCTGCGTCGTCGGACACGGTCATTCGCACGCGCCCGGAGTCGTCGAAGGAGAGGGTGCCAGGGTACGGCTCGACGCCCGTCGCGGTCACGCCCCCCGCGCACGAGACAGCGGTGGGCACGAAGACCGAGGTATGGACGACGCCGCCGGCCGTGAACCGCACGCTCACGCCCTCCGCGGGCGGCGTTCCGGAGGCTCCCTGGTCGGGAGTCGGCAGAACGACCGGTCCCTCGCATGCGACCGTACCCGACAATCTCGCGGGGTATCGCGCGGCATCATCGGCTGTGACGTTCACATCGTCACCAGGTGCCCATCCCTCGACGAGAGACACTTCGCCGTCGGATTCCCCGATGCTGAGCACGGTCCCCGACGCGCTCAGGTCGAGTTCCGTGCCTTCGAAGAGCACCAGGCCCTCATCGCTTCCGGCGCCGACCGATCCCCGGCGGTCACTGTCGAGCCGGACCGAGAAGCGTCCCTGCGGATCGTTCGAGATCGCGAGTCCGTGCGCACTCCCCGCGTCGCAGGTGACCTGATCAGGACTGAGAGTCAGCGTGCGCTCGTCGCCGCCCACCTCATACGTGACGACGAGTTCCGTCGCAGCGCTGGAAGCGCACGCAGTGAGCGTCAGCGCCACAGACACCAGAGCCAAGGTGAGCGCCGTCACCCGCCGCATCACCGGTGCCACGCGCCAGCTCGGCGGCGATCGAACTCGTCCACCCGTTCGACCGCCTGACCCGCGAGGCGGCTCGCCTCACGTCCGATGAGTCGCAGCCGTTCCACCGATGCGGTCCAGTCGCGCACCGCGACGGACATCGCTTCGCGGGCCTCACCGTCCCACCGCGATTCGAGCACGGCGGTCTCGTCCTGGAGCGCCTGGAGGAGACGAGCGATCTCGTCGATCCCCCCGACGACGCCCGCGAGCGCGCCCCTGGCCATCGAGGTCTTCAGCCCGATCGTCACTGCTTCTCCTCGTTCGTCTCCAACAACTCCCGCAGCTCCTGCGGCATCACCGCGGGAGGAGCGGGAAGCACTCCGGCGGAGAGCAACGTCGAAAGCGGAGCGCGTCCGTCCAGTATGCCGCCCAGAACAGCGCGGAGATGCGGATCATCGCTGGCGGCACGCACTTCGCGCATCTGCTTCGTCAGTTGCAGAAGCACCGGTGCGCTGGCAGCGACCGTCGGGAGCGCGAACGGTGCCCGCTCCCCGCCCACACGCCCTGCGAACGCCGCGATCGGGTCGAGCGACTCCGCGCCGCCGTCTGCTGCACCGTCCACCCTCATGAGGTCTGCTCCATCGTCGGCACGGGCATCGTCGCGGCGAAGTTCGAGAGATCGCCGGACAGATTGCCGAGGGCTTCGAGTATCGAGTACAGGTCCGAGATGTCTTGCAGGATGTCATTGACGTCCGCGAGCTTCTTGAAAGCCCACAGCAGCGAGACACCGGCGGTGCCGTAGCCGATGAGGCCGCCGCCGCCGCTCCAGACGGTGCCGGTGCCGAAAGCCGCGCCGGCAGCCGCGACGAGGATCGCGTCATAGAGCCCGTAGATCGCGCCGGCGATCTGCTCAGCGGATTGGATCACGCCGGTGCAGTAGTCGGAGAAGACCGTACCCGCGTCAGCGAGGGCGTGCTGCGCATCGGAGAGCGCGTTCAGCAGGTCAGCGAGGTAGGCCTGTGCACTGTTGGACGCGTAACCCTGCCATTGGATGCCGGCGTAGGCCGCGGCGCTGGACAGGTGTCCCCGCATGTCGTCCACGAGTGACGCCAGACCGTTGATCGTGTCGGCGAACTGCCGGATGTCGCCCCAGCGGCCGCCGTAGGTCTCCAGCACGCGTTGCGGCAGTGTCCGCGCACCCAACCAGCCCAGCACCGTGTCGATCCATTCGCTCGGGCTGAGAAGATCCCCCGGGACGAGATTGGTGCTGAGTTGGTTCAGCTCGTCATGGGTGCCGAGGTCGCAGAAGAAGGCGGCTCCCCCTGTCGGCGGCCCCCATACGGGCAGGGAGTCGTCAGTACGGTCGTAGCTGGGGGCGATCTCCGGCCGCCCCGAAGGCGACTGAGCGTTGTCGTTGTAGACGTCAGGGTCGGTCGCGTCGATGAGCGCGGCCTGCTCCGTGTCGATGCCCTCGCCCTCGTCGGCCACAGCGATGAGCTCGGTGGCCACACCGTCCAGCACCTGCTCGAGGTGATCGAACCAGTCGACCAACGATGACCGGATGTCGATCGCGGCGCCGGCGACACGCGTGTATGCGTCGAAACTCCCGTCGTCCGTGATCGTTCGGTCTTCCAACCACGCCCGCGCGCTGGCTGCCTGGTCCGCGTACTGCGTGAACGCTCCCGCCTGTTCCCGCAGCCCGGCCGCGTTCAGCCAGAAATCCGTGTCACTCACGACGCCCCCTCCGTCCTTCACCGTCCCCCGGACAGACCCTGCCGATCGCTCTCAGTTGGCAGGCTCGTCGCGGGATCCGGCGCGTGCTCCCTTGGCGCGGGGGCCGGCTTCCTCGTCGTCCTCCAGCTTCGGGGCGATGGGACCGCCGAGGCCCGAACGCTTCCCCTTCTCCTCCTCGTCGGCGCCACCGGCGCCGCCCATCATGCCCATGCCGGGTCGGCCACCGGCACCTGCCGCGCCGGAGGACCCGGTGCCCGAGGCACCCGCCCCGCCGACGCCGCCGGCACCGGCCATGCCGCCAGGGCCGCCCGCACCACCGACGCCGCCGACGCCCCCGACCGCGGAATTGCCGAGCAGACCGCCACCGGCCTTGAGTCCGGCACCGGCACCCGGGCCCAGGCCCGCACCGCCGAGTCCGCCCATGCTGCCGAAGCCGGCGATCTTCGAGCTCGCTGCGATCGCCGCCGCGCCGGCGCCACCGCCCACGATGCCACCGAGGCCGCCGCCGCCCGCACCGCCGCCGGGGACATAGCCCCCGGGACCGGTCGGGTATCCGCCGCCCGTCCCGCCGCCGCTGCCCGTGCCGCCAGGGCCGCCGGGAAGCAGACCACCGCCGGGAGAGTCGATCGAAGGGTCCTTCCCGCCGGGGAGCCCGGGGCCTTCGCCTCCCGGCACCACCGGGTCCCATCCGATCCCCGGTCCGCTCGGATTCGTCGGGGGAGTGGGGAAGGTGGGGTGCACGGGAGAGGTCGGGACGGGCGGCTGATAGGTGCCGATGCCACCGCTAGGCGGCGGAGTACCGCCGACACCGGGGGCGGAGCCGGAGGGCACGCCGCCGATTCCCGGGGAACCGATCCTCGGGGCATCGATCTCGGGGCCACCCGTGGGCCCGTCGTCGATCTTCTCGTCGGAGGACTCGATGAAGCCGACGCCCGAGAGCTCTTTGGACGCGGCGTTCAACTCCCTCGTAGGGCTGGCCAGAGACCTTTCGACGGCCTCGACGATCTTCCGTGCCGCCTCCTCGCGCTGGTTTCCCAGGAAGTCTCCGATCGCGTCCAAGGCCTTGTCGGCGGCGAGCGGTCCCAGCAGGGGGTGGACCACGACGGAGGCCCCCTTCGCAGCGTTCGCCCAGAACGGGTCGACTGCGGCTGACGGAAGCTCCGCTGAGACCAGGTCGCGCCGCTTTTTGTTGCCCTCGCCGACAGCCGAATCGATCGCGGTCACGATTTTCTGGATCCGGGCGAACTTCTTCCGGATCTCATCGACAGCTGCAGTGGCCGCGTCCGCCGAGCTCCCCGTCCAGAACTCCGACATTCGTGCCTTCGCGAGGGCACTATCCAGGGAGTCCAGCGCGTTGATCAGCGCCGCCGTCTTCGGGATGATCGAATCCGACAGCGCACGGATGCGGTTCAGCTCCGCTTCGTACCCGCCGCTCTGGTTACCGGTCATGATTTCCCCCTTGGTCGGTGGTCTGTCGTCGTGCGGATCGTGTCAAGACGATCGCGAGAATGATGCCGCCCACAATCAGCACAGCGACGACGATCCCGCCGATCACCCACGGCATCGCCGATACCTCGGATGGTTGCTGAGCCTCGCCGGGCGCGGAAGAAGGCTGTGGGCTCGCTGTCGCCTTCTCGTTTTCGTTTGCCGCCTTGACCTCGTTCACCATCGCGAGAGACGGTGAGGCGTTCGGGTCCTCCGTGTCGAAGATCGGATTCTCATCCGGGTACTTCGCCGGATCGACCGCCAGCATCCCCGTGAGAGACGCAGCACCGTATCCCGTGCCGGAGTTCCACTCGGGCTCGTGCTCGCCCTTCGTGCCCGTGTTGTGGATGAGGCTTTGAATCAGCTGCCCCGCCGTAGCCTCCGGATACTTTTGCTTCACGACCGCCAGCATCCCCGCCACGATGGGCGTCGCGTACGACGTCCCCGATCCGAGCGACTGCGCCTCCCACGAATCCGACGCGCCCTGCAACAACAGACCGATGCCCGGTCCTGCCGTGACGACGTAGTCGCTCACGTTGGGCTTTCCGTACTGCCCGTTCTGGATCTTGCCGTCCTCGCCGAACGCCTGCACAGCGACCACACCGTTCAACGCCGCCGGCAACACGTCGATGCCATCGTCGTTGCCCATGCCGGCGACAACCACCACGTCGTTGGCGTACGCCTCCGCGATGCCCTTCGAAGCGTCGGTACCGAACGAGGAAATGGAGATGATGTCCGCCCCATCCGCCACCGCATCCGAGATCGCGTGATCCAGCCCTTCCCGACCGTCTTCGTCGAAACTGGTGCCGTCCTCCTGGAGACACTCGGCATCTTCGCCGCGTTCGTTCACCACGCCGTCAAGGACTGGCGCGGTGTAGAACAGCAACTCCACCCCGGGCGCGACGCCCTTCACCGGGGCACCCCCGGGCGGCGCCTCCCCCGTTCCCACGATCATCGACGCCACTCTCGTCGCATGAGACGCGGCGACGTAATCGGTCGACATCGCCGGATACGGCCTTCCTGAGGGGTCCAGACAGTACGACGGCTCCCGGACTGTCACGTCGGCGCCGCGAAGACCGACCACATCGGGGTTGATCTGACTGTCGATCACGGCCACCTTCACCCCGGATCCATCGAAACCCGCATCGTGAGCCGCCTGGATGTCGCCCCGATCAAACCACCACAGACCGGATTCCGCCGTTCCAGCGGCAGCAGCCGACGGCGCCAGGAAAGCCAACGCAAGCCCAGCTATACCGACAGTCGCGGCGAACCCGCGGTACACGCGCCGCATCAGTAATCGGCGTCCTGGGGCTCGGTGGAGGAATCGCTAGCGTCGACCTTCACGCCGTCGCTCAACCCGCCGTCGACCGGAGACGACGAGGCCGCCTGCTCGACCGCGGAGTCCAGCAGGGACACGATGAGCTTCGTCTCATCCGCGAGTGCGGCATCCTGCTCGGCCAATTGGAGGACAGCAGCCCGGATGGCGTCATGCGTATTCTGCAGATTTTCGAGGGCCCGCTCGGTCGCAGCTCCCATCTCTCTAGCGGCGTCCGAGACGGCCTGATGGAATTCACGCGTCGTGTTCGACACGTCGCCTTCGGCGACAGCCACCTCTGCAGGACTCGGGAACTCCTGCAGCTCGCGCAGAAGCCGCTTCAGCTCGGCGAACACTCCATCGAAGTCGACTGCGATACTCATCGACGCCCCCTCTTCTTTCCTCCGGCGATCCCGTCACGCCTGCTGTACCGTCCGGTGGCTCACCGAAAAGCACAGCAGACGGCGCGGGCCCGACGCATCTCTGCGCCAGACCCGCGCCCCAGGTTCACGCGCCGAAGCGCCCCGCAGCCGACTTGTCGGTCTGCACGTACTGACCCGAGATCTCCTCGGTCTTCCCGGCGATCTGCGTGAGCAGCTGCTGCATCTCGCTCAGCGAGCGGTTCCACTTGGCCTGCGCCTGGTCGTAGGCCTGCTGCGCGGCACCATCCCACGCCGCACGCAGCTTGCTGACCTCGGACTCGAGGCGGTCCAGCTCGGAACGAATACCCTGCGACCCACTGCGGATCTGCGCCGCGAGAGCGTTGACCTGCTCCGGGCGAACGGACATCGACTGCATCATGTTCTCCTTGAAATCTCTGCGGTCTGCGCTCAGGCGCCCATCATCGAGCCGAGGCCCGCGATGGTCTGCTGATGAGCTTCTTCGGTCGCGGCCTGGTCGCGCTCGGTGCCGGCGAGGGCATCCTCGAGCGTCACGAGGACCTCGTTGAGCTGACGAGCCTGCTCGTCCCACCGCGACATCAGCGTGGTGAACGATGCGGCGGCCGCACCCGTCCAGAACCCGCGCAGCTGCTCGATCTCACCGCGGACCTTCTTGGTCTGCTGGTCGATCCCGGACTTCGTCTCCCGCACGGCCTGGGCTCCGCGACGCAGAGCCCCCTCTTCTGCGGAGATGACATCAGCCATTACTCACTCCCTCCGGTCCCCATGAGGACACACGCGGGGGAGCGCCTTCCCGAACCGGGATGACTTCGAAACAACCCCCGACCAATCTGTTTCCGCACATAGGCTAAGGCAAGGCGGCGCCCATTTCCAACGGCCTGGACAGATCCGTATCAGAATTCCTCCGTTCGATCGATGTCTGACGTGGACCACTGACCGAACCTCCTCCCCGGTGGCGCGCGCGCTTGCAGCAGATAGGATCTGGCCTGTCAACTAGAGTGAGTCCGGGCCGGACCCCCGCAATGCCTGCGGCGGGAGAGCATCGCACACGTGGGGGGACACCACCGATATGAGCCAGAGCGGCACCGTGGCAGGAACCGTGCTGCGGATCTCCGTCGTCAGCGACGACCGCAGGCTCGACGTGGGGGTGCCGTCGCAGGTCCCCCTCGTGGAGATCATCCCCGGCTTCGCCCGCAGTCTCGGCGTGCTCGATCCGACCCTCACGCACGGCGGATACGCGCTGCAGCGGGCGGACGGCACTCCCCTCGACCCCGCTCGCGGTGCTGCGGCCCAGGGCGTGCACGACGGTGAGCTGCTGACCTTGGTGCGTGGCGGGCTCATGCGCGAGCCGCGCATCTACGACGACGTCGTGGAAGCCGTGATCGATGCGACGGCGGAGCAGCACAACTCCTGGACGCCCGCGGACAGCTCCCGGACCGCCCTCTTCGTCAGTCTCACCTTCCTCGCCCTCTGCGCCGTGCTCCTCGTCGCGACGCCGCCGACGTCTCTGCTTCCGGCGATCATCGCGGGATCGGGCGCGGTCGTGCTCAGCGTCGCCGCCGCCGTGTTGATGCGGCTGCGGCAGCCCGAGGCGGGTCATGCGCTCGGGCTCACCGCCGCGGCGTACGGCGGGCTCGCGGGCTACCTCGCGGTCCCCGCGCAGAGCATCTGGGGCTGGCCGCTCGCCGCTCTCGGGCTCGGACTCGTCGTCGTCGGGGGCCTCAGCCTGGCTGTCACCCAGGACAAGCCCGAGATCCACCTCGCGCCCATCGCCCTCGGCGCCTCGATCGGGATCACGGCCACCGCGGCCGCGGTCTTCGGCGACCCGCTCGCCTCGTATGCGCTGATGCTCGCGACCACGGCGCTGCTCGCGAACGGCATCCCCTGGCTGGCTCTGAGCTCCACCCGCATCCGGGTGATCTCGCCGCAGAGCGACGCCGACATGTTCTCCGCACCGCAGCCCATCGACGCCGAGGAGGTGAAGCGTCGCGCCGCCGCCGGGACCCGCACGCTGATCGCGCTCCGTGCCGCGCTCGGTCTCGCAGCCCTCATCGCGACCCCGCTCGTCGCCGCCAGCGGCGTCACGGGCGCCGTGCTGTGCGTACTCGCCTTCGTCGGCATGATGTTCCAGTCGCGGCAGATGCACGCGCGGCTCGGGGTCCTCGTGCTGATGGCGATCGGGGCGATCGGCCTCGCCGCGACCGGTGTGACCGTCGCGCTCACCCTCCCCGACGTGCGCACCTGGATGCTGCTCATCCTCGTGGTCGCGACCGTGGTGCTCATCGGACTCACCCTGCTCACGCCGAAGGCCCGCCTCCGCCTCACGCGGCTCGGCGACACGGTCGAGGTCGTCGCGCTCGCCCTCCTCCTCCCGCTCGGGGTCATCACGGCGGGGCTCGTCTGACTGATGGCGACCAAGAAAGACCTGATCGAAGCCCAGGGCTTCAGCCGACGACGACTCCTCTCCGCCTTCACCGGCGGCGCCCCCGGCGGCAAAGAGCTCGAACCCGCCAAGCCGCTGCGCGCCGTCATCGCGGGCATCGCCCTCACCGTCGGCGTGATCCTCGTCGGCGTGTTCTGGGGCATCATGCAGCCGGGGCTCCCCGGCGACTGGCAGAACAACCGCCTCATCGTCGCCACCGACACGGGCGCGCGCTACGTCTCGGTCGAGGGGACGCTGTACCCCGTGATCAACACGGCCAGCGCGCGCCTGCTCATCCCCGCCGGCGAGTTCAAGGTCGTGCGCACGGACCAGGCCGCCCTCGACGGCATCCCGGTCGGCGGATCGATCGGCATCCTCGGCGCCCCTGACGACCTGCCTACCCCGAACGCCCTGATCAACACGGCATGGACCGCGTGCGTCGATGACGCCGCCGGTACCGCCGTCTCGCTGTCGGGGACGCCGATCGCGGCACCGTCGACGGGCACGGGCGCCGTGGTGCAGCGCGGCGACGAGCTCTTCGTGATCGCCGACGGCCTGCGATACGCGGTCCCCGCCGACGACGCGAACGCGGTGCTGCGCGCGGTCGGCCTCGGCACGAGCGACGTCATCGAGGTCGACGGGCGCTGGCTCAACCTCTTCGAGAGCGGCGCCGATCTGGAGCCGATCCGCCTGAACGCCGTCGGCGCCCGGGTGCCGGGGACCGACCTGACGGCGGGCACGATCGTGCACGTGCAGGGCAGCCCCGCGGACGAGCGCTACGTCGCGCTCGCGACCGGAGAGCTCGCGCGCCTCAGCCCGCTCGCGTACCAGCTCTACCTGCTCGGCAGCGCGCAGGAAGCCGGCGCGGACGAGGAAGAGGTGTCCCCGGCGGAGGTGGCCGATGTTCCGACGGTGCCGAACGCCGGTGGCGACGACTGGCCCACGCTTCCGCTGACGCCGCTCGCGTCCGGCGAGACTCCATGCGCCGTTCTGGGTGACGACGCCCGCACCGTCCTCGGGTCCACGAGCACCGAGCTGCCGGATGATCGCGACCGCGTCGGCGTCACCGTCGGCGGCGGTGCCCTCGTCCAGACGAGCGGCCCCTCGGACGAAGCGGTGGGCATGGCCGTGCTCGTCGACGAGTCCGGCACCGCCTACGCCATTCCGGGTGCCGTCCTGGACGAGTCGGCCGAAGACGCGGCGAGCGGACCACTCGCCCAGCTCGGCTACACCCCGGGCGACGTCGGACGGGTGCCGAGCGCCTGGATCGACTTCTTCGCCGCCGGGCCGGCGCTGACCACGGAGGCCGCGAGAGAGTCGCCCGGCTCCGAGGACGAGTGATGCGCCGCCGTGCCGCTCTCGCCACCCTCGTGGTGGGTGCTGCCGTGCTGGGGACGCCGGCCGCCGCGGTGGCCGCGATGCCTGCTCCCGCGACGATCGTGTCGATGGCGACCGGCGCCTGCGAACCCGGCACCGTCGTGTTCGCTCCCGAAGCACCATCGGCGCTCGCCGCCCTCGGGGCGGAGGACGCGAACCGCCTCGCCACCGGGGAAGGCGTCGTCGTGGCGGTGGTCGACTCCGGGATCGACGCGGGCAACCCGCACCTCGCCGGCGTCGTCGTCGGCGGCGTGAACCTCGTGGGCGACGGCGAACGCGGCGACGGTCTGAGCGATCTGACCGGGCACGGCACGGCGATCGCCGGGCAGATCGCGGCGCAGCCCGTCTCCGGCTCCGGCGTCGTGGGGCTCGCCCCCGACGCCCGCCTGTTGTCCGTGCGTGCGTTCCGCAGCGACTCGCCGCAGGACGTCGACAAGGGGTGGGGCCCGAGCGCCCAGCGCCTCGCCGAAGGCATCAACTGGGCGGCCGACAACGGCGCCGACATCATCAACGTCTCCTCATCGCAGGCAACGGACTCCCCCGAACTGCGGGGTGCGGTGGAGCACGCGGCTGCCGTCGGAGCGCTCGTCGTCGCCAGCGGTGGCAACAGGGCCTCCGACCCCGAGGCGGAAGACGGAACCCGGTATCCCGCCGGCTACGAACAGGCGCTCGGCGTCAGCGCGGCCGACGCGAACGGCCTCGCGACCGACAGCTCGATCCACGGGCCCCAGGTCGGAGTCACGGCCCCCGGCGCGAATGTGCTCACCGCGGCGACGGGCGGCGGCGACTGCCTGTTCGCCTCCGACGCCCCGGCGTCGAGCTTCGCGACCGGCTACGTGAGCGCGGCGGCGGCGCTGGTCGCCGAGGCGCACCCGGAAGATCCGCCCGCGGGGTGGGCGTACCGGCTCACGGCGACCGCACTCCGCGCGGATGCCGACAACCGCGATGACGTGAACGGCTGGGGCTTCATCCGGCCCTCCGCCGCCATCCAGCTCCTTCCCGACCCCACCACCCGTGGCCCCATCAGCCCGTTCTTCGACACGGCGGAGAGCGCCGTGCGCCCGCCTGCCGTGAGCGTCGACCCCGACCACGGCGTGCCGCCCTTCGTCCTCACCCGCGAGATGGCGTTGATCGCCGCGATCGCCGGGGCCAGCCTGCTCGGGGTCCTCGGCATCCTCATCGTGCTCCGGCGACGCCGGGAGGCTCCTGCCGACGCGACGGCCGAGGTCGAACGACGGGGCGGCCTCCTCGATCGCCCCGAGCCCGAGGCCTGAGAGTCCGAGAGTCTGACTCCGGGTCAGCGCCCGGCGGCTGCCGCCCGTCGCTCCCTGACGACGGCGCCGCCGAGCGCGGCACCCGTGACCACGGCGGCACCTCCGAGCACCACGAGAAGCAGCGCGACGGCCGCGCCGTTCACACTCTGGATGACCTGGCTGTACACGAAGGCGGCCATGCTGCCGAGGACGCCGAGGAAGAAGGCCGCAGCGATCAGCCACAACAGCGGCGTCATCGCCGTCGGACGAGTCGCAGGGCGGCGCAGGAACCGGACGGCGAAGACGCCGAAGAGGAAGGACACCCCGGCGACGACCAGCGCGAGGAGGCCACCGACGAGGAGGGCGACGTCCGCTCCCGCAGCGAAGAGCGACGGCACGGCGACGATCATGGCCACAGCACCGATCACGAACGACACCACCCCGGCGATCCGTGAGCGGCGCGACGTGCTGCTCGTCTCCGCCGACCGCTTCGCACCCTCAACCATCCGACTGTCCTCTCTTCCTGCTTCCGCCACCCTAGCGAGACCGCAGGGCGCCTCCTCACCCGAAGACGACGAAACCGAGGACGACGAGACCGGCAACCGACACGAAGCCCGCGCCGACGGTCGCCGCGAGGGTGATGACACTCCACCGCTGCGCCTGCTTGGCGACGGATGGCAGGCCGGGCTCCACCACCCGCGTGGGAGCAGCCGCGCCGACGACGACGGGCGGAGCGACGGGAGTGCGCGGTGCTGGCCGGGGCTTGTAGATCGCGGGGGCCGGTGCGCCGTCCGGGGCGGCGAAGGAATCGACGCGGAACCGCGGCCCGGCAGGCTGGGGTGCGATGCCGTCGCCTTCTGCGGCGGCACCCTTCTTCCGTCGCAGGCGTCGAGCCCGACGCACGACCGCCACGGTGGCATCCTCGGGGGCGTCGGCCGCCGGAGGCGTGGAGCGGTCGACGACCAGCGTCGCGTCGTCGATGGCCTCGCCCGCGGCGTCTTCGGGCCCGGCATCGTCCGGCTCATCGGCGACGGCGCCCTCGGGCGCGTCCTCCGCGGCATCGTCCGTTCGGTCGGGGGCCGGAGCCGTCTTCGCGCGATCCACCACGACGGTCGCCTCATCGACGGCGGACGATGTGTCATCGGACACCGGCGGCGGCGCATCGGTCGCCGCCTCGGCCCGCCGACGGTCCCGCCGCGTCAGGATGACGGTCTCCTCGACCTCATCGTTGCTCATCGCGCTCGCACCGGGACCGTCGTGCCCTCGAGCATCGAGTCGGTGAGCGCGGACACCGCGGCCCGTCCGCCCGTCGCGTCGTCGGGACGCGTGCGTGCGCCGCCCGAGACGACGTCGATCACGAGGACGGAGACGTTGTCGCGCCCTCCACCCTGCAGCGCGCGGCGCACGAGCGCCGCCGCCGCGGTCTCCGGGCGGCCGTTCATGGTCAGCGTCGCGCGGATGGCTTCGTCGCTGACCTCGCCGGTGAGCCCGTCGGAGCACAGCAGGAGCCGCTCGCCGTCGACGACGGGAAGGAGCCAGCTGTCCGCGGTGCTGTCCGGGGCGCCGACCGCCCGGGTGATGACGTTGCGCTGCGAGAACGAGGCCAGGTCTTCCGGGCGGAGCTCCCCGGCGTCGACGAGCTCCTGTCCGAGGGAGTGGTCGATCGTGAGCTGCGCCAATTCGGTGCCGTGGTGCCGGTAGACCCGGGAGTCCCCGACGTTGAAGACGAGCCAGTGCGGGGCGCCCTCGTGCTCCACGAGTGCCACGCCCGTCACGGTGCTGCCCGCCCCGCGCTTGTGCGCCGCGGCGATGTCCTCGACGACGGCCGCGGCGCGGCTGAGAGCGTCGCTGATGTCACCGACGTCGACCGCCCGCCCGCGCAGCGGCTCGAAGGCGGCGACGACAGCCGCGCTGGCGCGATCACCGGCCTCGTGCCCGCCCATACCGTCAGCGACCAGGAAGACCGGACGCGCGTCGAGCACGGCGTCCTCGTTGGCCGTCCGCGTGAGCCCGGTGTCGGTCAGCGCGGCGACCCGGAGGACGACGGATTCCACGGTCACGAATCGCGCTCCGCGACGACGTGCATGCCGACTTCGCCGAGGATGAACCGGCCGGTGCCGACCACGCTCTCTCCGGCGTCCAGGAGGGTCTCCGAGCCGTCGTCGGCGACGACCACGACCCCGTTGGTGGCGTGCAGGTCGGTCAGACGCCACTCGTCCTCCTGCACCACCAGCCGGGCGTGGGTCTTCGACAGCGTGCGGGTGGTGTCCGGGATGGCCAGCCGCTGCTCGCCCGGTTCCCCGGTGGGGTTCCGACCGATCACGACGCTCGCGCCGGACAACGAGAACCGACGACCGTCGTCCAGCACAAGGACGCGCCGCACCCCGCGCTTGCGGGCGACGACCACCGTGGCGTCGAGGTCATCATCGGTGGGACGCGGCGTCACCACGGTCTTGTCGACGTCGGGCGCGAGTCCGCCGGGCGCAGCGGGAGTCGGTGTCGCGGGTGCAGACGCCGGGGCGCTCTGCTCCCCGGCGGGTGTCACCGTCATCGACGGAACCGGGCGGATCGTCGGCATCTGTGCGGCTTCGGGCTGTCCGCCGTCGCGGAACGAAGGCGGCACGGGCCGGACGACGCGGTTCGCCTCCGGCGTCGGCGCGACGGAGGGCTCCTCGCTCCGCGCCGCCTCGGTCGTGGGCGCGGGGGCGGGCGCGGACTGCGGGGCGGCCGGCGGCACGTCGCCCATCGCGGCCATGATGCCCGTGGGCGGGTGTGCCCCGGAGGGCTGCGGCTGCGCGGCGGGCGGCGCCGGTGCGGCCGCGGGCGGAAGCGGCTGCGGGGACGGTGCCGCGGGGGAGGCAGTGGCCGCAGGTGCGACAGGAGCGGCGGCGGGCGGCGGCGCGGGCGGCGCCGGTGGCGCCGAAGACGGGGACGGTGCCGCGGGAGACGGATCCTGTGGCGGTGCGACCGACTCCGCAGGCGGAGCGAACGTCGGCGGAGCGAACGACCTCGGCGCCGCGGGTTCGCTCTGCGGAGCGATCGCGGCCGAGGCGGCCGCCGGCGGCGCGGCTGCCGGGGGCGGGGTCGGTGCGCCCGCGGGCGGCGCAGCGTAGTCCGGAAAGATCAGGGACGGCGTCTCCGGCGATCCGGTCCCCGTCGGGGCGAACGAGGGGATCGTGTAGCCCGACGCATCCCGCGCGGGGGCCGCAGGCGGCGGTGCGCTGCGACGCGGTCCCGGCTGGAGCGCGGCGAGCCGGTCCCCCTCGGGGTAGGGCGCAGGACCCCACGCGAGAACGGTCGCCCACACCGGTGGCAGGAGGATGGCGAGCACGGTCATCCCAGCTCCCCGTCCGAAGCGCCGGTTGATCCGGTGGGTGGCGACGACCTTGAGGTAGATCCCATAGAGCTGCACGAGCGGGATGAAGTAGAACACCACCGACCAGGCGGGCACTCCCCCGCGCGCGAGGATCTCGGCCTCGTTGAGGACGGGCACCCACCCCTTCCACCCTTCCCCGTCGATGCGGGGGAACAGGCGCGACAACGCCAGGGCGTACCAGACGTAGACGGCCAGGCCGACGAGCAGGCCGAGTCCGACGATGACGGCGAGCATCGTGGCCAGACCGGAGTCCGCGGGCGCGGTCATGAGTCCCCCTTCTTCCGGTCATCCAGTGAACCGGTCCATCCGAGCGTACCGAGCGTGGGTCGTGCGCCGAAGCCGGGGAGGCGCAGGGTCCGCGTCCTGGCGACGAACGATGTCGGCCGCACGCGGGTACGCAGACGCCGCCACCGCGTCCTGGCCTTCGCGAGCTCCGCCCGTTCCGCGTCCACGATCACCCACGCGGCCGTCGCGTCTTCGGGCGTCGGCGGGTGCTCGGCGAAGACGGCGCGATCGACGAGGGCGGCCAGCCGGTGCGCGGCTGCGCGACCGCTCGACTGTGCGCGCTGGGCGCGGGTGCCGTCGGCGACCATGGGCACGTCGTGGTCGGCGTAGACGTCGGCGAGCTCCTCCCAGGCACCCGCCAGGCGCACCTCGGGGTCGGGCGCGGTGCGGCGTGCCCGTGCGCGCCGAGTCTTGGCGACCAGGAGCACGAGGAAGGGCAGAGCCAGCAGCAGGAGGACGAGGAGGCCGAGACCGACCCCCTTGAGGATGGGCAGGAGGACGGCGAGGACTTCCGAGGCCGGTTCCTCCAGCGGGGGCGCATCGTTGTTCGCGTCGCTCTGCGCCTGCGGCGGATCCAGGGCCTCCGACCGCGGCTGCTCCGGGACGGTCGGATGCTCCGGCAGCTGCTCACCCTCGGTGATGGCACTCGGCAGCATCGCGTACTGCGGCGTCGCATCGACGGGGATCCACTCCCCGCCCGACGCACGCACCTCGACCCAGGCGCTCATGTTCGCGCCGGTGCAGACCTCGGTACAGGCAGGGATTCCCGGGACCTCCTCCGCCGCCGCGAGGCGGGCCCCCATCACCACCCGGGATTCGAGGCCCCAGTGCTGAGCGAGAAGCGCCGCAGCAACCGAGAACTGCTCGTCATCCCCGACCGCCGATACGAGCAGTTCCGGGTCGGCGTCGGGGCCCGCGCGCCTCTCCTGTTCCGTCAGGTCGGTGAAGAGCTCCTCGATGCGAGCGGCAGAGTGCCCGGCGTAGCTGGGCGCGAATGCGTAGCCCTCGGATGCTTGGAGGGCCGCGATCCAGCCTGCGGCGGAGGCGTCCTCGATCAGGGCGTGACTGAGATAGCCGCGCGAGCGGAGCCGATCGATCAGCTCGAGGTAGCCCGCGCCGGTGCGTG
This sequence comes from Zhihengliuella sp. ISTPL4, assembly GCF_002848265.1. Lineage (GTDB taxonomy): Bacteria > Actinomycetota > Actinomycetes > Actinomycetales > Microbacteriaceae > Microbacterium. Next base: position 2,174,017 of record NZ_CP025422.1, read on the forward strand.
GCTGTTCCTGCATCTCCGCCCATTCGACGAGCGCCGGGTACCGATCGGCGTCGAGGGTCGACCGACCACCCTGGAGTGCCGTGACGTCACCGGGGTTCCCCGGCGCATCGATCAGCACCGAATAGCGATCACCGGGCACGAGCCCCTCCCCGCCGCCCGGCGCGTCCGCGATGGTGATCGCGGTGTCCCCCTCGGCGTTCACGTGGAAGCCGTCGGCGAGGGCATCGGCCCGCTCGCCGGAGAAGGCGGGGGCCTCCGCGAGACCGGCCGGCGACGGGACCCAGATCCCCCGGTAGGCTTCGCCGATCGCGAGGTCGAGCGTCACCCGGCCGGATCCCGGGAGCGCGGAGCGCGGCAGGCGGCTGAAGCGGTCGTCCGCGTCGATGTGGAAGTCCTCGCCGTCGTACGCGTCGAGGGTGACCAGGCGGAGGCGGTCCACCGCGCCGGGTTCGCCCTCCAGCCGCACCACCGGGGTGTCCAGCGTGTCGCCGGAGAACCAGGAGCGGTACGAGCTGAGCGGACTCGGTTGTTCCTGCACCACCACCATGGGTTCGATCTCGTCGCGGAGCACGGAGCGATCCGACCAGCCGGCCGCGGCCGGAGCGATCGCGAAGCCGGCGACCAGGGCGACCGCGGCCAGACCCGCGGAGAGGAGGTGCCGGCGTACGGTGAGCCAGGCAGGGGTCGCCCGGCGGGAGATGTTCGCCGCCGCCACGCTGCGCAGGGCGGCGGCGCGCTGCATCCGCGTGCGCCCGACGACCCAGACGAGGGAGACCACGAAGACCGCGACGCCGATCAGCCATTCGCGCGGTGCGGGCAGCTCGACACCGGCCACCGAAACGGGAGCGGACGTGCCGCTCACACCGAAGGCGATGCCGAAGACGCTCATGGCCACGACCACAGGAACGGCGGCCACCGCCCGCTTGCCGCCGCCCCAGACGAAGAGGGTGGCGACGAACGAGCCGAACAGCATCACCACGAGGAAGGGGATGAGGACCGCCTGATACTCTCCCAGCGGCGGATTCAGGGTGAGCATCTGTTTCCAGCCCAGCACCACCCCGAGCACGGCATCCCGGACACCGCCGAGGAGGGCGGGCACGGAGGTGAGGGCGGAGGGGATGGCGAGCGGCACCGCGACCAGCAGGTACACGCCGGAGGCGGCTACCGCGGCGAGCAGCGTTCCCCAGCGCAGGATGCGCGCGACGACGGCGACGGCGATGCCGAGGAGGCCGCCGACGATCCCGACCGCGAGCGCCCGGGGAGCCACGTAGACCGGCCAGGCCGCCGCCGTCGCGAGGAGCACGCCGACCAGCACGTACCCCAGCGACCACAGGGTCAGCGCTGAGGGGAGGGTTCCGCGACGCGGCCGCCCGCGCTTCGGGCCGGCCGCACTCATCGCAGGGCTCCGCGGGCGAGCATCTGGGGGAGATCACCGAGCGCGCCGAGGGTCATCACCGCGAGTTCTCTGGCCGTCCGCATCGTCGGCTGCGCGCCGAGCTCGCTGCGGACCGCCACCGCCTCGACGGCCGCCGGGAGCTTCACCGCCGCGTGACGCAGGCGCTCGAGCGGCAGAAGCGAACCGGTGAGCAGGAAGCCGATCGAGAGGTCCGGGTACGACTGCGCGGTGAGCGCGGTGACGGCTTCGAGCCGCATCACGCGGGCCGCCTGATCGATCGTGGAGGTCGCGTCCAGGAGAGCTTTGGGGGTGACCGTGGGCAGCGTGCGGATCGACAGCACCTCGGCGCGGCCGTGCTCCGGGATCTCGTTGCTCACCGAGAACAGCACGTCCCGGCCGTCCCGCACACCCTGCAGCGCCAGCGAGGCGGCCGCGCTGACGGTGTTCTCGAACTCGTCGTCGTCGGCGTACGACTCCGGGTCGAGGTCGAGGATCACGGCGATGCGCGCGTGCCGGGACTCCTCGTACTGCCGCACCATCAGGGTGCCCGTCTTCGCGGTCGACTTCCAGTGGATGTGCCGCGGGGAGTCGCCGACGACGTATTCGCGCACGGCGTGGAACGAGAGGTCGGCGTCGACGAGAGTCGTGCTCGGGGTTCCCTCGAGATCGCGGATCAGGCCCGCGCTGGTGCTGGGGAGGCGCACGGTCACCGGGTGCACGTGGATGCGCTGCACGTCCGGCCAGCGCAGCTCTCGGCGGAGGATGCCGATCGGGTCGCCGCGGGTGATGGTCATGGGGCCGACGTCGATGACGCCGCGGTGGTGCGCGGCGATGGTCAGCTCCTCCCGATGGTGAGCCCCCGGACGCAGCAGCGGCACGTGCGCCTCGACCAGGCCCTCCCCCACCGGCACATCGACGACACCGGGGAGGGAGAGGCGCTCGCCGTTGTTGCGGACGTCGAGAGTCGCACCGATCTCGGCACCCGCGACGACGCGGTCGCGGTCGAGCACGAGATCGATCCGGTAGTCATGCGCACCCAGGATGAACGGCACGCAGGCGAGCAGCAGCACGAGTGCGATCGTGGCCACGGCCCAGGCCTCCACCCAGCCGAACAGCAGGCCGGCGAGCACGCCGAGCACCACCGCGACGGCCACGAGCATGCCCGCTGTGGTCACGGTCTCGCGGACCCAGCCGGCCGTGGCCCTGGCTGCACGCCCCACGGAGCGGACGACACGGCGCGCGCCGAAGACCGCACCGCGCACGGGACCGCGGCGCGTGCGGTCGTATCGCGTGACGGTGGACGTCCGCGTCGACGTGCTCGTGCCGGCGGTCGTCCGCGTCAGGCGGGATTCGGTGCTGAAGGTCACGCAGTGCCGTTCTCGCGCGGGGGCTCGACGTCGAGGAGGATCTGCCCGATCACGGCCACGGCGGTCACCCCGTCGAACTCGGCCTCCGGTTCGAGGACGAGACGGTGGGCGAGGGCGACCACGGCGAGCTCGCGTACATCGTCGGGCGTGACGAACGTGCGTCCGTTCTTGGCCGCCCACGTCATCACGAGCCGGGACAGCGCGAGAGCGCCGCGCACGCTGGCGCCGAGACGCACCTCGGACGCTCGGCGCGTGGCATCGACGATGCGCATGATGTAGTCGGACACCAGCGGGTTCACGTACACGCCGCGCGACATCTCTGCCATCGTCAGGATCGTGTCGGTGTCGACGATGCCGTCGAGCACCGTCTTCGGCCGGCCGGCCCCCTGCAGGATGCGCATGGTCGCCGCCTCGTCAGGGTAGCCGATCGAGGTCTTGATCATGAAGCGGTCGAGTTGCGCCTCAGGGAGCCGGTAGGTGCCTCCCTGCTCGATGGGGTTCTGCGTCGCCATCACGAGGAACGGGGAACCGACCGATCGTGTCACGCCGTCGACGGTGACCGTGCCCTCCTCCATGACCTCGAGCAGCGCGGATTGGGTCTTCGGGCTCGCCCGGTTGATCTCGTCGGCGAGCACGATGTTCGCGAAGACGGGCCCCGCGTGGAACTCGAACGTGCCCTCCTTCTGGTCGTAGACCGTGATGCCGGTCACATCGCCGGGGAGGAGGTCAGGCGTGAACTGGATACGGCTGCTCGTTCCGTTCACCGTCTGCGCCACGGCACGGGCGAGCGCCGTCTTCCCGGTGCCGGGGTAGTCCTCCAGAAGGACGTGCCCTCCGCTCACGGCGGTGGCGAGCACGAGCTCGACCACGTGCCGCTTGCCGAGGATCGCCTGCTCGATGTTGCCGGTCAGGATCGAGAACGTCTCGGCGAACCAGGAGGCCTGCTCGGGAGCGAGGGTGACGGGGGCTGCTGCGGTGGCTGGCATAGGGAAAGAGTATTCGTGTCGGGACGCTCGGCGATCAGGGGCACAGGCCCGTGACTCGATGCGTGATGGGGGTCAGGGTGGCGTAGGCACCGGTCCACGTGATCTTCACGTCGAAAGTGCCGGGGGTGTCGACGAGGGGCGTCGCCACGAGGGTGTACGAGCCGCGTGCGGCGCTGGACACCGTCACGACATCGTCCTCGACGACGGGCATGCAGGGTTGGAACACGGCGTTGACGACGGTCGGTGCGGTCGTCGCGGTGATGGTGACCTCGCCGGAGCAGGAGTTGCTCTGGCTGGCATGGCAGGCGCGGGCGAGGACCTGCCCTGGGGACGAGTCCGGCGTGAGCGCGAAATCATCGCGCCACGATCCGTACATGTAGTACTTCGGCACGAAGCCGTTCTCCACGTCGATGCGCGGGGCGGAGGACAGGCCGTAGTCGTAGCGGTTCCCGTCGCGGCGCGGGTCCTTCGCGACCGTGTAGGTGGTGTCGCCGCCGGGGCCGTCGACGAACGTGAACGTGAAGACGGCCGCGGTGGACGACTCGGCCACGCCGTAGCCGTTCGATGCGCACGCCTTGACGTAGTACAGCTGGTACGGCCGCAGCCCCTGGAGAGAGGGGGACTCGGAGCGCACCTCTCCGCCGGACACCCCCAGCGAACCGTCGCCGTTCGCGGTGCAGCTCACGTTGCCGGACCGCCAGGCCACGTAGGTGACCTGGACGCCCTTGGCACTGCCGTTGGCCTGGGCGGCGATGCCGGAGACGTTCACGGCCGTGTTGGAGACCGCGGCGGCCTGCGTCACCGAGGGATCGAAGTACACGGAGCCGGCGACCGTCACCGAGGTGCGGAAGGCACCACCTTCGTTCCCGCCACCGGTGGGCGGCTGGAACTGGCTGATCGGGACGATCGTCAGGGTCTGCGGTCCGGGCGAGAGCGCGATGCTGGCGGTGGTGGTCGCTCCTGTGCGGTTGACGACCTCGCCCGTCTCCTCGATCCGGAACGACACGGCATCGTCGGCCGCAGTGATGGACAGGTCGACTGCTCCGCGCCCGCGATCGGAGACGCCCGGGCGGTACACCGGCGTGGCCGTCGCGTTCGAGACGACCGGAGCGGCGTACGCCCAGCTGGTGTGCGGTGAGGTCGCCGCCGAGGTCCCGACGGCGTTGACGGCTGCCGCCGTGAACGTGTGCGGGGCGCCGTTCGTCAGCCCGTTCACCGTGCAGCGATAAACAGCGCCGGCAGGGCTGCAGGACGCGTTCGCCGGGGCGCCGTCCTGCAGGATCGTCACGCCGGAGACCGCGGGGTGTGCCCGCCCGGCCTCGCCCAGCGGCACCTCGAGCGCGACGGTCGTGCGCGTGAAGCCGACCGTGGTGACGCTCGCGGGTGCCTGCGGGAAACCCTGAAGGTCGAGAGTCAGGGTGCCGGTGCCGGTCCGCCCCTGGGCGTCCGCCACGACGAAGGGGATCACGCACTGTCCGCCGGGGGCCTGCCCGCCGCCGGGCCAGCTCGCCGTGATCGTCTTGGCTCCCGCGGTCGCGATCGAGGCGACATCGCAGCGCGCGCCCGCCCCGAGCGACATCAGCCGCAGCCCGGACCCCGGCTTCCCGGCGAACGGGTCGTACTCGCCCGCCACGTCGACGACGTCGATCGAGCAGTTGGCGTTCGTGACCACACACTGCTTCGTGAAGGTCGCCCCGCGCGGCGCGTCCGGCGGCGCCGCGCCGACGACCAAGCGCACGGAGGCGGACGGTTGGCCGTACTGCGGCACCGTCACGCTGACGTTCTCGGTGTTGCCCGGTCGCGCGTCGGCACGCGCCTCGATCGTCAGTTTCGCCCCGCTCTGCGTGACGACGAACGCGGAACCCGAATACACGATCCGGTACTCGAGGGAGCCCGCGTTACCCTCGCGCCCGCCTTCCCAGGCGGCCATGTTGGCGTAGAGGTCCACGCTCTCCGTCGCCCCGGGAGCGATCGTGTGCGAGATCGAGGAGAGGAGCAGCTGCGGCTCCGCGGGACGGATGCTGACGGGCACGTCGATGTATGACCAGCGCTTCTGGCCCTCCAGCCGCACCGGGACCAGGCAGGTGTCCGACCACGGCGCCTCACGACCGGCGCGGTATTCCGCGTTGCCCGGGCCATCGGCCGCGCACGACGCCGCGGCCCGCTGGGCCGTGAAGGCGCCCGAACCGATCTCGACGGCATCCGACGACGGCAGATCGAGGTAGTCCTGCACCGGGAAGGAGACAGTGTCGTCCTCGTCGACGGTGACCGGCGTCGCTCCGGGGACGAGCTGCACCTGCATGTCGTCGAACGCGGGGATCCTGAGGAAGCCGTACGCGGCCACATCACGTCCGCCTGCCGCGGTGCCGGTGAGCTGGAAGGGCACCAGCGCGCCCTCCTTCGGCGCGGTCCCCACGATGCGGTTGCCCCGCACCGTGTATCCGGGCTGCTCACCCCACAGGCTCAACCGCAACGACGACACATCGCCGGAGGGCCAGCGCACGCGATCCGTCACGACATCGATGCCGCCGTCTGCAAGGTCGGCGCGATCACGTGCGGTGACGACGGTGTCCGCCACGAGGGGCTGGTCGGCGACCGTGCCGTCGGTGACGGTGAGCACGATGAGGCCCTGCGCCGTGCTCCCGGTCCGCGTGGACTTCACGGTGTAGAAGTACGAGTTCGTCCCCGCGGTCTCCCCGGCGCGCAGCACGACGCGACCGTCCTCGAGAGAGGTGTCGGAGTCGATCAGCGCATTCAGCCGGTCGTACAGCGGATTCCCCTTGACGGGGGGCGCGTTCGGGACGAGCGCGGTGATCTCGAGCTCGCTCTGCGCAGGATCGAGGTCGTTCGACCGCGGGTCCAGCACGACCGGGGCCCGCGATCCCGCCTCGACGCGGACGTAGTCGCTGAAGGTCACCGGGGCGGCATCGTCGATATCCGCGTCGAGGACGCCGATGCGGACGGCACCGCTGCCTTCCTCTCCCTGCGGATCGCGCACGGTGTAGCGGAACGACACCTGACCGCCGTCCACTCCGCTCGCCGGCGCCCGGTACACGATCGCCTCGCCGTTCGCTGAGATGGTCGCCGTGCCGCCACCCTTCTTCGGCTGATCGACGCCGGAGAGCACCACGCGGTCGCCGTCGCCGTCCATGCCGGTCGTCGGCACCGGGATGGAGACCGTCTGGCCGCTGAGGACGCGACCGGTGAGGGCGATGGGTGTCGGGGCGCGGTTCGTCCCTGGCGGAACCACCGTGACCGTCACGACCCCGTCGTCGGACAGGGACGGGTTCCGTTCCAGCGAGACGGAGTACGTCAGACGGTAGGTGCCGGGGGTCGTCGGCGCGAGATATCGCAGGGCGTTGCGATCGGCGAAGACGAGTTCGTCCGGCTCGCCGGAGCCGGTCACCTCGGGGAGCACGAGGAGCGGCTCGCCGCGCGGGGCGACGTCGTTGGCGGCGACCTCGATGCGCGTGAGCGAGCCGGCGCGCACCGTCACCGCGTCCGGGAAGACGATCGGTCGGGTGACCGTCGACGGCGGGGTGAGGAACACGCTGACCGTGCCCTGGACGGCGCCGCCCGCCCCGTCCGCGACCGTGACCGTCGCCTTGCCGATCAGGCCGGGCTCACCGTCCTCCGTCGTCCCGTTGATCCGAAGGCTCTCGTTGCCGACCACACGCACGTTGAGCTGCGGCGTGGAGCTCACAGCGTCGGACAACAGCAGCACCCGTCCGCTGGTGTTCTGCACGGCGCGGAGAACGTCGACGGTCGTGTCCTCGCCCTCCCGGACGAACGCCGTCAACGGCGCCATCGCGAGGCCCGATGAGCCGTCGACCGCGGTGATGCGGATGACGCCGGACTGTTCGGCCTGCGTGGTGACGTCCTGAGCGGTGTAGGTGACCACGTACTGGCCCGGCTCGGCGGCCGTGAGCTCCACGGTGCCGGAGGCCGCGTTCGGGCTGACCTCGAAGCCCTGCGCCGTCGCGGCGGTCTGTACGGCGTCGACGAGGCGGTAGGACCCGGAGCCGCCGGACAGGTGGTCCGAGATCCGGATGGACTGGCGCTCCCCCACCCGCGCGGTCATCGCGACGGCCGACGCCTGCAGAGCCGGGCTGCCGCTGACCTGCACCTCGAGGGTCTTCTCCGCCGTCGCCCCGTGCACGTCCTGCACCACGACCGTGACCGAGATCACGGCATCCGCGGCGTTCGGGTCGGTGTGTCGGATCGCCACGCGCCCGTCGTCCGTCGGCGCCACCATCACCGGCGCCGAGGAGTCCGTCTCGTACGCATCGCTCAGGATGAACGCATCGCCCTCGGGGTCGACCCATCCGGAGAGGGCGGAGACGATCGTGCTGCCGCCGGCGAGGATCTGCGGTGTCGGCCAGTCCTGAGTGCAGGCGTCGACGCCGCACCAGACGGGAGCGGAATTGACCCCGGGATCGACGACCGTCAGCGTCACGGTCGCCGGTGGCGAGACCGCGGCGCCGTCGGTGACGGCGTACGTGAAGCTCGTCTGCCCGGAGCGCGCCTTCACGTTCACGACGAGGGATTGACCGTTCGCCACGAGGGCCAGGTCACCGAAGTCCGGGTCGTTCAGCCCCGCCGAAACCGAGTCCGGATCGATCGTCAGGACGTCCTTCTTGTTCGGATCGTGATCGTTCAGAAGCACGGGCAGGATGACCTGCTCCCCTGCGCGCACTCCGAACGCGTCGTCGACCGCGACCGGCGGAAGCTGCTCCGCCACGTCCTCGACGACGATCGTGCCCTCCTGCTGCTCGGTGTCGTCTTCGATCTTCCACTGCTCGAGCGGGATCAGCACACCGTCCGGCGCGGTCCAGATGAGGCCGGTGCCCGTCTCGACCAGCACAGCGCGGTCGCCGTTGCCCTGGAAGACCGGCTCGATGGCGGCCGCGTCGAGCGTCTCGTCCGGAACCTGCAGCGGCGTGGTCTCCCCGGCACTCCACAGGGTCCCGCCGCCGCTGTCGAGCCAGGCTGCGTAGGCCTCCCCGCGAACGGTGACCGGGGCAGCCGGGACGCCGGACGCCTCTGCCACCCGGTCGGACTCCCCGGAGGAGAGATCCACGGAGACGAGACCGTCCGAGTCGGCGACGAGCACGGCTTCGCCCTCCGCTGCGCCGCGCTGCAGGCGGGCGTCCTCGGCGACGTCCAGCTCGACGGCCTCATCGCGGCCGGACACCCAGAGCTCTCCGGTCGTCGGCTGCAGCATGGCCCAGCGGTCGCCGACGACCGCGATCGCGAGCCCTTCGCCGGCCTCCGGCGCGTCGGACACGGTGGTCGCATCCCCGAGGAACCGGTGCTCCTCGATGTCGAAGCGGCGGACCGCCCCCTCGTCCGCCGAGTAGAGGACGAGCAGACCATCCGGCGAGAGTCCGATCGCGTCGGCCGTGTAGGTGGGCGGATCCTCCCCCTCCTCGACCTCGACCTCCGCGAACGGATCGACGGGGGCCGTCCCGGCTCCGGCGGCCAGGGTCGACACGGACACCTGTCCGGTGTCGGTGCGGTAGGCCACGTAGACGCCCGCGGAGAGCACATCGCGCGTCCCGGCGGGGGTCGGCTGCGAGGCGAGCGGCGTCCCCTCCTCCGAGCTGTCGGAGAGGAGGTCGGCGGGGCTCGCGGCGTCGACGTCCCACCGCTGCCGGTTGCCCTGCGCATAGAGCACGGTGCTGGAGCCGCTCTGCCAGACCGCCTCGGGGTCGTCGACGTCCCGGACCGTGTCGATCTCGGCGAGTTCGGTGTTGACACGCGCGTACTGCCCGCTGTCCCGCATGACCCAGACGGCGGGTTCGAGACGCGGCACTTCCTGCGACTGGTACCCCTGGGCGGTCACCGCGAGCCCGACGACGACCACGAGCGCCAGGATCCCCGAGATCAGCGCGATCAGCCGGCCTCGCGACGGGGTCGCGGCCTCGGCGCCTTTGCGGTTCCCTGCCGCCATCAGAGGACCCCGGTGAGGAACAGGACCGCAGTGCCGATGCCCGCGATCGCAGCGGCCCCGATCACCGCGCCGACGATGCCGACGACGAGGGGCGACCGGTTGCGGCCGCGCGTGCCGGCGGGGACGTCATCCCGCTCGCGGGGTGAGGACTGCGGACGGGCCGCACGCGCCGCCCTCCGCGAATCGGGCGCGACCGTCGTGATGACCGGGCCGCGGACGGCGGAGTCGGAGAAGTTCACCGGTGCGGCCGCGGCCCACTCCGCCGACGCCGCCTCGAACGCCGTCGGTGAGATGCCGAGCTCGTACTGCGCCCAGCGCAGCTTCTCCGCGAATTCCGCCATGCTCGCCGGTCGCTTCGCCGGGTCGCGGTGCATCGCGCTCGCGAAGATGTCGTCGATGAGTGGCGGAATGCCGGGGACCGGCACCGCCGTGTAGCGCGCCTTGATGATCCGGTCCGTCAGCTGATCGCGCGAGTTCGAGCCGCGGTCGGCGCGCTCGAAAGGGCTGCGGCCGGCAAGCAGCGTGTAGAGCGTCGCGCCGAGGCTCCATACCTCGCTGGGGATCGAGCCGGACACCCGCTCCTGGAGCACCTCGGGAGAGCTCCACGGCACGGACATCGCGATCGTCTCGCTCTCGCCTTCCTCGATGACGGCGGCTGCGATGCCGAAGTCGGCCAGGACCGGCGCGCCCAAGGAGTTGATGAGCACGTTCGACGGCTTGATGTCGCGGTGCAGCAGTCCGGCCCGGTGCACGGTCTCCAGCGCGCCGGCCATGCGCACGCCGATGTCGAGCACCTCGGCGAGCGGAAGCGGGGCCTTCTTGTACCGCGCGCTCATCGTGTCAGGGCAGTACTCCATCGCGAAGTAGGGCCGCCCGTCCGCCGAGATGGAGGCCTGGTAGATGGTGACGATCGACGGGTGCGCGCTCAGGCGCGCCGAGATGTCGGCTTCCACGTTGAAGGTCTGCAGCACTCCGGGGTTCACGGCATCCGCGAGCAGCACCTTCACGGCGACGACGCGGCGTGGCATGTCCTGTTCGTAGAGGAACACATCGGCGAACCCGCCGGACCCGAGGGGACGCACATAGCTGTAGCCCGCCAGCGTCGGCGGTGTCGCTGCCATGCGCGTTGCCACTCCTGCTCCTCACGGTCTGCTGGGAGACCGCGCGCCTGCAGCCACCCGGCGTCGTGCGCCGGGGGATCCCCCGATGTGCCGAGTATATCGGGCGTGAACGCACCGCTCCGCGCTCTTTCCGGTCGGAAGGTCAGGCCTTCCAGCACCCCTCGATGTGATCGTCCACCATGCCCGCGGACTGCATGAGGGCGTACATCGTCGTCGGGCCGACGAAGCGGAACCCGCGGCGCCGCAATTCTTTGCTCAGAGCGGTCGACTCCGGTGTGACGGCGGGGACCTCGGCGAACGACCCGGGGCGCGTCGCGGACGGCGGCGGAGCGAACGACCACATCAGGGCGTCGAGCTCGCCCTCCGCCATCGACTGCACGATCTGCGCGTTGCCGATCGTCGCGAGGATCTTGGCACGGTTGCGGATGATGCCGGGATCAGCCATCAGCCGTTCCACGTCCGCGTCGTCGAACGCTGCCACGGCCTCCGGCACGAATCCGGCGAACACCTCACGGAACCGCGGACGCTTGCGCAGGATCGTGATCCAGGAGAGACCTGCCTGGAACCCTTCGAGCGCCATCTTCTCGAACAGCGCACGGTCACCGTGCAGCGGCGTCCCCCACTCCTCGTCGTGGTATCGGCGGTACTCAGCGTCGTCGCCGACCCACGCGCACCGCGCGCGGGAGTCGGGCCCCAGGAGGAGGGAGGTCATCCCCTCACCGTATCCACCCCCACCGACGCCCGTCCGGTGCGGGCTCAGTCCCCGCGGCGCACGTCCGACGCGAGATCGAAAAGGGCCTCCCGACGCGGACCCCCGGCTCCTTTCCTGTCCCGCACTCCTTCCTCCGCGCGGCGCCCTCCCGAGGCCAGCGCGGGATCAGAACCGTACCTGCGCGGCCCTCATCCGGAGACTTTCTCGTCTCGGCTCTGCGGACTCGCTGGTCGCGGGACGGGAATCGCTCCTCAGGCAGGCACCGGGGGGGCGCTTCTGATCCCGCGACGGAGGGGGCGGAACCGGACGGGACGGGGTCAGGCGGCGAAGGTGGCGGCGTCGATGACGAAGCGGTAGCGCACATCGGACGCGAGGACACGCTCGTACGCCTCATTGATTGCGGATGCGGGGATGACCTCGATCTGCGCGGTGATGCCGTGCTCCGCGCAGAAGTCGAGCATCTCCTGGGTCTCCCGGATGCCGCCGATGTTCGAGCCCGCGATGGAGCGTCGTCCGGCGATCAGCGACCCCGCGTTCAGGGCGAGGGCCTCCGCGGGAGCACCGACGCACACGATGGTGCCGTCCACATCGAGCAGCCCGAGGTAGGAGCGGAGGTCGATGACGGCGCTCACGGTGTTGAGGATCACGTCGAAGGAGCCGCGCAGCTCGCGGAAGGTCTCCCGGTCGCTCGTCGCGAAGTAGTGGTCGGCCCCGAGACGGAGACCGTCGTCCTGCTTCGAGAGGGTCTGCGAGAGCACGGTCACTTCCGCGCCGAGGGCGTGCGCGATCTGCACGCCCATGTGACCGAGCCCGCCGAGCCCGACGACGGCGACGCGCGTGCCGGGACCGACCTTCCAGTGCCGCAGCGGCGAGTACGTGGTGATGCCCGCGCACAGCAGCGGAGCCGCCGCGTCCAGGGGCAGAGCGTCCGGGATCCGCAGCACGAAGTCCTCGGTGACGACGACCTGCTCCGAGTACCCGCCCTGGGTGATGGTGCCGTCGCGGTCGACCGCCCCGTACGTCCCGACCGCACCCTGCGCGCAGAACTGCTCGTCACCGCGGAGGCAGTACACGCACTCCCGGCACGAGTTCACGAGGCAGCCGACACCGACGCGGTCGCCGAGGGCGTGCTTCGTGACCTCGGCCCCCACGGCGGCGACGGTCCCCGTGATCTCGTGCCCCGGGGCCAGCGGGTACTGCTGCGGACCCCAGTCGCCGCGGACGGTGTGGATGTCGGAGTGGCAGATGCCGGCGAAGGCGATGTCGATGAGGACGTCGTGCGGGCCGAGCTCTCGACGCTCGATGACGGTCTTCTCCAGCGGGGCGGCTTCGGCGGGGGCGGCGTAGGCGGTGACGGTCGACATGATGCTCCTCGGGTCGGTACTCGCCGAGACTATCCGCCGGCGTCGATGAATCCGCTGTCCGCTCAGCGCTTCTGCCGCTTGAGCGTCTTCTCCAGGACGGGAGCCTGACCGGTGGCCTCGAGGTCGGCGTAGTACGCGCGGGCCTCGTCCTGCCGCTGCTTCTCCGCGCCGCTCGCGATGGGTGCCCGCACGTGCTCGGGCTCGTAGCCGAACGCGTCGACGAGGTCGAGCGCGTACGGACGCAGCCGCGCGCACAGCCGGTCGATGTAGCGCGACACCGCCGCCGCCCGCTGGGTGGAGAGCCGCCCGTGGATGAGGTGCCAGGCGAGGTGCTTCTCGATGAGCTGCAGGCCGAAGAGGTCGCGCAGCCAGGTCATGACCTTCTTCGTCTCGGCGTCGTCCATCGCGTGGACGGCGTCGGTGAAGGCCTCCCACTGCAGGAGTTCGCCGTGCGCCCTGGCCGCCTCGATGAGCTCCGCCTGGTTCTCGTTGAACAGCCGCGCCCCGAGCACCTTGTCCTTGCCGGCGGCACGCAGCCGGGTCGCGATGTCGGCGACCATCTGCTGCACGCGCCCCGCGAGGAGGTCGTGCTGCTGCTCCTCGCGGAGTCCGCGCTCCACCGACCGGGCGACCTGGCCGAAGTCGGTCACGGCCTGACCGAGCTGACGGAGCCCCGCCCCGTGGAACACCTTGCCGGCTGTCATCCCCACGGCGTACCGGGCGAGCGCCGCGGCGTCCTTGCCCTGGAACTGCTTCGCGTAGTCGGTCAGCAGCCGCTTGCCGACGAGCTGGAGCAGGACGTTGTTGTCGCCCTCGAACGTGACGTAGATGTCGAGGTCGGCGCGGAGTCCGACCAGGCGGTTCTCGAACATGAAGCCGGCGCCGCCGCACGCCTCGCGGGCCTCCTGCAGGGTGTCGAGCGCATGCCAGGTCGACAGCGGCTTGAGCGCGGCCGCGAGCGTCTCCAGGTCTTCCCGGTCGTCCGGGGTGTCGGTACGACCGGAGAAGACGCCGTCGAACTTCTGCAGGAACTCGTCGTGCGCGAAGATCTGCGCGTACGTCGTGGCCAGGCGCGGGAGCAGACGGCGCTGGTGCTTGCCGTAGTCCATCAGCACGACCTCCTGCCCGTCCGCCCCGTCGAACTGGCGACGCTGCGTGGCGTAGGTGATGGCGATGTGCAGGCCGAGCGCGGAGGCCCAGGAGGCGGCACCGTCGAGCGAGACGCGTCCCTGCACGAGGGTGCCGAGCATCGTGAAGAACCGGCGGCCCGGGCTGTCGATCGCGCTGGAGTACGTGCCGTCCGGGGCGACGTCGCCGTACCGGTTCAGCAGGTTCGTGCGCGGGATGCGCACCTGGTCGAAGGAGAGACGGCCGTTGTCGATGCCGTTCAGTCCGCCCTTGAGACCGTCGTCCTCCCGACCGATGCCCGGCAGATCCGCGCCGTCCTCGCCACGAAGGGGCACGTAGAAGCAGTGCACGCCGTGGTTGACGCCGTTCGTGATGAGCTGCGCGAACACGGTCGCCGCGATGCCGTGCAGGGCGGCATTGCCGAGGTACTCCTTCGTCGCGCCGCGGAACGGCGTGTGGATCACGAACTCCTCCGTCTCCGGATCGTAGGTCGCCGTGGTGCCGACCGCGGCGACGTCGGAGCCGTGCCCGATCTCGGTCATCGCGAACGCGCCGGGGATCGACAGGTCCATGACACCGGGGAGCCAGGTGTCGTGGTGCTCCTTCGTGCCGAGCTGCAGGATCGCGGAGCCGAAGAGTCCCCACTGCACGCCCGACTTGATCTGCAGGCTCGGGTCGGCGGCCACGAGCTCCTCGAAGCCGGCGATGTTGCCGCCGTTGTTCTCCTCGCCCCCGAAACGCTTCGGGAACGCCCGATGCACGGCCTTGTTGTCGACGAGGAGGTGGAGCTGGCTCAGCACGCGCTCGCGGTGGTCGTCCTTGCCGAGCTCGTCCTTCCGCCAGAACGCGGAATCCTTGATCATCTCGCGGGCCTGGCGACGGACGTCGCCCCAGGTGCCCATCAGGGCGTCGTTCAGACGGGCGACATCGATCCGCGGGGCGGTCGCGCTCTCGCGCGGGTCAGGTGTCGTCGAAGGGCGGACGGCGGCGTCGACCATGAGCGTTCCTCTCGGAGAGACGAAGGTGGATGCCTCTCATGGTAGGACTCCGACAACTTCGGGCGAACTCGCCTGTTCATCCTCTCCAACAGGGCCGCGGGACCTCCCCTCGGCTCGTTGTCGGTTGCTCACAGTCCGCCGTCGTCGCCACCGGCGCAACACGGCGAGCTGCAGGCGGCGCCACGTCACGTCGCGCACGAAGATCATGTCGCTGAAGATCATGACGAGGGAGAAGAAGGGCAGCGACATGAGGATCCCGATGCCGGCGTGCATGCCGGTGATCGCGATCAGTCCGATGATCCGCGTCCACCGGTTGAGAAGGGTCAGCGGGAAGAGGAGCTGCATGTAGACACTGAGCCACGAGGCGATGAAGATGGCCGGCGTCACGTGCCAGGCGATCTCGTTGAGCCACGGGATGAGGATGAACTGCTGCAGCCGCAGTGGATAGTAGGCCGCGATGCCCTCGACCCACATCGTCCCCTGCAGCTTCCACAGCGCGCTGGTGATGTAGACGATGCACAGCTGCGCGCCGATGAGGATCACCGCGATGTTGTTCGACAGCACCGGCACCCACCGCGGCAGGGCGTGTCCACGGAGGGAGAGCGCCGGGTCGGCTCCGGTGCGCCGACGACGCCGAGCGTCCAGCGACCACTGCCGGGAGGTGTCGGCCAGCAGCAGGAAGAGGAGCATGACCCGGAAGGTCTGGTAGTGCCCGGTGTTGAGGACGAGCGGGTTCGTGGCGGCGTACCCGAGCCACAGCATCACGAAGAGCGGCGAGACGATCCGCATCCGCCACCCGAGGAGGTAGGCCACGGCCACCGCGAGGAGCACGCCGAGCTTCAGGAAGGTCACCGGATCGGAGTCGGTGCGGGAGAAGAGGAGCGAAACCGGCCAGAGATAGTCGTTCACGCCGCTCGGTCGGTACAGCGACTCACCCCACCGCGAGCCCTCTCCGAAGGTGTACGAGTAGTCGGGCAGGTACAGCAGGATGCTGACGATGGTCAGGGCCGCGAAGCCGATGCGCATCACGGCGAGGCCGTACGTCGCATGCCGCCGATCGAGCAGCCAGTGCAGCAGCGTGTCCCAAAGACGGGCGACGGCCTTCATCCTTCCTCCTCCCCGAGCGATCCGGTCACTCCCGCCGCCGTGGCCCACTTCAGGAAGGTGCGCGCGAAGGCCTCGTCGCTCTGCTGCGACCACTCCAGCACCGGACGCCAGCCCAGCTCCGTATAAGAGGAGTCCGGACGCGCGGCGTTCGGATCACCGCGGTCCTCCCATCGGACGACGGGGCTGAACACGGAGCGCGTCTGCACGGCGATCACCTCGCCGTCGTCCGACCACAGGGCTCTGGCCGCCTGGGTGGCGTAGGAGGAGGTGTAGTTCGTGGCACGGATGAAGGCGCGCACCCGCGCCGGGTCGGCGTCCGCGGTCGCGAGCAGCGCCTCGTTGAGCGGGACGAGATCGCCGTCGTCGTGGAAGTTCTCCGCAGCGATCTGCTTCTGCTCCTCCGTGAGACGACCGTAGGAGGTCATGAGCTGCTCGGCGCCGATCACCGTGAGCTGCTTGCGCAGCACCCGCCGATACGGTTCGGCCAGCTCGATCGACGTGACGTCGACCCACTTCGTCTCGACGCGCTCGCCATCCGGCTTCTCCACCCAGGCGCGGATCCACAGGTTGCGGTCAGCGCTGGCGGGGTCGGGGGCGAAGATGCGGTAGTCCTGCAAGAAGTACGGCCGGATGTAGGCGTCGGCTGCGCGTCCGGGCAGAGCGTCGTACTTGATGTCCGCGGACGGGACGTTGAAGATCGCGGTGAGCGCGATGTGCGTCGCGGCGAGCGCGAGCGCGACCGCGGTCACGACCTTCGCCGCCGCCGGCAGCGTGCCGGTCGTCTGCGGGCTCCGAGTCATCGATGTCCTCTCCTCATGGTGCGGCGGAGACGATCGGTGGCGCCCGGGCCTGGGGGAACCCGGACGCCACCGACGATGTCGCTCACGTCTTCGACGTCACCGACATCCGCCTCCGTCGCGCACTGGCGGCGAGGATTGCACCGGCCATCATGAGCATCACGCTCCAGGCCAGGAAGGAACCGGAGTCGCCACCCGTGGTCGCGAGACCGGAAGCCGACGCCACCACCTGGAACGAGGTGGAGACCGCTCCGGACTCGGCCCCGGTGAGCGTCACCGTGTGAGTACCGAGATCCTGCGTCGACGGGATCGTCCAGGTGAAGGTCACCTCGCCCGCCGCATTCGCGACCTGGGTGCCGAGATCGATCGGCGCGGACCGCATGACTCCCGTCACGACCTCACCCGGCGCGAACCCGGTGCCCGTCACCGACTGGCTCTCGCCCCGCTCCCGCACCGGGTGCAGGATCGTGATGCCGAGCTCGCCGTCCGGGTCGTTCCCGGTGTCGGTACCCGTATCGGTCCCGGTGTCGGTGTCGGTCCCGGTGTCGGTGTCGGTGTCGGTCCCGGTTCCGGTGTCGGTGTCGGTTCCGGGATCCGTGTCCGTCCCGCTGCCGGGATCTGCACTCGTATCGGTGTCCGTGTCCGTTCCGGTGTCCGTTCCCGGGTCCGTGCCGGTGTCCGTACCCGGATCCGTCCCGGTGTCCGTGTCCGTGCCGGTGTCCGTACCCGTGTCCGTTCCGGTGTCCGTGTCCGTGCCGGTATCCGTACCCGGGTCCGTCCCGGTGTCCGTTCCCGGGTCCGTGCCGGTGTCCGTACCCGTGTCCGTTCCGGTGTCCGTGTCCGTGCCGGTATCCGTACCCGGATCCGTCCCGGTGTCCGTGTCCGTGCCGGTGTCCGTACCCGTGTCCGTTCCGGTGTCCGTGTCCGTGCCGGTATCCGTACCCGGGTCCGTGCCGGTGTCCGTACCCGGATCCGTCCCGGTGTCCGTGTCCGTTCCGGTGTCCGTTCCCGGGTCCGTGCCCGTGTCGGTGTCGGTGCCCACGGCCGAGACGACGAGGGCCGCGTCCACGGTGTTCCCGTTCGCGTCCGTGCCGACCACGATGTAGTCGCCCGGCTCGGCATCGCTCGGGATCGCGAGCGTCGTACCCGCCGGAACCGCCCCGGCATCGTCCGTCGTGATCGTCACCGGAGTGCCCACCGCGGTACCGCTGGTGCTCTCGAGCCGGAAGGTCACCTCGGTGAGCGGCGGCCACTCGCCGGACGTGATCGCGGTCGTCGCTCCCGGTGCGACCGGGCTGGTCACCTCGAGAGTGGGAGTCCACGCCTCCACGGCGAGCACATCCTCACCGGAGTTGCCGTCGGTATCGGTACCGACGACGGTGTACTCGCCGGGGGCGGCGTCCGCCGGAATCACGACCGTCGTGCCGGCCGGGATGTCCCCGTCAGCGTCGGTCGTGACCGTCACAGGAGCCCCCACGGGATCGCCGGACTCGTCCTGCAGCTGGAACGTGACCTCCGTGCTCGGCGGCCAGCCTCCCGAGGTGATCGTCGTCGGCTGTCCCGGCTTCACCGGCCCGGAGGCCTCGATCGTGGGCGTCCACGGGGCGACGACGAGCGCGTCTTCGCCGGTGATGCCCTCGACGCCGGTGCCGACGACCGTGTAGTCGCCCGGCGCGGTGCCCGTCGGAACCGTCACCGCGGTGCCGGCCGGGATGTTCCCGTCGGCATCCGTGGGTACCGTCACGGGTGAGCCCACCGGTTCGCCCTCCGCGTTCTCGAGCTGGAACGTGACCTCGGTGTTCGGCGGCCATCCCCCGGAGGCGACGGTCGTGGTCTGACCGGGCTTGACGGGGGTCGAGGCCTCGACCGTCGGCGTCCACGGCGCGACGGTCAGCGGACCCTCCGCGGTGTCCCCCTCGCCGATACCGACGACGACGTAGTCACCCGGGGTGGTCGAGATGGGGACCGTGAGCGTCGTCCCGGTCGGGATCGCACCGTCGCCGTCGGTGGTGACCGTCACGGGCTCACCCACGGGCGATCCGTCGGGCGTTTCGATCTGCAGCACGACCTCGACGCCGCTCGGCCAGCCGCCGGAGGCGACGGTCGTCGTCTCTCCCGGCCGCACCGGGCCGGACGCCGAGAGCACCGGCGTCCCCGGCACCGCGAGCACCGTGAGCGGTCCTTCCGCGGTGTTGCCGAACTCGTCGAGGCCGATCACGCGGTAGTCGCCGATCGGCGAGCCGTCCGGCACGGTCAGCGTCGTCCCTGCGGGAATCGCGCCGGCGCCGTCCGTGGTGACCGTCGCGGCCGATCCCACGACCTGGCCTGCCGGGTCCTCGAGCCGGAGCGTGACATCGGCGGACGCCGGCCAGCCGCTCGACGTGACCGTCGTCTGCTCGCCGACCGTCACGGGACTGCTCGCCGAGAGCGTCGGCGCGTACGGCTCGACGGCCAGCGGAGCCTCCACCGTGATGCCGTCAGCCGTCGCGGTCACCGCGTAGTCGCCGGTGGCGGCGGTGTCCGGAACGGCGAGCGTGGTGTCCGCGGGGAACGCGCCGTCCGCGTCGGTCATGACGACGATCGGGTCGCCGACGGCGGTGCCCTCCGGGTCCAGCAGTCGGACGGTCACCTCGGTCGAGGCGGGCCACCCGCTCGACGTCAGCGTGGTGGACTGTCCCGGCTTCACCGGACTCGTCGCCTCCAGCACGGGCGCGATAGCGTTGGGCCCGGCTTCGGCACGAGCGAGCACGAGCGTTCCGACGCCGCCGTCACCGGCGATGTCGCCGACCGTGAGGACGAACGCTTCCTGGCTGTAGATCGGGCCGTTGTCCGGCTGCACGTTCCCGCGGAGCGAGACGACCCCGTTCAGGAGGTCGACGGCCGGGTCGATGGCCGTGATGATGCCGTTCACCGCCGTGGTGACCGTCGGGACCACGGTGTTCACGACACCGTTGGTGCCGAGCAGCACGTTGTTGATCGGGGTCGCGAGCGCCCCGAGGAGCGTGCTGACCGGGATCGTCACCGGCAGGCCGGCCGCCTTCACCGAGATCGTCGCCGAGGCGGTGCCGTTCACGACACTCGCCAGCGTCTGGTTGGGAACCGAGACCGTGATGCCGGTGCCGATGTCCACGATCGGCGTCGTGCACGACGGCGCGGTGCCGACGAGACACACGGCTGCGCTGACATTCAGGGTTGCCGCATTGAGCGTGTTCGTCAGGGTGGTCTGCACGGCCTGCGGCACCGTGCCCAGCAACGCGCCGACGCGATCGATCAAGGCGGTGAGCACCGGCGCCGAGAGCACTTCCTCGTTCACCGCGAGATTGTTCAGCCCGTGCCCGGCCGCGCTCGTGAGCAGGGCGTCGAGGTCGGCCGTCACGACGCCGGTGCGGAGGTTCACGGTGACGACACCGTCCGAGAGCGGGGTGTCGAGGATCGTGTTGATCGCCTGGTTCACCTGAGTCGTGATGGTGATGTTCAGCCCGGGGTTCCCGAGCAGCGGAGCCAGCGCGGCATTGAGCCCCGCAAGAGCGCCGGCCAGGAGACCGTTCGGGCCGGTGAGCGTGTTCACGGCGGCGTCCACCGTCGACACCACGCCACCCGTGCCGGTGAGCGTGTCGACAAGGCCAGTCACCGCCGGGAGCCGAAGGGCCAGCGTGCCGCCGGAGACGTTGTAGTCGCGGGTGACCGTGCCGTCTGCGGCGATCGCCGCCTGGGCGCTGATCGCGTTCAACGACACGTCGAGGTCGGCGACCACACCGGTCACAGTCGACCCGAGGAGTCCCTCGAGGTTGAGGGTCGCGTCGGACGGGTATGCCCCGGCGCCTGTGGTGTCCACGACGCCGGTATCGGAGACCGCGCCGACGGCCGCGCGCGAGGTGCCGCCGTCACTGGATTGCGAATACTGGTTCACCGCGCCGAGGGCAAGGGCGTCGGTGAGCGGGACGCTGAGTCCGCCCGGTATCTCGAGGTTGAGCGCGTTGAGCGCGGTCAAGTCGAGTCCACCGGTCGCCGTGTTCGGCTCGGGATTCGTGCCGTCGTGGGAAGTCTCCACCCCCTGCAACGCCACGACATCGTCGAGCGGCACACCCCCGAGCAGCAGGCTGCCCGAGAGGAACCGCGCACTCGACGTGGATTCGTCTCCGGGTGCTGCGCTCGCCGCCGTCGGCGCGAGTACGCTCCCGACGACCACCGCACTGATGGTCGCTACCGCGAAAACCCTGCTCTTACGCAGAGTTCGCCTCCGTTTGAACATTTCCTGCCCTCCTGTGATTTCGAACCGAGTTCGAGTCACTGGCCCCCCCAGGAACCGGCAACGTTGCCGGTCAGGCGCAAGTAAGGATTGTCTACGGCACGTTCACAGGAATATCCAGTCCGGACACGCATTCTTTTTTCGGCATGCGGAAGGCGGCGGTCGCCTGGCACTCATTCCCAAACGCGTATACGGCCTGCTGAGAGGGGGAAACTTCCCGCCGCCCACGGGAGGAACGGGCCGCGAGAGCGGAGTCAGGAGGCAGCGATGACGGCGAGCACGCCGTCGCCATAGGCCTCGCGCTTCTTCGCACCGATGCCGGTGATGCCGTCGAGGTCGGCGTGCGACGTGGGCCGATGCTCCGCGAGCGCACGGAGCGTGGCATCGCCGAAGACGATGTACGCCGGGACGCCCTGTTCTCTGGCGGTCTCGGCGCGCCAGGCCCGCAGCGCCTCGAACAGCTCCCGGTCTCCGGCCTCGAGGGCGTCGGCGGCACTCGCCTTCCGGGCGCGGGAGGGCGAGGACGGGCGTCCGATCGTGTCTTTCCGGAGCGGCACAGCGGTCTCGCCGCGCAGCACCCCCGCGGCCGCCTCTCCGGGTGCGAGCGTGCCGTAGTCGCCCTGCGCGACGAGGATGCCCCGGGCGAGGAGCTGGCGCACCACGCTCCGCCAGTCCTGGTCGGAGAGGTCGGCGCCGATGCCGTAGGTCGCGAGGGCGTCGTGCCGCTGCTGGCGGATGCGCTCGGTCGAGGCCCCGCGGAGGATGTCGATGAGGTGGCCGGCACCGAAGGCCTGATTCCGCTCCCGCTTGAGCCGCACGATCGTGGACAGCAGCTTCTGTGCGGGGACGAGCCCGTCGAAGGTCGCCGTGTCGTCGAGGCACGTGTCGCAGTTGCCGCAGGGCTGCGACTCCTGACCGAAGTACCCGAGGAGGTTCTGCCGACGGCACTCCACCGTCTCGCACAGCGCGAGCATCGCGTCGAGGTGCTGCCCCATGCGCATCTTGAACGTGCGGTCCCCGGGACTCTGGTCGATCAGACGGCGCTGCTGCACGACGTCACCGAGTCCGTACGCCATCCACGCGACAGACGGCTCCCCGTCGCGGCCGGCGCGACCGGTCTCCTGGTAGTACCCTTCGACCGACTTGGGCAGATCGATGTGGGCGACGAACCGCACGTCGGGCTTGTCGATGCCCATGCCGAACGCGATGGTCGCGACCATCACCACGCCGTCCTCGCGGAGGAAGCGCGACTGATTGGCCGCCCGCACCTCGGCGGGGAGACCGGCGTGATAGGGCAGGGCGTCGAGACCCTGCGCGGCGAGATAGGTCGCCGTCTGCTCGACGGACTTGCGGCTCAGCGCGTAGACGATGCCCGCCGCCCCCTCCGGCTGCGACCGGATGAACTGCACGAGCTGCTTGCGGGGATCGACCTTCGGGACGATCCGGTACTGGATGTTGGGGCGGTCGAAGCTCGCGACGAAGTGCTTCGCCCCGTCGAGGTGCAAGCGCTCCGTGAGCTCCTTGTGCGTGGCCCGTGTCGCGGTCGCGGTCAGCGCCATGCGGGGGACGCCGGGGAACCGCTCGCCGAGGTCGCCGAGTGCGAGGTAGTCGGGCCGGAAGTCGTGGCCCCACTGCGACACGCAGTGCGCCTCGTCGATCGCGATGACACTGAGCGTGCCGCGTTGCAGGAGGGAGGTCGTCTGCGCGCTGGACAGCCGTTCCGGTGCGACGTAGATGAGGTCGAGCTCTCCGCTGACGTAGGCGCGCTCGACCTCCCGGCGCTCCTCGATCGACTGGGTGGAATTGAGGTACGCGGCTTTCACACCGTTGGCGCGCAGTGCGTCGACCTGGTCGTGCATGAGGGCGATGAGCGGGCTGATGACCAGTCCGGTGCCCTCGCGGACGAGCGCGGGCACCTGGTAGGTGATGCTCTTGCCGCCGCCGGTGGGCATCAGGACGACCGCGTCGCCGCCGCCGATGACCTGATCGACGATGGCCGCCTGGTCGCCGCGGAAGTCGTCGTACCCGAACACGGTGTGCAACGCCTCGCGGGCCGTCGCGTACCGGCTGGGCGTGGCGCGGCGGACGGCCGGCGCGGTGGTCACCGCGGTGGTCGTCGGACCCGGGCCCCAGTCGAGCGGCGGCTCGAAGCCCGCACCCTGCGGCTCCCAGTCCATCGGCTCGGGAGGCTCGGTCGGCTCCCATCCGTCGTCCCAGGGCTGGTCGGATGCCGCGTCCCGCTCGGGGATCCATCCGTCGTACGGATCACGGGGAGTCTGCGGCATCCCTCCAGCGTAATCACCCCGGCGGACAGCGGCACGGCGACGTCCACAGACCCGTGCGCCCGATCCCGGGCGTAGGTTGGTTCCAGACGCCGAAGGAGCATCCCGATGACCGACATCACCTTGACCCGCAACGACGAAGCCTCCCGCTACGAGATCCGTTCCGATGAGGTGCTGGCCGGGTTCGCGGAGTTCGACACCCGCCCCGGCGCGATCCGCTTCCTGCACACCGAGATCGACCCGGCCTTCCAGGGGCAGGGCCTCGCTGGCACGCTCGCCGCGGCGGCACTGACCGACGTGGCGTCGACGGGCGACGCGATCGTGCCGCTCTGCCCCTACATCGCGAAGTACCTCGAGACGCACGAGGTGCCCGGCGCCGAGATCCGCTGGCCGCAGCGCCCGGGCTCGACGGCGGACGCCCCGGTGCAGAAAGAGTCGGCCGGCGCGGACGAGGACCCCACGGGCAGGGCGGAATGATCGGGCAGCGCCGGATCGTCCTCGAGCCGCGGGCGGTGCCGCTCGGCGGTGTGCGCGGCATGGAGGTGCTGCGGGTGCTGCCTCATCGCAACCTCCCCACCATCGGGGCGTGGTGCTTTCTCGACCGGTTCGGCCCGGCCGAGACCCGGATGCGGGTCGAGCCGCACCCGCATATCGGCCTGCAGACGGTGACCTGGCCTCTCGTCGGGGAGATCCGCCACCGCGATTCGCTGGGCAGCGACGCCGACCTCCGGCGCGGTCAGCTCAACCTCATGACCGCCGGCAACGGCATCTCGCACTCGGAGTACTCCATCGGCGACGAGCCTGTCCCGCTCGACGCCCTGCAGTTCTGGGTCGTGCTCCCCGAGTCCGCGCGCCACGGAGAGGGTGGCTTCGAGCGACACACCGACCTGCCGACCACGACCCTCTCGGCCGCGAGCGGCTCGGCAGCCACGGCCACGGTGGTGCTCGGCGAGTTCGCGGGCCTGCGCTCGCCCGCGACGGTGCACACCCCGATCGTCGGGGCGGAGATCGTCGTGCCGGCCGGGACCACCGTGCGCCTGCCGCTGCGGTCGGAGTGGGAGCACGCGCTGCTCCTCGTCGAGGGTGATGCCGCCGTCCCCGAGCACGCGATGACCCGCAACGACATGCTCTACCTGGGCGATTCCCGCGACGTCGTCGAGGTGACCAGCAGCGAGGGCGGCCTGTTGTTCCTCCTGGGCGGCGAGCCCTTCGAGGACGAGATCGTCATGTGGTGGAACTTCGCAGGGCGCTCGCACGACGAGATCGCCGCTGCCCGCGAGGACTGGGAAGCTGCGTCCGCGCGCTTCGGCGTCGTCGAGGGGCACGACCAGCGCATTCCTGCACCTCCCCTGCCTCCCGTGCGCCTGATGCCGCGCAGCCGCACCCTCTGACCCTCCCGCCAACTGGCCCTCGCGCCAACACAGGCGCTCGCGCTGATTCAGGCACTTCCTGGTGCAGGAGCCTGCTCCCGCGCGGCCGCCTGTCCCCGCGCGAAACCCGGGGGGCGCGCGCCAGCACAGGCGCTCGCGCTGATACAGGCACTTCCTGGTGCGGGAGCCTGCTCCCGCGCGGCCGCCTGTCCCCGCGCGAGCGAGAGAGAAGAGAGAGGAGGGGCTCAGGCGCGGTCGGGGGTGTGCACGCGAGCGAGGAAGCGGTCCGTGCGGGGCGAGGGTCGAGGGTCGAGCAGGGACACGGCGACCATGACCCCGGTCGCCAGCGGGATCGTCCAGGCGGCGGGCTGCGCGAGGTAGGGCGCCGCGATGCCGACGCCGTCCACCGCGGCGTGCACGAGCAGCGCGAGGCCGGTCGCCACACCGCCGCACACCATGCCTGCGACCGCCCCGCGCGCGGTGAGGCCCCGCCACCACACGCCCAGCAGCACCACGGGCGACAGCGTCGACGCCGCCACGACGAAGACCACCCCCACGCTCGACACGAGTCCCGCGGGAACCGTGAGGAGCGCGACCCCCAGCGGCACGAGCGCGCACAGCACCGCGGACAGCCGGAAGGAGCGCACGGAGCCGGAGAAGACGTCCTGACTGATGACGCCCGCGAGCGAGACCACGAGCCCGGCCGAGGTCGCCAGGAACGCGGCGAAGGCCCCGGCGACGATGAGCGCCGTCAGCACCTCGCCGGCAAGCCCCGGGAACACTCGCGATGGCAGCTGCAGCACCACGGTGTCCGCGACTCCCGGCCGCGCGAGGTCGGGGGCGGCGATCCGCGCCAGGAGTCCCATCGCGCTCGACACGGCGTAGAACGCGCTCACCATGGCGATGACGATCACGGTGGTCCGCCGCGCGGAGGCTCCGGTCGGGCTCGTGTAGAACCGCACCAGGACGTGCGGCAGCCCCATCGTGCCGAGGAGGAGGGCGAGCAGCAGTGACGCGGTCTCGTAGGCGTCGAAGCCGGACGGCCCGGCCTCCGCGGGGAAGACGAGGGCGGGATCGAAGTCGTGCGGACCGCCGCTCAGGGCGAAAGCGATGCACACCACCGGCACGAGCAGCGCCGTGAGCTTGAGCCAGTACTGGAACGCCTGCACGAAGGTGATCGCGCGCATGCCGCCCGCGGCGACCGCCGCCGCCACGAGCACCGCGATGGTCACGGCTCCGACCCACTCCGGCAGCCCGGCGACCACGACGAGAGTGATGCCGGCACCGTGCAGCTGCGGCACGATGTAGAGCCAGCCGATGATGAGCACCGCGAGGCTCGTGACGCGGCGCGCGACCGTGGAGTCGAGCCGGGCCTCGACGAAGTCCGGGATCGTGTACGCCCCGCTCCGGCGCAGCGGCGCGGCCACGAACACGAGCACGAGCAGGTACCCCGCGGCGTATCCGATCGGGAACCAGAACCCCCGAGCGCCGTCCAGCAGCACCAGCCCGGAGAGGCCGAGGAAGGTGCCCGCCGACAGGTACTCGCCGCTGATCGCCGACGCGTTCCAGACCGGTCGCACCGTGCGCGATGCCACGAAGAAATCGCTCGTCGTCCGCGACACGCGCAGCCCGTACACGCCGATGAGGAGAGTGGCGATCACGACCAGGGCGACGCCGACGAGGTCGAGCACGGCGTTCATTCGCGGTCCCGCAGGGCGCGGTACCGCCGCTCGTTGCGGACCGCCGTGCGCGCGTACAGCACCGCGAACACGAGGATCACGGGGTAGAACGCGAAGGCCTGAAGCAGCCACGACAGCGGCAGTCCCCCGAGGACGACGGCGTCGATCTCGGGGATGAGCGCGATCCCGAGCGCCAGAGCGACGACGACCACCACGAATCCGGCGACGGTGCCCAGGGCGAGCCGGAGCTGGCTGCGCATGAGGGCGCGGGCGTAGACGGCATCGGCCTCCGCGACCGGAGCTCCGGGCAGCGCGATCCCCCTCGTCGCGGCGGAGGAGCGGCGGGGCGCGGCGTCCGCGGTGACCCGCACCCGCTTGGGTGCCTCGGTCATCCGGTCCCCTCTCCCCGCACGAGCGCTTCCCGCACCGCCGCGACGAGCCGCCTGCTCACCGGGAGCACGGCTGCACCGACGACGACCACGGGGTCCCCGCCCGACAGCCGCGCCTCGGTCACCGCATCAGCGCGAACGAGGGTGGAGCGGTGGACGCGCAGGAAGCCGACCGGCGCCCATCGCGCCTCGAGCTCGGAGAGCGGGATCCGCACGAGATGGCCGGGACCGTCGTCCTCGGTGTGCAATCGCGCGTAGTCGCCCTGCGCCTGCACCCAGCGCACGTCGCTCCGTCGGACGAACCGGACGGTCGCACCCACGGTGACCGGCAGCACCTCGTCCTCGCCGCGCGGTGCCGCCTCCTGGGCGACCACCCGGTCCACGGCGCTGCGCAGGCGTTCCCGCCGGACCGGCTTGAGGAGGTAGTCCGCCGCGCGCAGCTCGAACGCCTCGACCGCACGGGCCTCGTCGGCGGTGACGAACACGACGGCCGGCGGAACCGCGAGCCCGAGGAGCGCACGGGCGAGCTCGGTGCCGAGCAGGCCCGGCATGTGGATGTCGAGGAAGGCGATCCGCACCGCGCGCGCGGAGAGCTGACGGAGCGCGTCGGCACCGTTGCCCGCCGTGAGGATCTCGCCGATGCGCGGATCGGCGCGCAGCAGGTGCACGAGCTCGTCGAGGGCCGGCTGCTCGTCGTCGGCGACGAGGATGTCGATCATGCCCGCTCCTCAGTCGTCGTCCGGGTCATGGAGGGGCTGCGATTTCGGGACTCGCATGCGCACCAGGGTACCCGCGCCGGCGTTGGTCTCGACGACCAGACCGCCGCCGCTGCCGTAGACCTGGCGGAGGCGGGTGTCGACGTTCCGCAGGCCCACATGACCGCCCTCATCGCGCGCCGTCAGCAGCGCGCGCAGACTCTCGGGGTCCATGCCCACGCCGTCGTCCTCCACGAGGATCTCGGTGTGGGTGCCGTCGTCGCGGGAGGTGATGCGGATCTCGCCGCCGCCCTCCCCCGGCTCCAGGCCGTGCCGCACCGCGTTCTCCACGAGCGGCTGCACCGAGAGGAACGGGATGACCGTGGCGAGGGTCTCCGGCGCGATCTGCAGTGTCACCCGCAGGCGATCGCCGAACCGGGCGCGCTCCAGTTCCAGATACGAGTGGATGCTGCCCAGCTCCTCCGCGAGCGTGGTGAACTCCCCGTGCCGACGGAAGGAGTAGCGCGTGAAGTCGGCGAACTCGAGCACGAGGTCACGGGCCCGGGCGGGGTCGGTCGTGATGAACGAGGCGATCGCGGTCAGGGCGTTGTAGATGAAGTGCGGGGAGATCTGGGCGCGCAAAGCCCGGAGCTCCGCCTCGGCGAGCTGGGTGCGGGAGGCCTCGAGTCCGCCGAGCTCGACCTGCGCCGCACACCAGTCGGCGACCTCCTCCGCCGCCCGCACGAGGGCAGCGCGCACCGGGGACGCGAAGGCGACGACCACCCCGACGATGATCCCGTCCACGAGGATGGGCGCGCCGACGGCCTCCAGATCGTCCGTCCGCGAAGGCGAGGGGAACACCTGACGCCGCCCCGACTCGCGCACCTGGGCGGCGATGCGCACGGCGGCGGACTCCAGCCCGTCCGCCGCGCCGTCGAGCGTGACCAGGTCGTCCGCGCCGACGATCGCGACCGCGGCGCTCCCCAACAGGGTGCGGAGGTGCCGGGCGGCCTTGACGACGTCCGTTCCCGTCAGCCCGCCGCGGAGATGCGGGGCGGCGAGACTCGCCTGATGCAGGGCCCGCAACGCCCCCTGCTCCGCCTCGCTGCCGAGATCCGTCGCCCCGCGCGCGAACCGTCGAGCCAGCAGCAGCAGTGCCGTGAGGGCGATGCCGCCGAGCGCGCCGAGGATCGCGGCGAGGACGACGTCGTTCATGCGTTCAGCCTAGGGACGCGCGGGCGGGCTCAGCGACTCGCGCTTCGACAGGCTCAGCGACCCACCTCGGCGCTTCGACGGGCTCAGCGACCGACGCTTCGACAGGCTCAGCGACCCACCTCGGGTCCCTGAGCCTGTCGAAGGGTCAGCAGCAGCGGGCACCGGGGTTGCGGTCCTGCTCATCCATCCGCTGACGCCAGAACTGCCGCTCCGTCAACGGCTCCTCGTCCGGATGATGCCGACGGTGATGGGCGACATACGTCTCGTACGCGGTGTCCCCCATCAGCGTCGTCATGTACCAGCGGATGCCGCGGCCGACCCGGCCGAGGGCGCTCCACAGCGCCCGCAGCGGGGAGGTCGCGGCATCCGTCCGATCCATCGCGTGGGTCATCTCAGTGCCGTGCCGCCGCGCGCTCTTCGGCGAGGATCGGCTCCCACTGCTTCTCCAGCTCGCGCTCCTCCGCGTCGGGGAGGAACCCGGCCGGGGCGAAGCGGCGGGACGGCACGGGCGGGTCCTCGGTGTTCTCGCCGCCGCCGTTGCGGATCGCCTTCACGGTCGCGATGACGGCCATGACGATGACGACGATCGCGAGCACCACGAAGATGATCGACAACGTGCCCTGCACAGCGGTGTTGCGGATGACGGCCTGCAGCACCTCCGCCTCCCCGAGGGAGGTGTCGCCCGAGTTCAGGGCCTCGAGGTAGCGGAAATGGTTCGCCCAGTATCCGATCGCCGGCACCGGCGAGAAGATCTTGTAGAGCGAGGCCGTGATGGTGACGACCGCGGTGAAGGCGAGCGGCAGCGCGATGATCCACAGCCACCGGAAGTAGCTGCGACCGCGCTTGGCGACGATCGCCAGCACCACGGCGAGCGCGATCGCGGCGAGCAGCTGGTTCGCGATGCCGAACAGCGGGAAGAAGGTGTTGATGCCGCCGAGCGGGTCGGTGACGCCGAGGATGAGGATCGCTCCCCAGCCGGCCACCATGATCGCGGTGCAGATCCACACCCCTGGACGCCAGGAGACGTCGCGGAACTTCGGGAACCAGGCGCCGATCGAGTCCTGCAGCATGAAGCGGGCGACCCGGGTTCCGGCGTCCACGGCCGTGAGGATGAACAGCGCTTCGAACATGATCGCGAAGTGGTACCAGAACGCCATGAGCGCCTGCCCGCCGAGGGCCTGCTGCATGATGTGCGCGAGGCCGAGCGCGAGCGTCGGGGCGCCACCCGTGCGCGAGACGATCGATTCCTCGCCGACCGCCGCCGCGGTGCCCGTGAGCATGTCGGGCGTGAGGTTCACTCCGGTCAGCCCGAGCGAGTTCACGAAGGCGACCGCGCCCTCCACGGTGCCGCCGGTCGCCGCGGACGGGGCGTTCATCGCGAAGTAGATGCCCTGGTCGATCGAGATCGCGGCGACGAGGGCCATGATCGCGACGAAGGACTCCATGAGCATGCCGCCGTATCCGATGAAGCGGGTCTGCCGCTCCTTCTCGACGAGCTTCGGCGTCGTGCCCGACGCGATCAGCGCATGGAATCCGGACAGAGCACCACAGGCGATGGTCACGAACAGGAAGGGGAAGAGCGGGCCCGCGAACACCGGACCCATGCCGTTCTCGCCGAAGATGCTGACCGCGGGGACCGAGATCTCCGGGCGCACGAGGACGATCGCGCCGGCGAGCATCACGATGACGCCGATCTTCATGAACGTGGAGAGGTAGTCGCGGGGTGCGAGCAGCAGCCACACCGGCAGCACCGCGGCGATGAAGCCGTAGATGATGATGCCCCAGGCGATCGTGGTGCGGTCGAGGTGGAAGATCGCCTGACCCCACTCGGTGCCGGCGACCCAGCCACCGCCGATGATCGCGGCCATGAGCAGCACGAAGCCGATGATGGAGACCTCGGTCACCTTGCCCGGACGAAGGTAGCGGAGGTACACGCCCATGAAGAGGGCGATCGGGATGGTCATCGCGACCGAGAAGACGCCCCACGGGCTCTCGCCCAGCGCGTTGACGACGACGAGCGCGAGGATCGCGACGATGATCAGCATGATGAGCAGCGAGGCGATGATCGCCGCGGTGCCGCCGATCTTGCCGAGCTCCTGCCGCGCCATCTGACCGATGGTCCGGCCGCCGCGGCGCATGGAGAAGAAGAGCACCGTGTAGTCCTGGACGGCTCCCGCGAGCACGACGCCCACGATGATCCAGATGGTGCCGGGGAGGTAGCCCATCTGTGCCGCGAGCACGGGGCCGACGAGCGGGCCGGCGCCGGCGATGGCGGCGAAGTGGTGGCCGTAGAGCACCCGGCGGTCGGTGGGGACGTAATCCTTGCCATCCTGCTTCACCTCGGCGGGAGTGGCGCGGTGGTCGTCGGGACGGGTGATGTACCGCTCGATGACCTTCGAGTAGAAGCGGTAGCCGATCAGGTAGGTGCAGACGGCGGCGAACACGAACCAGATCGCGTTCACGGTCTCGCCGCGCACGATGGCGAGCATCACCCAGGCGACGCCGCCGAGGAGGGCGATGGCCGTCCACAGCAGGATCTTGGGCAGGGTCCAGCGGCGGCTCTTCGCCTCGTGCTCCGCGGAGAGGGCGACGGGTGGGAGGTTCGGGTCGGTCGGGATGTCGGGGTCGTCGTCGACGAGCCCGGCGCCGTCGCGTCGGCGCGACGAAGGTGCGGTCATGGCGTTCTCCTCTGGGGGCGCATCATTGCGTCTCCCCACGGTAGGGAGTCCGCCCCGCCGTCGCGCCCGGTTCGGGGGATGCTGCGACGAGCGGCGGCGGTCATGCGATGAACGGATGCCCGGCACGGATGCACGACCCGGATACGACGGCACGGCCGCACGACGGATATCGTCGTGCGGCCGTGTCGGTGTCGTGCATCCGTGCTCGGGGCTCACCCCGGGGCGTCGGTCTCCGGGGGCTGGGTCGGCTCCGGCGTCGGCTCCGGGGTCGGCGTCGGCTCCGGGGTCGGCGTCGGCTCCGGGGTCGGAGTCGGCTCCGGGGTCGGAGTCGGCTCCGGGGTCGGCTCCGGCGTCGGAGTCGGCGTGGGCGCCGGGGCCGCGTCCGCCGGCGCGGTGACGGTCACCACGGTGCGAACGGCCGAGGCGCCGTACTGGACGAGTCCGAGGTAGCGGGTGCCGGCGGTCAGGCCGGTCCAGCTCAGCTCGTAGCTCGTCTTTTCCCCCCGGACCGCGGGGATCGGGTTCGGCGTCGCGGTGAACGAGCCCTCGTCACCCGGGAGCACGTTGGCGTAGGTCATGTCCCACGTCATCGGTCCGGTGGTCGCGTACACGTTCGCCACGACCAGATACGTGCCCGCGGTCGGTGCGGGGATCGTGACCTGCTCGTCGGCCGAGCCCGTCGCCGACTGCCAGCGCTCGTAGTAGCGCAGGTCGTCGGGGCTCACGACCCGGTAGACGGTGAGGTCGAGATCGCTGCCGTCGTCGTCGGAGGAGTCGAGGTCGAACCGCGAGAGCGTGGCGCCCTCCGGCACGTCGACGATCCAGGAGACGTCCTTGTTCGCGTCGCCCGAGTTCTCGTTCCCGGAGTGCCCCTCGACCGGGTTGTCCGGGTCGCTGAGCAGCTGGAACGGGGTCAGGCCCGAGACGCCCAGCGCCAGATCACCGTCGACGCCGGGGGTGATGTCCACCGTCGTGCTGCCGTCGACGCCGGTGCCGGTGACCTCGGCCGGGGCATCCGCCGTGACCGGGAACACCGCGATCGGCGAGCGCACCGTGTTCTTCGTGCTCGTCCAGGTGAGCGAACCCGTGGCCCACTGCTCGACCGGCGCGGTGGTGCTGTCGAACGTGACCGTGAAGGTCTTCGTCTGCCCCGGCTTGTCGAAGGCGAGCTGAGACGGCGTGACGGTGACGTTCACGCCCGGGACGGAGGCCTTCGCCGTGAACACGCCCTTCTCGGTCGAGGTGACCGAGCGGGTGACGGTCTGCGCGCTGGCCAGGGACCCGATCGAGATCGATGCCTGGTTCAGGTCGCTGCCGTCGATGGGGTCGATGCCGGGGAAGTCCGACAGTCCCTTCCCGTCGAGGAAGGCCGCCCAGTCCCTGAAGCCGTTCAGGTACAGCAGACCGGGGTTCAGGAACCGCGTCGCGTCCACCTGCCCCGCGCCCTGCTCGAAGGGGTTCGTGTTCTTCGAGCCGTCCGGGAGCACGGTGTCGTACGCGGTGGTCATCAGGGCCGACCGGATCTCGCCCGGGGTCGCCCGCGGGTGCTCCCCGAGGTACAGCGCACCGAGGCCCGCGATGTGCGGTGAGGCCATCGACGTCCCGGAGAGGATGCCGAAGGTCGGCTCTTCGCCCGGACCGTTGTGCGTGGCGGCGAGGATCGCGACTCCCGGTGCGGCGATGTCCGGCTTGAGGACGTCGTTGCCGTCGGCGAGGACCGGTCCGCGGCTCGAGAAGCCCGCGATCTGCGGGGTCGGCGTGGTCACTCCGGTGGTGTTCTCGCCGACGAGGGTGATCGGCCGATCGACACCGCCCTGCACGTAGGCGAGCACGGCCGCACGGTGCACGGCGTTCAGGTGCACGGTCGGCACCGCGTGGAAGTCGTTGTCGAGCGAGTCCGCACCGCCGGGCACGTTCACCAGGACCATGCCGATGCCCCCGGCGTCCTTCACGACCTGGGACTTCTCCGCGCGGGCGTTGCCGCCGCGGTCGCAGACCACGATGTGTCCGGCGACCCTCGCCGGGTCGAGGGTACCCGGCAGGCACAGCTGCGCATCCGCCGCACCGGGCGCCGCAGCATCCGCGGCGGCGATGGAGGGTCCGGAGACGCTCTCGCCGAACGGAACGGTCACCGAGGCGCCGGCCTGCTCGAAGCCGTCGAACTGCACGGTGCCTTCCCACGTCGGGATGGTGGAGGCGGCGACGGTGGTGTACCACGGCGAGGCGTGGTCGGCGGTGACGGGATCGGGGCCGTCGTTGCCAGCGCTGGTCGCGACGAAGACGCCCGCGGCTGCAGCGCTGAGGAACGCGAGGTCTTCCGGGGCCATCACCGTGCTC
This sequence comes from Zhihengliuella sp. ISTPL4, assembly GCF_002848265.1. Classification (GTDB taxonomy): domain Bacteria; phylum Actinomycetota; class Actinomycetes; order Actinomycetales; family Microbacteriaceae; genus Microbacterium. Next base: position 2,207,840 of record NZ_CP025422.1, read on the forward strand.
GCGGCGCCGCCGCCGATCGAGTAGTTGATCACGTCGACGCCGTCGGCGACGGCCTGGTCGATCGCGGCGACGAGGTCGCTCAGCGCGCAGATGTCATCTGTGGTCACGCTCGTGTCCGGCCCGACGTAGCAGGCCTTGTACGCGGCGACCTTCGCCCCCGGTGCCACGCCCGAGACGGTTCCGAAGTCGACGCCCTCGATCCCGGCCTCCACTCCGAAGTTCCCCGCCGCGGTGCTCGCCGTGTGCGAACCGTGGCCGTCGCCATCGCGCGGCGAGAGGTAATCGTGCTGGAAGTCGAAGCCAGCCGCCTGAGCTCCCGCGAAGAAGTACTGCCCGCCGATGAGCTTCGACGAGTAGTCGCGCTCGTCCCAGTCCTGGCCCTCGACCATCGCGCCACGGAACTGTCCGCCGTCGGACTTGTCGAAGTACACGTAGGTGCCGTCGGTGTAGGGCTCCGAGCCCTTGTGCCGGCTGTTCTGCTTCTTCTGCTGCTTGAGCTTCTTGCCCTCGAAGGACGGGTGCTCGGGGGCGATGCCGGTGTCGATCACGCCCACCACGACGCCCTCGCCGGCCTTCTTCACGCCTCCGGTCTGCTGCCACACCCCGCCGCGGCCCTTGCGGTCGTCACCGAGGCCGAGGTAGTCCGTGGAGGTCTGCGCATCGGGGTGCCGGATCTCATCGGGGTACACCCCGAGGACATCCTTCGAGGCGCGGAGCTGATCGACCTGCTCGCCGGAGAGGTCGGCGCTGAAGCCGTTGAGCACGACCTGGTAGGTCGTGTCCGGCGTGACGCCGACGTCGTTGATGAGGCTCTTTTGTTCCGACTTGAGGTGCTTGACGTAGCGCTGCGAGTCCTGCGACTGCGTCTCGAGCTGCTCGCCCTCGGCCGGCTTCGTCGCCTTGAGGCCCTTGATGTCGCCTTCGTAGCTGGCGAGCGGGTCGGCCTTCATGACCACGATGTAGTGCCCGGGGGTGCCGGCGACCGGAACGGGGTGTGTCACCTCCCCGGTCGCTGCGTAGCCTGCGGTTGCCGTCGATGCGATGAACAGCGTGGCCAGGGTGGTGGCTGCTGCGATCCGAAGGGGTGTTCGACCCATATCTCGCTCCTGATGATCCTGATGATCCCGGTGCCGCCTCGTTGCCGCACCGCGGCTCACCATAGCCCCGCTGCGGGACGCTGGATCGAGAACTGAACGATGGTCGCATCCGGCCGCGCCGATCGGGCAGAGTGACGGCCGGCCGTGTCCCCGAAGGTCGCCAGTAAGCTGGAAGCGTGGCTCGAACCTCCGTCCTCTCGACCAGAGTGCTGCTGATCTGCGCAGCGATCGGCGTCGCGACGGGCATCCTCGGCGGTATCGCCGGCTGGGTCACTCCCCTCCTCTTGGCCAGTCCGCTGCTGTTCCTCTACGGCCTCGTGCTGGGCTCGCACGTCCTGCCGGGCATCATCGCGCAGGAGGTGCTGCGTCTGCCGTTCGTGGCGCTCATCACGCACGTGTTCGCCGCGCTCATCGCGAGCGCCTTCAACCCGGCGTGGTCGCTGCGGTTCATCGGCACGGCGCTGCTGTTCGGCCTCATCCAGGAGGGTGTCGCCGCCCTCACCCGCTACCGCTCCTGGGGCGCCTGGCGTTTCTTCGTGTCGGCCCTGTTGATCGGCGTGGTCGTGGCGGTCGCCGTGTTCTTCGCCGCGAACCTCGCGGTGCTGCCGCTGTGGGCCCAGCTGCTGTACCTGACGATCTCCGTGCTGGGTCCGGTGGCCTGGACGGCGGTCGGCCTCGCCATCGGCTCCTCGCTGCGCAAGGCGGGCGTCGCTCGCCGCTGACATCCGCCGGGCCCGCGCTGGCAACACAGGTAAGGCTCAGCTAAGTTAGAGTCACACCCACCGTCGAACCAGGGACGTGCCGTGCGCCCATCCGCACCCCTCCTCCGCGTGCGCGAGCTGACCCTCACCCACGCGGACGCCGTGCACCCGTCCCCGCGTGACGTGACCTTCGACCTTCACCCCGGCGAGGTCGTCCTGCTGCTCGGCCCTTCCGGCTCCGGGAAGTCGACGCTCACCCTCGCGCTCAACGGCCTCATCCCCCACGCGCTTCCGGCGTCGATGGCGGGCTCCGTCGAGGCCGGCGGGGTCGACACCGTCACCGCGCACACCGCGACGCTCAGCACGCATGTCGCCATGGTCTTCCAGGACCCGGATGCGCAGATCGTCACGGGGGCGGTCTACGACGAGGTGGCTTTCGGGCCCGAGAACCTTCTGCTCCCGCTCCACTCGGTGCGCGCCCGCGTGGAGGACGCTCTGCGTCGCGTCGGTCTCTGGGAGCGCCGCGACGACAACCCCGATCACCTGTCCGGCGGTGGGCGCCAGCGTCTCGCGATCGCCTGCGCGCTCGCTATGGGCTCTCCGCTCATCGTGCTGGACGAGCCGACCGCGAACCTCGACCCGCAGGGCATCGACGACGTGTACGCGGCGCTGACCGACGTCGTGGCGGCGGGAGACCGGGCCATCCTCCTCGTCGAACACAACCTCGATGCGGCGATGCGTTTCGTCACCCGCACCATCGTGCTCGACCGCGAGGGTCGGGTGGTCTTCGACGGTCCGGCCGCGGAGATCATCCGCGCGCATGCCGACGAGCTCATGGCGATGGGGGTCTGGCTGCCCGCCGCGACGCTCGCCGCGCTCCGCCTCCGCGACCGGGGGATCGTCCTCGATCCGCTGCCGCTGACGCCGGAAGCGCTGGCCGCCACCCTGCCTCCAGGTCCGGCCCGCGCGTCCTCGATCCTCCCCGACGGCCCTCCCTCCGTCGACCGGCAGCCGATCATCCGGGCGCGGGACCTCACCGTCACGCGGCGCCGCACCGAGATCCTGCACGGGGTCGACGTCGACATCGCTCCCGGGAGTCTCACCGCGATCATCGGGGCCAACGGCGCGGGCAAGACGACACTGATCCAGGCCCTCGCGGGGGTCGTGCCGCCGCCGAAGGGCCGGATCTCCGTCGACGGCATCGACCCGGGCACCGCCTCCCCTCGGGACCTCGCGGCGCGCATCGGCTTCGTGTTCCAGAACCCGGAGCACCAGTTCATCGCCGCCACCGTGTTCGACGAGCTCGCCCACGGGCTCCGGCTGCGCCATGTACCGGACGACGAGGTGAGCGCGCGCGTCACGGAGATGCTCGAGCGGTTCGGGCTGACGCACAAGGCCGACGTGCACCCCTTCCTCCTCTCCGGCGGCGAGAAGCGACGGCTCTCGGTCGGCACCGCTCTCATCGCCCGCCCCTCCGTCCTCGCCCTCGACGAGCCCACTTTCGGTCAGGACCGCGCCAGGGCCGCCGAGCTCCTCGACCTGCTGGCGGGTCTCCGCGCGGACGGCACGACCGTCGTCATCGTCACCCACGACCTGCAGCTCGTCGCCGACCACGCGACGGACACCGTCGTCCTCGCCGAGGGGCGGGTCCGCGCCGCTGGTCCGACGGCGGCGGTTTTCGCGGACCCCGCGATCCTCCCCTCCGCCGGGTTGCGCGTCCCCGCCCTTCAGCGGGTGCTCGCGGCGGCCGGGTGGGAGGTGACGCCATGACGCTGACCACCCTCGATCCGTATGCGCCGCTGACGGCGACATCGCGGCGGCAGTTCCTCTACAGTCTCAATCCGCTGGCGAAGGTCGCCGGCTTCGCTCCCGCGATGCTGCTCCTCGTCTTCGTGCGCGATCTGGCCACCCCGGCTGCCTTCCTCGTGCTCGCGTACGCCCTCATCCTCGTGGGCGCGCGCGTGACGGGACGACTCCTCGCGATGCTCCTCCTCGGGCTCCCCGTGGGCGTGGTCGCGATCGGGGTGGGCTTCTCGCTGTGGGTCGACGCAGCCCTCGTCGCCGGCACCGCCCCGATTGTCGCGATCGGCGACTGGACCCTCTACAGCGGCGCGCTCGTCATCGGATTCGCCACGGCGCTCCGGCTGGGGTCCATCGTCGCACTCGCCCTCGTCGGCGGCCTCACCACCAGCGGCTCCGACCTCGTGCGCGCCAGCGTGCAGCAGCTGCGCGTCCCGTATCGCATCGGCTACACGGCACTGGCGGCGTTCCGCTTCGTTCCCCGGTTCGGCCACGAGCTGAGCGTGATCCGAGCCGCACATCGGGTGCGCGGTTACCACGGCGGCCGCGGCCCGTTCGCGCGGATCGCGCGCGGCTGGGGGTACATCGTGCCGCTGCTCGCCGGCGCGATCCGGCACGCCGAGCGCGTGGCACTCGCGATGGACTCCCGCGCGTTCGGCGCGCACCCGACGCGGACCGAACGCCACCTCGTGCCGTTCCGGGCGAGGGACACGGTCTTCACCGTCGCCATGCTCGCCGTGTCCGCCGCGATCTTCGTCGTCTTCTTCCCCTGGCAGCTCCCCTGAAAGGCACCCCATGGCATTCAGCAAGATGGTCAAGCCGGAGACGGCCGAGCTCCTCCACCTCACCGTGCTCCGCACCGAACGGCTCGCGCCGCACTGGATGCGGGTGACTCTCGGCGGCGGGGAGATCGACCGCTTCCGGCCGATGGGATACGACCAGTGGTTCCGGCTGTTCCTGCCGATCGGCGGCGAAGCGGGGCTGGAGCGCGTGCCCGCCAAGGCGAACCGGATGTTCGGGTATCTGAAGTTCCTCCGCATCCCCGACGGCGAGCGCCCGGTGATGCGCAACTACACCGTCCGCGCGTTCCGGCCGGCCACGCCCGAGGGCGGCGCCGAGCTCGACGTCGACTTCGTGCTGCACGGCTCCGCGGCCGACGGCACGGCCGGACCGGCGTCCCGGTGGGCGGAGACCTGCGCGCCCGGCGAGCACGTGCTGATCATCGACGAGGGCCTGACGTTCAACCCCGAGCGGGGCACCGATCGGGTCGTTCTCGTCGGCGACGAGACAGCCCTCCCCGCGATCGCGTCGATCAGCGCCTCCCTGCCGGCCGACGCCTCGGGCACGGCGATCATCGAGGTCCCGTCGGCGGAGGACGCCCTGGAGTTCCCGCACCCGCCGGGGCTCGAGGTGGTCTGGATCGTGCGGCCTCACGAGATCCCGCCAGGGGTCCTCAGTCTCGACACCCTCGGCCGGACGGCGCTCCCCGACGCTCCTTTCCACGCCTATGCGGCGGGCGAGCAGGCACTGGCCTCGGGCGTCCGCAAGCAGCTCGTCGGCGAGCGCGGTGTCGACAAGAACGCCGTGAGCTTCTGCGGCTATTGGAAGATCGGCGCCGCCTCCCCCGCCTCGAAGGCCGCTCGCGAGGCCGCCGCGGAGCCCCTCGCGTGAGCGGCGCGGAGACGCCGCTCGGTTCTGCACCCGCCCCTGCGGAGGCTCCGACCTCGCGTCCGCGGCGGTTCCGGTTCCCGACCGCCATCCTGCTGACCTGCGCCGCGCTCGGCGTCGCCGGCGGATTGCTGCTCGCTCCGGCGAACTGGGTCTCGACGATGCTGTTCCCCGGGCTTCCGTTCGTCAGCGTGGCCCTGGCCGGGCTCTGGCTGCTGCCGTCGGTGGTCGCACTGCGCCTGCTGCGGAAGCCTCTCGTCGGGATCCTCGTCGGACTCCTCTCCGGCCTCGTCATCGTGCCCTTCTCGGGCTACGGCTTCGGCAGCGTGGCGACGAACCTGTGGTGGGCGGCTTTCACGGAGCTGCCCTTCCTGTTCGTGATGTGGCGGTACTGGGGCACCTGGCTGCACTACGTGGGTGCTGCCGTCGTGGGCGTCGTGTATCCCCTGCTCACGTGGGCCTCGTTCGACCTCGGCACGTTCCCCCTCGCCGTCCGGGTGCTCTTCTTCGCCCTGACGATCGCCAGCTGTGTCGCCGGCACCGCCCTCGGCATCCTCATCGCCGACCGCCTCCGTCGGGCCGGTGTCGGCGGGCGCCGCTGACCCCGCCCATCGCCCCCGGGCACAACTTCGGAGCCAGGACACGACACGCCGGGGCGGACGATGCCGCCCCGGCGTGTCGTCGGGAATCTCCGAAGTTGTGCCCGAGACGTCAGCGCTTGCCGGCGATCTGACGCCCGACGATCTCCCGCATGATCTCGTTCGTGCCGCCGTAGATGCGGTGCACGCGGGCGTCGAGGAAGGCCCGGGCGATGGGGTACTCCGTGATGTAGCCGTAGCCGCCATGCAGCTGCACGCCGGCGTCCAGCACCTCCCACTCACGCTCGGTGGCCCAGAACTTCACCTTCGCGGCCTCTTCGGCCGAGAGCTTGCCGTCCTTGTAGGCCAGCAGCGCGCGATCGATGAAGGCCCACAGGGCGTCGACCGTGGCGGACATGTCCGCGATGGTGAAGCGGCTGTTCTGGAAGTCGATGACGCGCTCCCCGAAGGCCTCGCGGTCCTTGGTGTACGCGACGGTCCAGTCGAAAGCGGCCTGCGCGGCAGCGGCTCCGGCCACGCCGATCGAGAGGCGCTCGAGCGGCAGGTTCATCATGAGCTGGATGAAGCCCTTGCCCTCGACGCCGCCGATGAGGTTCTCCTCCGGCACGAACACGTCGCTGAACGACAGCTCGGCGGTGTCATGACCGTGGAAGCCCATCTTGGAGAGCTTCTTGCCGTTGTCGAACCCCTCCATGCCCTTCTCGATGAGGACGAGGCTGAACGCGTCGGGACGGTTGCCCTCGCCGGTCTTCACGAACGTGACGACGAGGTCGGCGGTCGCGCCCGACGAGATGAACGTCTTGGCGCCGTTGACGAGGTAGCCGCCGTCGACCTTCTTCGCGGTGGTCTTGATCCCGCGGAGGTCGGAGCCGGCACCGGGCTCGGTCATGGCGAGAGCGCCGACGACCTCGCCGGTGGCCATGCGGGGCAGCCACTTCTCCTTCTGCTCCTGCGTGCCCATGTGCACGAGGTACGGCACGGCCAGGTCGTCCTGGATGCCGAAGGCCCCGGCGAGGGATCCCGCTCCGGCCGCGATGACCTCTTCGTTCACGATCGCGCGGAAGCGGTAGTCCTGCAGCATCCCGGCGCCGCCGAACTCCTCCGGCACCGAGAGCCCGATGATGCCGGCCTCACCCGCGGCCCGCATCGTGTCGCGGTCCACCTCGCCGGCGGCGTCCCACTTCTCGATCGCCTCGTGCGTGACGTGGCGCTTGACGAAATCCTTGACGAGGTCGCGGAATGCCTCGTGATCCTCTTCGTAGATGTCGCGTTCCATGCCGTCCTCCCGAACGTGTCGTGCGTCGTTGCTCCGGCGAGTCTACGGCGGGAACACGGGGCAGGACAGGCGATTGTGAGAATGCATCCCATCACGCGTGGGACTGGGTACCGCATTTGTGGGATGCCTCAGAGGGTCCCACTCGGCCCTGCGGACACACCGGCTCAGTGGTCGTAGTCGGGCGCCGCCGGTAGCCCGAAGAACTCCTCCAGCGTGTGATAGCCGCCCTGGTGATACGCGGCCGCGAGCTCCGCGCCGACGTAGCGCAGGTGCCAGGGTTCCGGCGCGTACCCGGTGACCGGGGTGCCCACCTGCTCGTAGCGAACGATGAATCCGTACTCCCAGGCGTGCGCCGCCACCCACTCGCTCTGCCGCGTAGCGCCGAAGCCGTCGAGCCCGCCGCAGCCCGCGTCGCAGGCCACGACGTCGAGTGCGAGTCCGGTCTGATGCTCGCTGTGCCCGGGTCGCGCGGAGCCGGCATCCGCTTCCGCCTGCCCCTGATCCCGCACATGGGCGCCGTAGGTCGCGACCTGGAGGCCGTACGAGCGGTAGCCGTTGTTCGCCCCGATGCGCCCGACCCCCGCGGCCGCGGCGGCATCCGCCATGCGCCCGGCAGCCTCGGCCACCTCCGCGCGCACGCGGCCGGACGGCGTCGTCATCTGCAGCGGCACCTGACCCAATCCCGCCGGTTCGTAGTCAGCGGGGTCGAGCGGACGCCCCTTGTTCACCACCACCCAGAGCCGCGCGGGATCGCTCAGCGAAACGCACGGGGCGTTCCCGGCGACGACGGCGTCGCGGAATCGAGCCCCGCCACCGAAGGCCGCGACGGTGGCGGCGTCGTCCCCCGCCGCGATCGCCTTCTGGACCGCAGCGTCCGCGCAGGGGTCCGCGGCGGGGGTCGCGGCGTTCTCCACCGACGGCACCTGCATCACCGCGACGGGACGCGGCAGGGGCTCCGAGGCCTCCGGCGTCCCGGAAGCTCCCGTCAGGGACATCACCACGCCGAGCGCGGTCACCGCCAGCCCGACCGGCAGGGCGGGGCCGAAGATCGGGGAGCGCGGCGCCGCATGCTGAGCGTACGGCGAGGAGAGCATGCCTCCATTCTTCCATTCGAACATTGCTGCCACACTCGCTTGACATCGATTCGATTCTTTGTTCGACTAGCACGATGCGGTGGCAGGGACAGAAACTCGCGGACAGCGACGAGGCGGCGCTGCCCGGCCTCGAGAACCGGTCGAGCGTTCTCCGCAGTGTGACCACGCCGGAGTTCGCCGGCATGACGTTCCACGAGGTGCTGTCGAAGTCCGCGCTGAACCACGTGCCGGGAGCCTCGCGCATGCCCTTCGCCTGGACGATCAACCCCTACCGCGGGTGCTCTCACGCCTGTACCTACTGCTTCGCCCGCGGCACACACGAGTACCTCGACCTCGACGGCGGCGCCGACTTCGACACTCAGATCGTCGTCAAGGTCAACGTCGTCGAGGTGCTGGAGCGGGAGCTGCGACGTGGGAGCTGGCAGCACGAGACGGTCGCCCTCGGCACCAACACCGATCCGTACCAGCGGGCTGAGGGACGCTACGCCCTCATGCCGGGGATCATCGAGGCGTTGGCGGCATCGGGGACGCCGATGTCCATCCTCACGAAGGGCACGCTGATCCGCCGCGACATCCCGCTGCTGAAGAAGGCAGCGCAGCGCGTGTCGGTCGACGTGCAGATGTCGATCGCGATGTACGACGACGCGCTGCAGAAGGCGATCGAGCCCGGCGCTCCGACCACGCAGGCCCGCCTCGACACCGTACGGGCCCTCGCCGACGCCGGCTTCCCCGTGACGGTGTTCCTCATGCCGATCATGCCGCACCTCACCGACTCCCTTCCCGCGATCGACGACGCGCTCCGCCGCATCAAGGCCGCCGGAGCGCGGAGCGTGATCTACGGGGCCCTGCACCTGCGCCCCGGCGTCAAGCCGTGGTTCTTCCAGTGGCTCGGCGAGAATCGTCCCGATCTCGTGTCCTCGTATCGCGGCCTCTACCCCGGCGCCTCCGTCGAGGCCCCGAAACCGTACCGGCAGTGGTTGGCGAAGCGAGCCCGTCCCCTCATCCGGATGCACGGGCTCGACGGCCGCCACGAAGACGACTACCCGCGTCGCGGACTGCGTCCAGGGCAGGGGCATGTCCAGACGGAGACGCCTGCGGCCGGCGCGGTCATGTTCACGCGGAGCGGTCGCGCGGCCGCCGCCCCGCCGCAGCCGATGCTCTTCTGACCCGGTCGGCCGGAGGCCGGCGCGCCGCGTAGGCTCGAGGATCATGGCGATCGGTTCGACAGTCCACACGTTCGAGATGCAGCTCGCCGACACCGATCGCGGGGTGTACGAGGATGTCTCGCTCCGCGCCGCGCGGCACCCGTCCGAGACCGACGCGTACATGCTCACGCGGGTGCTCGCGTACGGGCTCGAGTTCGCGGAGGGCATCACGTTCGGCGGCAGTGTCTCCGACACCGAGGAACCTGCAGTCCTGGTGCGCGACCTCACCGGGCGAGTCACCGTGTGGATCGAGGTCGGGGCTCCCGACGCCGCGCGGCTGCATCACGCCTCCCGTCTCGCGGACCGGACGGTGGTCTACACGCACCGCGACCCGGCCAAGATCATGGCGCCCTGGGCGGACAAGCGCATCCATCGCGCAGAAGACATCCGGGTCTTCAGCTTCGACCCGGGTTTCATCGACACCGCCACGCCCCACCTGGCCCGCCGGAACACCCTGACCCTGACGGTCACCGAGCGGATGCTCTACCTCGACCTCAACGGCACATCCCTGACGACCACTCTCCACGAGCACCCCCTCCCCTGACGCCCGGGGCGGAATGCAGAAAGGCCCCGGAGATCGAAGTCTCCGGGGCCTTTCTGATCCCGAGCGGGTCAGGAGGTGAGCTCGGCGGCGGACGGCACGCGTCCCGCGATCTCCTCGATCACGTCATCGTCCAGTCGCGCCTGCTCGAACGGCGCTTCGATCTCGGCACGACCGAGCAGCTCGGTCATCCGGCGCTGGCGCTGACGGGTGATGAGCGTCACGACGCGGCCGGAGCGCCCCGCGCGGCCGGTGCGACCCGAGCGGTGCAGGTACGTCTTGTACTCGTCCGGCGCGTCGGCCTGAACCACGAGGTCGATGTCGTCGACGTGGATGCCGCGCGCCGCGACATCGGTGGCCACGAGAACGTTCACCCGACCCGACGTCAGCTTCTCCAGGTTCCGCGTGCGCTTCGCCTGGTTGAGGTCGCCGTGCAGCGACACCGCAGGGATGCCGGCGTCGTCGAACTGGTCGGCCAGCATCTCGGCGTAGGCGCGCGTGCGGGCGAAGACCAGCGTCTTGCCCTCGCGGTCGACGAGTGACGTGAGGATGTCGGCCTTGTCGCGGTGCTCGATCACGAGGACCCGGTGCTCGATCGTGCTGGAGCCCTGGTCCTCGCCCGCGACCTCGAACACGGCCGGGTCCACGAGGAACTCGTCCACCAGCGCCGCGACCTCGCGGTCGAGCGTCGCGGAGAACAGGAGCTTCTGGCTGCCCTCGGCCGTGCGGCGGAGGATGCGCTGCACGGGCTCGACGAAGCCGAGCTCGCACATGTGGTCGGCCTCGTCGAGCACGGCGATCCGGCAGTCCGACAGGTCGAGCTTGCCCTGATTCATCAGGTCCTCGATGCGACCGGGGGTGCCGATGACGATGTCGACGCCCTTCTTCAGCGCACCCACCTGACGCCCCTGCGGCACGCCACCGTAGATCTGCGTCGTGAACAGGCCGACGCTCCGGGCGATCGGCTGGATGGTCCGATCGATCTGCAGCGCGAGCTCGCGCGTCGGGGCGAGGATGATCGCGCGCGGCGACCGGCCGAACTCGCGACGCTTGCCCGCCTGCGACTGCAGCACCCGCTCGACGAGCGGCGCGCCGAAGGCGATGGTCTTGCCGGAGCCCGTGCGTCCGCGGGCCAGCACGTCGCGCCCCTCGAGGACGGCGGGGATGCTCGCCGCCTGGATCGGGAACGGCGTCGCGGCCCCCATGTTGTTCAGGGTCTCGGTGATGTTCGAGCCCAGGCCGAGGTCGGCGAACGTGACGCCCTCGACCTCGACGGCCTGCACGGCCTGCGCCTCGAGGCGCTCGTGGACGACGTCGTCGGCCTGCTCGAACGCCGCCTTCGGCTTCGCGTTCCAGTCGCTGCGGGTCGGACGCTCGTCACGGCGCGGACGCTCGTCCCGACGCGGTCGCTCGGTGCGGTAGGCCCCTCCGGTCGACGGCCGCTCGCGCCCGCCCTCGAAAGAGCGCTGCGTGCGGTCGCGGTCGAAGGCGCGGCGGGCACGGGCGGCGTCGTACGAACGCTCGCCCCCCTGGTCGTTGCCGCGGGTGCGGTCGCCGCCGCGGTCATCGCGCCGCGGACGGTCGTCGCGATCGAAGCGCGGACGCTCGTTCCGGCGATCGTCGAAGCGCGGGCGTCCGCCATCGCGGTGGTCGCCGTCGCGGAACCCCTGTCGCTGCGAGCCGCCGCGGTCGTCGCGCCGCGGACGGTCATCGAACCGGCCCGCGCCGGCCCGGTCGTTGTACCGCGGACGCTCGGCGCGGTCGTCGAACCGGCCGCCACCGGCGCGGTCGTCGCGGCGGTGCGGGGCCTCGCGGCGTCCGGACTCCGCGCGGTTGCGGATGCTGCGGGCCTCGTCGCGGCCGGCGCGCTCCTGAGAGCTCCAGCGGCGCTTCGGGGCACCGGACTCCGACTCCTCCGGGCGGTAGCCGCGGTGGCCGGGGCTACGGCTGCCCGGGCGACGATCGTAACCGCTCGCCGCGCGACCATCGCGGTCGTCACGGGCGGGACGCTCGTCGCGGCCCGTGTCCCGACCACCGGTCGGACGGTGGCGGTCGTGGAACGAGGTCTTCTTGGCGCCGTAACGCGGCTCGAAGTTCGCGGCGGCGCGGCCGCCACGGGGCTTCTTGTTCTTGGGCATTCGGGTGTCCTTCTTGCGTTCTCGCACGAGAACAGCGCTGCGCGCACGCGCGAGCACTCCGATCAAGCGGAGTCCGGACGATCTGCGGCCGGGGCCATTCCTGTGATGGTTGATTCACGTCGATCGACGCGCACCATCGGCCCCTGGACTCACACTTCACACACTGAAAAACGTCCGCGCCCTGCGCGGGTGTCCGAAGCCGACCTCCCCAGTCTACCCGGCGACCCTGGGAGACCCCCGCACTCCGGCCGCCTCCCGCACTACGATGTCGAGGTGAACTCCGTCTCTCCCACCGGCACCCAGGTCCACCTCCGCCTCGACGACGTGAGCGCGCAGATCGCCCAGGTCGGCGCTTCGCTCCGCGCCCTCCGGATCGGCGAGGTCGACCTCATCTCGCCGTACGCCCTCGACGTCCCGACGCCGTCGTGCTCCGGAGTCGTGCTGGCGCCGTGGCCGAACCGCGTGCGCGACGGTGCGTGGGACGATGAAGGCACCGCCCGCCAGCTCGCCATCAGCGAGCCCAAGACGAACACCGCCAGCCACGGACTGCTGCGCTACACCGCCTATACGGTCGAGCAGACCGAGGGCGCCGCAACCCTCCGCGCGACCGTCTTCCCGCAGACCGGATATCCCTACCTGATCGAGACGTCCGTCGCCTACGTCCTCACCGCGGACGGCGTCGAAGTCACGCACACGCTCACCAACTGGTCCGACTCTCCGGCACCGGTCGCGCTCGGGACGCACCCCTTCCCGACGATCGGCGACGTCGATCCGCACGACCTCGTCCTCCGCGTCCCCGCCCGCACCGCTTTCGAGACGGACGAGCGGATGCTGCCGATCGCCACCCAGCCGGCGGACCCGCGTCTCCGCGCGGGCGTCCGCGTCGGTGACGTCAGCCTGGACACGGGGTTCACGGACCTCGAGCGCGACGCCGACGGCCGAGTGCGACACTCGCTGACCGCTCCCGACGGCCGCGCGATCACGCTCTGGCAGGGCGAAGGCTTCGACTTCGTGCAGGTCTACACGGCCACGAACTATCCCGGGACACCGCTCGCCGTCGCGATCGAGCCCATGACCGCTCCGGCGGACGCGTTCAACAGCCGCCTCGGCGTGCGCCGCCTGGCTTCGGGCGAGACGTGGACGCTGGGGTGGGGCCTCTCCTTCGCCTGACCGCGGTTCACAACGCAGGAGAAACTCACGCGAAAGGCCCCGATCCTCGTCTCGCCGACGGAATCGGGGCCTTTTCTCCTGCGTTGTGAACGCGCGACTACTCGCCGTGGTTCTCGCGCAGCTCCCGACGGCTGACCGGGGTGCCGTCCGCGTGGACCGGAACCGGACCCGCGTCGTGGTGCTCGTCCTTCCGCGCCCGTCGCCGCTCCTTCGCCCCTTCGACGAGGTTGTAGAGCGTCGGCAGCACGATGAGCGTCAGCACGGTGGAGGAGACGAGCCCGCCGATCACGACGATCGCCAGCGGCTGCGAGATGAACCCGCCGTGCCCGGTGATCCCCAGCGCCATGGGCGTGAGGGCGAGGATCGTCGCGAGCGCTGTCATGAGGATCGGACGGAGACGCTTCTCGCCACCCGCCATCACGGCCTCCGCGGTCGTCAGCCCCTTCTCCCGGTACTGGTTGACGAGGTCGACGAGCACGATCGCGTTCGTCACCACGATGCCGATGAGCATCAGCACACCGATCAGCGAGGCCACGCCGAGCGGCACCCCCGTGATGATCTGCAGCAAGATGGCTCCGGTCGCCGCGAACGGCACCGAGACCAGCAGCAGCAGCGGCTGGCGCAGCGACTTGAACGTCGCCACCATCACCACGTACACGATGAGGATCGCGGCGAGCATGGCGAGGCCGAGCTGCGCGAACGAGTCGGCCTGCTGCGAGGCGACGCCGCCGACCTCGGCCGAGGCGCCATCCGGCAGGTCCGCCGCGGCGAGCGCCTCGGTGACCGACTGGGTGGCGACCGCGAGGTTGTCCGACGCGGGCGGCACCGTGACGGTCGAGGTGCGGCGGCCCTGCTCGGTGGTGATCGAGGTGGGGCCGTTGCGCTGCTCGACGGTCGCGATGTCCTGGAGCGGCACGATGCCCGCCGCGGTGGGGATCGCGAGCTGCTGGAGCGCGGCCACGGTCGTCGGCGGCTCCGGGTTGACGAGGTACACGGTCAGGGCGGTGTCGTCGATTTCGACCGAGCCGATCTGCTGCGGACGCATCGTGTTCGAGACGATCGACCCGACGGCGACCTCGGACAGCCCGACCTGGGCGGCCGCCTCGCGGTCCACGACCACGGCGATGTACGGCAGGGCCTCGGCAAGGTTGTCGGTGACCTGCCCGATGCCCTCGCGGCCGTCGAGCTCGTCCACCACGGCGGAGGTCGCGGTGGCGAGGTCGTCACCGTTCGCCGCCGTCACGGTGATCTCGATGTCGCTGGAGCCGAAGCCCGCGGACGCCGCGACGGAGACCTCGCCGACCTCGTCGCCGAGGCCGTCGATCGCGTCCTGCACCTCGGCACGCAGCTTCTCCTGGTCGGCGTCGCCGTCGGTGAGAACCGAGTACGTGATGCCCGCGCCGCCGGAGAACGCGTCGCGCAGCGCGGAGCCGCTCGACCCGATGGACGCCTGCACGTGCTCGATGCCGTCGATGTCGAGGAGGGCCTCCTCGACGGGGGCAGCGGCATCGGACTTCGCCTGCAGGCTTGCGGTCGGCCCGAGGTCCTGCGTCACGGTCATCGTGTTCTGACCGGAGTCGCTGAGGAAGTTCACCTTCATCAGCGGCGCGGCGGCGAGCGTCCCGGCGAGGACCACCACGGCGAGCGCGACAGTGATGCCCGAGTGCTTCAGCGTCCACCCGAGGATCGGCCGGTAGCCGCGCTGCAGCTTCGTCGGCGGTGCGGCGGGGTCCTCCGGGTCGATCGCGTTGCCGTCCTCGTCGAGGAGCGGCTTGCCGGGCTTGAGGAACCAGTACGCGAGCACCGGCACGATCGTCAGCGCCACGAAGAGCGAGGCGACCATGGCGATCGTGACCGTCATCGCGAACGGACGGAACAGCTCGCCCACCATGTCGCCGACGAACACGATCGGCAGGAACACCGCCACGGTCGTGATGGTCGACGCGGTGATGGCGGCGGCGACCTCGCGCACGGCGAGCCGGATCGCATCGCCCTTGTCCGCGTCGCCGACGTAATGGCGTTTGATGTTCTCGATCACCACGATGGAGTCGTCGACCACGCGCCCGATCGCGATCGTGAGCGCCCCGAGGGTCAGCACGTTCAGCGAGTAGCCGAACGCCTGCAGGCCGATGAAGGTGATGAGGACGGAGGTCGGGATCGAAATCGCGGTGACCAGCGTGGAGCGCACTGACAGCAGGAACACGAGGATCACGAGCACGGCCATCACGAGGCCGAGCAGGCCTTCCGTGGCGAGCGTGTCGATCGACTGCACGATGAACGGTGCCTGGTCGAAGACGACCGTGAACTCCGCGTCCGGGAGCGCCTCCCCGATCTCATCGAGCGCGGCCAGCACGCCCTGCGACACTTCGACCGTGTTGGCGGCGGGGAGCTTGGTGATGGAGATCGAGAGGGCGTCCTCGCCGTCGACCCGGGAGATCGACGTCACCGGGTCGGACTCCTGGGCCACTGTCGCGACGTCGCCGATGGTGACCGCGGTGCCGACGAGCGGCAGGGCGGCGATCTCGTCGGCCGAGGTGATCTTGGCACCGGTCTGCACCGTCAGCGTCTCGTCGTCCTCGGTGATCTCGCCACCGGGGAACAGCGTGCCGTTCTGCTGCAGCGCCGTGCTGATCGCCTCGCTGCTCTGGCCGGCGGCGGCGAGCTTCGCGAGGTCAGGGGTGATGGTGATGCGCTGTCCGACGCCGCCGACGATCTCGGCCGCGTTCACGCCGTCGACGTCTTCCAGATCGGGGATCGCGACGCTCTCGAGCTGCGCCTGCGCGTTGTCCGCGTCCTCGAAACCCGTGACCGCGACCTGGATCACCGGGAAGTCGTCGATCGACACCGAGAGCACCTGCGGGGTGACGTCCTCGGGGAGCTGCGAGGAGATGCGGTTGATCGCCTGCTGGATCTTCTGCTCCGCGGTCGCGAGGTTGGTGCCGTACGAGAACATCGCCTGCACGATGGATGCGTTGGTCGTGCTCGTCGCGGTGGTCGACTCCAGGTCGGGAACCCCCTGGATGGCCGACTCGATCGGCGTCGAGACGTCGTTCTCGACGACCTCGGGCGAGGCGCCGGGGTACGTGGTCATGACCACGAGCGCCGGCAGCTCGAGCGACGGGATGAGCTCCTGCTTGAGGTTGGTCAGCGCGAGCCCGCCGAACACCGCGGCGACGATCGTCACGAGCGCGATGAGGGCGCGGTTCTTCAGGCTGAGGATGGCGAGTTTCGACAAGGCGGGGTCCTCGGTGTCAGGGGGTGGCGGTCGCTGCGGATGGGAGGGAGAGAGGTTCTCCGAGGATCCGCGCCAGTGCGGATTCGAGGAAGGACTGTTCGAGATCGACGTCGCGGATCTGCGTGCTCCACATGACGCCGTCGATGAAGATCATCGCCGCTCGGGCCCGGTCGGCGCCATAGGTCGGCTCGAGGAGATCGACGAGACGGTCGGACAGGTCGCGGGCGAGTTGGCGCAGACGCGGGTCATGGACGGCTGCCGTGACGACGGCGCGATCTGCCTGCACCGCGTGTCCGTCGTGGACGCTGTCGTAGACGAGCGCGGCGATGACGTCCGCTCCGGCACCACGTGCGGCGAGGGTCTGCCGCACCCCGTCGAGTCGGCATTCGATCTCGTCCGCGAGAGCCAGGAAGGCGGCGGTGCGCAGGTCGTCGAGGGTGTCGAAGTACTGGGTCGTCGCCCCGAGCGGCACTCCGGCTCGGGCGGCGACCATGCGGTGCGTGATGGCCTCTGCCCCGACCTCGACGATCAGCTCGGCTGCCGCGGTGACGATCTCCCGACGGCGCGCTTCCGGGTCACGCCGCCGACGCGCACTCTCCGCCATCGCTCACCCCCTGGACACCCGTACATGTACGTTTGTACATTCGCCCCGGTGTGAACTCCCTGGGAGCCCCGCCCCTCTCCCCTCCCCCCTCGCTGCGGGATCAGAAACGTGCCTGGGAGACGCGGTTCGGGTGCCACATTGCACTCCCCTGCCGGGGAACTGGATCAGGCGGCGGCGGAGGAGGGGGTTTGGCCGCGCTCGAAGTAGGCGACGAGCTCGGGGTCGAGCGGGGGGACGGCGATCGCGGAGCCGTCGCCCCGGAGGGAGGCGGTCGCGAGGATACCGGCGGCCACGGCCTCCCGCGCCGCGACAGGAGAGGTCGCCGTGCGCCCGCCGTGCCGCACGAACCGCAAGAACTCGGCCACGAGCAGCGCGTCGGCCCCATCGTGCCCGGCATCCGGCACCTCGGGGACGATGAACACCTCATCGGCGTCGGCCGCTCCGGCGTGTCGACGGTTCCACAGCTTCACCTCGCTGCCGGCCACGTCGCCGAAGTTCTCGATGCGCCCCTCCGTGCCGATCACGGTGTAATTCCGCCAGTAGTCCGGGGTGAAGTGGCACTGCTGGTACGAGGCGAAGATCCCCCCCTCGAGCCGCAGGTTCACCATCGAGATGTCCTCGACATCGACCACGGGGTGGAGCCCCGTGAGCGCGGTCGGCGGCCAGTTGTCCATGCTGAACCAGTCGGGCATCCGCTCCCCCGTGCGATCCCGTCGGTCGGTGATGTCGCCGTACACGCTGAGTCCACCCATCGCCGCCACCTGCTCGGTGTACGCCCCCGCCAGCCAGTGGATGATGTCGAGGTCGTGCGCTCCCTTCTGCAGGAGCAGCCCGGTGGTGCGGCTCCGGTCGGCGTGCCAGTCCTTGAAGTAGAAGTCGCCGCCGTGCCCCACGAAGTGCCGCACCCACACGGCCTTGACCTGACCGATGCGCCCCGCCTGGATGAGCCCGCGCATGAGGGTGATCACGGGCATGTGCCGCATGTTGTGGCCGATGTACAGGCGGGTGCCGGTGCGTCGCGCCGTCTCCAGCATGCGGTCGGCGTCGGCGAGATCGATCGCGAGGGGCTTCTCGCAGAAGACGGGTACCCCGGCCTCCAGCGCCCGGATCGTCAGGGCGGCGTGCGTGTCGTCCGGCGTCAGCACCATGACCGCGTCGACACCGGATGCGAGCAGCTCGTCGAGGGAGTCGGTGATGAGCGCGTCGGGGACGAGCGCCCTGGCATCCTCGCGGGCGCGCGGGGCGAGGTCGCAGACGGCGGTGATGCGAGAGCCGCGTCCCGGTCGGTGCACCTCCTCCTGGAGGGTGGAGCGCGCGCCGAAGCCGATGATGCCGATGTGGAGGTCCAACAGAAGTCCTTCGTGACAGAGGGGAAGAAAGGGGGCGACTCAGCGGCCGCGAGGGGTCGGAGCGTCGAGATCGGTCGAGCCGCCCGGGACGAGGGCCCAGGGGAACTCGTGCAGCGCACCGGGCGAGGGCTCGCTCTCGAGCGCCCTCTCGACGATGATCCGCGCCTGGCGCTCGTAGAAGTCGGTGGGGCCGACGGTGGTGAGGGTGGGGGCGATGAGCCGTGCGTCCGGCGTGTTCCCGACACCGACCACCGCGACGTCGTACGGCACGCGGAGTCCGAGCATGTGGGCGGCGTTGATCGCGGCGATCGCGGCGAAGTCGGTCGTGGCGTAGACGGCGTCCGGGCGGTGCTCCTGCGACAGCAGCTCGATCGCGGCGGTGAAAGCGCTGGCCTGCGTCTCCGCATAGGTCACGGTCCACGCCGGATCCGGGGAGATGCCGGCCGCCGCGAGTTTCTCGACGTACGGCGTGTAGCGCGTGACCTGGGTTCCCGCGAGACGAACGGCGCCTTCGGCGGCGATGCAGCCGATGGCCGTGTGCCGCTCCAGCAGGTGATCCATCGCAAGCTCGCACCCCGGGATCGCGTCCGAGCGGATGACGTCGAAGCCGTCCGGCTCCAGATGCTCCGAGAACACCACGAGCCGCTGGCCGCGCTTGACGAGGTCGCCCAGCCGTCGGGCGTCCTCCTCGTCCAGGCCGACACCGTCGAGGTACGCCACGTCGCTCTCGACACGGTCGAGCGCCGCGTGCCAGTCGCCGTCGGCGAGGATCAGCGTCGTCAGCCCGTGCCGGTTCGCCTCGGCGTTCACGGCGTCCGCCACCGCCAGCGACCACGGATCGCTCAGCATGTGCAGGGAGAGCTGCACCATGCCGCTGCGACCCGTGCGGATCGCCCTGGCGGCCGTGTTCGGCCGGTAGTTCAACTCGTCCGCCGCCGCGAGCACCCGCGCCGCCGTGGCCTCGGCCACGCCGGCCCCGCTGGCCCCGGCCCGCCCGGAGAACACGTACGAGACGGTCGCGGTCGACACCCCGGCACGTTCGGCCACCATCCGCAGGGTCGGTCGGCGGCTCGGGGCGTGCTCACGCTGTGCCATGTCTCAGCCCTTCGTCCCGCTGAACGCGATGCCCTGGATGAACTGCCGCTGCAGGATCATGAACGTCACCAGCATGGGCAGGGTCGCCAGCAGCGCACCCGCCATGAGCACCGGGTAGTCGGTGCCGTGGATGCCGACGAGCTGCGAGAGTCCGACCGACAGCGGCATCTTCGCCGGATCGGTCGTCACGATCAGCGGCCACAGCAGATCATTCCAGGACCACAGCACGGTGAACACCACAAGTGCGATGATGCCAGGCTTCGCGAGCGGAACCATGATCCGCCAGAAGGTCTGCCACGGATTCGCCCCGTCGATGCGCGCCGCCTCCTCCAGCTCCGCCGGCATGGAGAGGAAGAACTGCCGCATCAGGAAGGTCCCGAAGGCGCTGAAGATGCCGGGCACGATGAGCGCCTGCAGCGTGTTCAGCCAGCCGAGCGTTTGGATGATCTCGTACTGCGGCAGTAGGTAGAGCTGCGAGGGCACCATGAGCACCGAGAGGAAGACGACGAACAGGGCGTTCCGGCCGGGGAAGGCGATGCGCGCGAACGCGTAGCCCGCCATGGTGCACAGGGCGACCTGGCCGACCGTGCGGCCGACGGTGAGGAGCACGGAGTTCAGGAACATCTGCCCGAACGGCATCGAATCGAAGACCTCGGCGAAGTTCGTGAACACCCACTCGCGCGGGAGGAACGACGGCGGCACCTGCACCGAGTCGGACAGCGTCTTGAACGAGGTCAGCAGCTGCCAGACGAACGGGAACACCATGAGCGCCGCACCGACGATGAGGACGACGTGCACGACCCACAGTCCGCGGTTCCGGGGCGTGCCCGCCCTCCGCGATCGTGCGGAGGCGGCACCGACGACCGCGCGGGTGTCGAGGGAGACGTCACTCATAGTGCACCCACTTCTTCTGCAGCCGGAACTGCACGATCGTCAGCACGAGGATGATCAGCAGCAGGAGGAAGGCGACGGCGGCGGCGTACCCGCGGTCGTTGTCGAGGAAGCCCGCTTCGTAGAACAGGTACACGACCGTGCGGGTGTTCGGCATCGCGGGGTTACTGCGGCCGAGCATCATGTAGATGAGGTCGAACACCTGCAGGGCTCCGATCACGCTGATGACGCTGACGAAGAAGATCGAGGGCGACAGCAGCGGGATCGTGATGGAGAAGAACTTCCGCACGGGACCCGCCCCGTCGAGGTCGGCCGCCTCCATGATCGTGTCCGGGATGCCCTGGAGTCCGGCGAGGAAGATGACGATGTTCGTCCCCAGCCCCGCCCAGATGCCGACGACGGCGATCGCGATCAGCGCGGTGTTCGGATCGGTGAGCCAGCTCCGACCCTCGACGCCGACCGCACCGAGGGCGGCGTTCAGCACGCCGTAGTCGCCGTTGTAGATCATGCGCCAGACGAGGGCGATGGCCGCGGGCATCGTGACGACCGGGATGAAGTAGAGCGTGCGATACGCGCTGCGCCCCTTGAGGCCGGTGGTGTTCAGCAGCGCGGCGATGGCGACCGCGAGGGGGATGCCGATGAGCGCGATCACCGTGTAGACCGCGGTGTTGCGCAGGGCGCCGAGGAGCTCCGGATCCTGGAACAGCCGCACGTAGTTCTCGAACCCGATCCACTCGGACCCGCCGAAGGGACCCGATTTCGTGAAGGAGATGATGAGCGTGCGCACGGTCGGCCACAGGTAGAACACGGCCAGCCCCAGGGCTGTGGGCCCGAGGAAGACGAGGGCCCACCACGGCGAGGCGCCGGGCGTGCGGCGCCGCCGGCGCGCACCGGAGGGCGAGGCCTCCGGTGCGCGCCCGGTTGCGGGCGCGACCGCACGAGGCGCGAGGACGGTCATGCGGTCACTCCTGCTCGGCGTCCAGCGCGGTCTGCATCTGCGCGGCGAGGTCCTGCAGGCCGTCCTTCGGGGAGACCGCTCCGGACCACACCTGGGAGAGCACCTCGCTCTCGATGCTCGTCCACGCGGAGGTGTTCTTCGACACGGGGTACGGGACGGCCGTCTCCAGCGCGTCGATGTAGACCTGCAGGTCGTACTGCGGGAGGGCGTCAACCCACGCCTGCTGCGTGCCGTTGTACGCGGGGATCACGGTGCCGGTCTCGGCCTGGATCTTCGCGGCCTGCTCGCCGCTGGCGAAGGCGGCGAAGTCCTTGGCCTCCTCCACGTGCGCGCTCTTGGCGTTCGCGACGTTCCCGACGCCGTGGATCACGCTCTGGTTGCCCTCCGGACCCGCCGGCAGCGGGGCCACGTCGACGTTGCCGCCGATGTCCGCGTTGTCCGCGTAGGCGATGGCGGCCCAGGAGCCGTTCTGGAACATGGCGACCTTGCCGGACAGGAAGAAGTCCTCCGGGTTCGTGTCCGTCATCTGCTGCGCCGTGGGCGAGGAGCCTTCGGCGATGAGGTCGGTCCACAGCTCGATGCCCTCGAGAGCTTCGGGGGAGCCGTAGCCGCTCTCGGTACCGTCCGCGGAGATGACCTCGCCGCCGGCCTGCGCGATGGAGTTGTAGAAGTTCTCCTGGCCGTACTGGCTGGCGGCGACGCCGAACTGGCCCTTGGCGGAGTCGGTCAGCTTCGCGGCCGCGGAACGGAAGTCGTCCCAGGTCCAGCCCGCGCTCGGGTACTCCACCCCCGCGGCGTCGAACAGCGCCTTGTTGTACCAGAGCGCGACGGTGTCGAAGTCCTTCGGGGCGCCGTAGAGCGCGTCGTCGTAGGTGTAGAGGTCGACGAGCCCCTGAGGGTAGTCGGCGGCGTCCACGGCGTCGAGCGGGGCGAGCTGGCCGTTCGCGGCGTAGAGCTGGAAGTTCGGGCCGTTCATCCAGAACACGTCGGCCGCCGAGCCGCCCGTCACCGCGGTCTGGAGCTTGGTGAAGTACTCCTTGTACGGCGTGACCTGGATCTCGATCGTGACGTTCGGGTGCTCCTCGGTGTACGCGGCGGCGATGTCCTCCATCGCGGGCTTCTGGTTCTCGTCCCAGATCGCGTAGCTGAGGGTGATGTCGCCGCCCGCGGACTCCCCCGTGGCGGAGGAGGAGCAGGCGGAGAGCGCCAAGACGGCGGCCGCGGAGGCGGCGAGAGCGCCGAGGGCGCGGCGGGAGGTGCGGGGCATCGAGGTCTCCTTTGACGGGTGCACGAGAAGGCGGTGCGCGATGTTAACCGTTTAGCGTTAAACGATTAGCAGCGAGAGTAGCGCGTGGCGCCTATCCTCCGCAAGCACGGATCTAGAGCGCGGACCCCAGCGCGAGCCCGAGCCCCGCGGCGACGAGACCGAGCACGAGCATGCCGACCGCGTCGAACATCGCCACTCCGCGTTCGCCGTCGCGCCACAGCGCGACCGCGTCGAGCATCGCGGTGCTGAAGGTCGTGTAGCCGCCGAGCAGACCAGCGCCGAGCACGAACGCCGCCTCCGGCAGCGCCGTCGTCACGAGCCCCAGCGCGAAGGAGCCGGTGAGGTTGACGACGAGGATCCCCCAGGGGAACCGCCAGCCGGCGAGCCGCGCGACGCCGAGATCGACGAGATAGCGCAGGACCGCGCCGACGCCGCCGGCGAGTGCGGAGGCGAGGAACAGCAGGGGACTCACGACAGCGTCCCCCGGCGCGGGCGCCCCAGCCGGAGCCCCACGGCCGCCGCGAGGAGACCGAGGACGAGACTGCCCGCGGCATACGCCGCGGCGAGGACCGGCGCCGACGCCCACAGGGCCAGCGTGCCGGTCATGAAGGCGCTGTACGTCGTGAAACCGCCGAGGACGCCGGTGCCCAGCAGCAGCCGCAGCTCCGCGGAAGCCGGGAGCCGCGCCGCCACGATGCCGATGAGCAGGGCGCCCAGCACATTGGCCAGCAGTACGGCGAGAGGGAATCCGGCCTGGTCGGGGACGAGGAGCGCGAGACCCAGCCGCGCCGCCGTCCCGAGCGTGCCGCCGAGCGCGACGAGCAGGACGGGACGGAGACTCACGCTGGCCACTGTAGTCCTCGCATGACAGCGCGACCGCCGGATGTCAAGGCGTTGGGGTGTCAGCGGGGACAGGCGTTGACTGTCGGCATGAAGCCCCTCTGGAAGGTCGACCAGGACGCACCCCACGGCACCCCCTTCGATCCCGGCGCGCAGCACGACGTGCTCATCGTCGGGGCGGGCCTCACCGGCCTCTCCACCGCGGTGCTGCTGACCCGTGCCGGGCTCGACGTCGTGGTCGTCGACGCCGGCGATGTGGCGGAGCTGTCGACGGGCGGCAACACCGGCAAGCTCTCCCTCCTCCAGGGGCAGCAGCTCGCCACCATCCGCAAGCACCATCCGGCCGCACTCGTCCAGGCGTACGTCGACGCCAACCGGGCCGGCATGGAGTGGCTCACCGGCTTCGCGGACAGCGCCGGCCTGAGCTACACCGAGCGGACCGACCACACCTACGCCCAGGGTCCGGACGGGCTCGAGTCGGTCCGGGCCCAGCACGCCGCCGCGCGCGAGGCGGGACTGCCGACGCGGTTGCTCACCGCGGGCGAGCTGTCGACGCCGTTCCCCATCGCGGGGGCGGTCGCGCTCGATTCGCAGGTGACGATCGACCCGGTCGCCGTCGCCGACGCGCTCGCGAAGGAGTTCCTCGCCGGCGGCGGCACGCTGCACACCGGTGTCCGTGTGACCGGGGCGCACGCCCTCCCCGAGCCGCGGGTGGAGACCACGGCTGGGCCGATGTTCGCCGAGCACATCGTCCTCGCGACGGGGACGCCGATCCTCGACCGCGGTCTGTACTTCTCCAAGGTCGCCGGGATGCGGTCATACTGCGTCTCATTCCGGGTCTCCGGTGGGGTGCCGGAGGGGACGTTCATCTCCGCCGACAGCCCCACGCGGTCCATCCGACCGGTCTCGGCCGCCGACGGTCCGGCAGCGACGGCACAGCTCGTCGTGGGCGGCAACGGGCATCCGGTCGGACGCTCCGACGGCGAGACTGCGGCGATCGACGACCTCGTGGCCTGGACGCGGCTGCATTTCCCTGATGCGGAGGAGACCCACCGCTGGTCCGCGCAGGACTACCAGTCGCACAACCTCATCCCGTTCGTCGGCGCGCTGCCGCGCGGCCTCGGTCGCATCCGCATCGCCACCGGGTATGCGAAGTGGGGACTGTCGAATGCGCCCGCCGCGGCCCTGCGGCTCACCGAGGAGATCATCGGGACGAAGCGCAGCGAGCGCCCGTCCTGGATGCTGCGCCTCGGCACCCGGCTGACCGTCCCCGCCGACCTCGCGCGCGGCGCCGTCGAGGGCGCGAAGGTGGCCGCCGCCGCCACGAAGGGCTGGGTCGAGGCCGAGACCACCCCTGTCCCGGTTCCGCAGCCCGCGGAGGGCGAAGGCGTCGTGGCGAACCGCGGCGGTCGCCCGGTCGCCATCTCCACGGTCGACGGCGTGACCCGTGCGGTCAGCGCGGTGTGCCCGCACCTCGGCGGCATCCTCGACTGGAACGACGCCGAGTGCACGTGGGACTGCCCGCTGCACGCGTCGCGGTTCGCCGCGGACGGCACGCGCATCGAGGGACCGGCGCTGAACGATCTCCCTGAGGTGCCGCGGACGGTCGGCGGCTCCTGACTCAGGTCCGGGCCGGCGGAGCGTCCCAGCCCTGCTGCGGGCTGTCGCAGTCCTCGCGGAACACGTACTGCGACACGAGCTTGCGCTGACTGCTGGACCAGTCGATCGCCGGGCGGCGCTGCTCCGGCGGCAGGTAACCGAGCCGGTAGACGGCCATGAGCTCCAGGTCGTCGGGCACCCGCAGCAATCGCACGATCTCGTCCCAGCGCCCCGGCACCTCCATCGGGAACGAGATGAACTGGATGCCCATGCCCAGCTCGACCGTGGTCAGCCAGACGTTCTCCATGGCCGCACCCATGCTGAACACGGAATAGAACGACGACAGCTGCCCCGGCCGGTACTCGCTGCGATCGAGCATGACGCCGAGCAGGAGGGGCGATCCGGCCACGAGCTTCCGGTTCTCCGAGCCCAGCGTCTTCGGCACGCCGAACGTGTTCATCAGGGTCTGGCCACGCTTGGTGAACACCTGCGATGTGAAGGGCCGCAGCGGCGCAGGGAGCTTGTCGAACAGCATGCCGCTGCGCTTCTCCTCCATCTCCTCCTGGCTGAAGCGGAAGTACGGCTTGTACCGCTCGAAGAATGTGCCGTTCGACATCGCCTCCGTCATGCTTTCGCCGGAGATGCGCGCGATCTCGTCGATCGTGTCGCGGTTCTCGATCACGACGAACCGCCACGGCTGGCTGTTGAGCTGCGACGGCGCACGACCGGCCGCCTCCAGGAGGATGCGCTGGTGCTCCTCGGAGACCGGGTCGGGCAGGAACGCTCCGTTCGTGGTCTTGCGGCGGCGGATGGCGTCGAGGAGTTCCATGCAGTCACTTCCGGTCGGAGGGGAGGCGCGAGACCACGAGGCCCGCGAGGACGAAGGGCGCCGCCGTGAGGGCGACGAGGGGGTGTCGCCGGGTGTGCGTGCCGGCGTAGGGGATCGCGGCCAGGGGGATGGCGGCGGGGAGGAGCGCGCGGGCGGCGCGGCGTCCGCGCGGCGCGCCGGCGGCGAGGCCTGCGACGACGGCGAGTCCCGTCGTCGCACAGGTCAGGATGTAGAGGGCGTGATGCACCCAGCGGAACCGACGAGTGTCGATGAGCCGTGCCGCCACCGCGGCCCCGAGGGCGCAGTTCGCCGCATACGCCGTCGCCGCCGCGGCGAAGGCTCCGGACGCGGGGCGGTCGTGCCGGCGCTTCCGTCGTGCCCGTCGCGCTCGCCCCGTCATGGCACGACCCTACGCCCTCCCCTCCTCCCCCGATCCACCCCCTTGCGTGCGAGCCACCCCCTTGAGTACGACCGCAGCGGGGTGGGTCGTACGCAAGGGGGTGGCTCGATGGATCAGAGGGAGACTTCCGCGTAGATGCGGAGCGCGTCGCGGACGAACTCCGCGCCGCGCGTGCCACCCGCGGACGTCGCGTAGTTCGCGCCGAAGCGCGGGTCTGCGACGTACATCTCGCCGAGACCGATGACGTACGCCTTGGCTGCGGCGTCCGGTCCCTCCCGAAGGGCGGCGGCCGGAGTGCCGGGGATGCCCGTGAGCCAGGCGACGTGACGACGCGCGAGCTCCTGCGCCTCGGCGGACGCCGGATCGATGCCGCTCTCTGCCGCGGCGATCCAGTCGCGTCCGAGGTCGGACACGCGCTGCTGCCAGTCGGCGCGCTCGGCGTCGCTCATCCCGCGCCACCAGCGGTCGCCGTCGGCGTAGGCCTTCTTCCCCCAGCGGTCCTCGACCTCCTGCTTGTACTGCGTGTGGTCGAAGCCGTCGAACATGTTCTCTGCCATGAGGTTCTCACCTCCTCTCAATGCCGTGATGGTGGATTCGACCGACGCGATCTGCCGCGCCAGTCGGGTCTGCTCCTCGCGCAGCAGCGCGAGGTGGGCCTCGAGGGCCGATGCCTCCGCCGCCGAGCCGTCGCCCTGGGCCCCTGAGCCGACCGCCTGGGTCCCTGAGCCGACCGCCTGGGTCCCTGAGCCTGTCGAAGGGCCCAGCACCTCCCCGATCTGCGGCAGCCCGAGCCCGAGCTCCCTCAGCAGGAGGATCCGCTGCAACCGCACCAGGGCCGCGGCGTCATAGTGCCGGTAACCGTTGGCCGCGATGCGCGACGGCGGCAGCAGCCCGATGTCGTCGTAGTGGCGCAACGTCCGGCTCGTCGTCCCCGCGAGCCGCGCGATCTCCTGAATCGACCAGTCCCGCTCACTCATCCCGCCTCCTTCCTGTCGTTCCCCTCCACCGTAGAAGTTGCCGTTACGTCAATGTCAACTCCGTTCAAATCGCCTGAATGGCTCCATTTCCGTACCGAGATGGGACCGATCAGGCGATTCGAAGGAAAGAGGGGGTGACGAAATCGAGATATATCGTGTTATCGTGACGGCAACACGATATATCGTGAATCCCTCGACACAGGAGAAGCAGACATGACCGAGAAGTGGCTCATCGCCCCCGGCGAGGAACGCGTCATCGACATCGCCTCCGCGACCCGGCTCAAGGTGGGCCTCGTCGGCGGACAGGTCGACGTCATCGCCCACGACGAACCCGGCATCCGGATCGAGGTGCACGGCGTCACCACCAAGGACCTCCGCATCGAGTCCCGCGACGGGGAGGTCGAGATCGACCACCCGCAGCTCGGCTGGGACAACTTCCTCGAGGTGTTCCGCAACTTCGGCTCCGGCGGCCCGCGCGCCGAGGTGAGCGTGGCCGTCCCGCGCTCCATCGCCCTGACCCTCGGCGTCGTGAGCGCCGGCGCCCTCGTGTCGGGGATCCGCACCGACACCCGCCTCAACACCGTGTCCGGCGACATCATCGTCGACACCCTCATCGGCGACCTCAGCGTCAACTCCGTCTCCGGCGACGTGCAGGTGCGCAACCTCACCGGCTCGATCAACGCCAACAGCGTCTCGGGAGACGTGGCCGTCACCGGGGCGATCCGCAAGGCCACGGTCGACATCGTCTCCGGCTCGACGCTGGTGGACGCCGCGGGCGACGTCAACACGATCACCGTGAACTCGGTCTCCGGCGGCACCACCGTGCGGCTCGACGAGTCCCTCGCGGCGAACTACGTCATCCGCTCGCTCAGCGGCCGCCTGCTCATCGACGGTGTCGAGCGCAGCACGTCCGGTCCGAGCACCTACAACGGCACGACCGGCGAGCTCGCGGGACGCTTCGTCGACCTCCGCGCCAACTCCGTCTCCGGAGGAGTGACGGTTCTCCGCCGCGCTCCGCAGACGATCGAGAACGACCCGGAGTGGGAAGCATGAGTCCCGCGGTCTTCTCCCACGGCGATCTGCGCCTGTACCTGCTGTCGCTGCTCGCGGAGTCTCCGCAGCACGGCTACGGCATCATCCAGTCCCTCACCGACCGCACCGGCGGCACGTACACCCCGAGCGCCGGCACGATCTACCCGCGCCTCGCGAAGCTCGAGGAGGAGGGGCTGGTCACCAAGACGGTCGACGGACGCACCACGATCTACGCGATCACCGACGCCGGGCGCGCCGAGCTCGCCTCTCGCGAGAACGACCTCGCCGACATCGAGGCGGGCATCACCGACACCGTTCGACTCATCGCGAACGAGGTGCGCCAGAGCGTGCAGGAGGCGATGAAGAGCCTCCGCGCCGATCTGGCGACGGCGACCAAGGATGACCGAGCCGCAGCGAAGAACAAGCCCCGCACCGCGAGCGAGGACGCGCGATTGACCAGCCGCGAGGAGCTGCACCGCGCGGATGCCGTCGTGAACGCCTTCCGTGCCCGCATCCGCACCGATCTGCGCACCCACGTCGCGAAGGGCGGCGTCCTTCCGGCGGCGGTGGTCACCGACCTGGAGAACGCGCTGGATCAGGCCGCCCGCAGCGTGACGGTGGCGCTGAGCCAACCGGACTCCTGAGCCGCCATCGCACCGCACGAGGCCCCGCCGACATCCGTCGGCGGGGCCTTGTCGTGTCCCGGATCACTCCGGCCAGATCTCCTTCTGCTCGTCCGGCACCGACTCCCCGAGGGGCACGACGAGGACGGAGCGGTGCTGGCGGTGGGCCAGGCGGGCGGCCACGGAACCGGTGAAGAACTCCCTGATGGACTCGCCGATGCCGCGCTTCCGGGTCCCGACGACGATGAGCTGCGCGTCCAGCTTGTTCGCGAGCTGCTTGATGGCCAGAGCCGGGTCGCCGACGAGCTGCCGCGCCGTCCACGTGACGCCCTTGCCCGAGAGCGCCGTGGCGGCTGCGGCCTCGACGGCCTCGAACTCCGCGGCACCCGCGTCGAAGTTGATGTCGATCGGGGCCGAGTGCACGTAGCCGTCCGGATCCTCGTAGGTGACGAATCGCGTGACGTCGACGTGCGCGACGACGAGCGGCGCGTTCAGCAGCCGGGCGAAGCGGACGGCCTCGTCGAGGACATGCGGGTCCTGATCGAGTTGCATGCCCACGATCACGGCCTTCTGCAGAGCGGCGTTCTGCGTGGCCTCGTCAGACGGAGTGGAGGTGCTGTCGGTCATGGAGATCGCTCCCTTCGCCGGCCTGGCCGCGGCCAGGGTCTGTTCCCCGCGTGCTATCCTGAATGCTACTCTTACCGGCCTCGAGCCGGTGTCGTGAATGACTCGGGCGCCCGTCTGCCCGCAGCTAACTCGTGAGGGGGTCTCAGGCATGGGCCGTGGCCGTCAGAAGGCGAAGCACACAAAGATCGCCCGCGAACTCAAGGCGTACAGTCCGTCGGTGAACTATTCGGCGCTGGAGCGCGAGCTCGCGCACTCGAGCGACTCCGACGAAGACGCCTACGTCGACAAGTGGGCCGATGAGTACGCGGACGAAGACGAAGACGAACTAGAGAAGGCCTAGCCCCTCTGTTCGAAACACCCGCACGGCTCGTGCGGGTGTTTCTTCGTACCCGGCCGGCGACGCCGAGTCCTTGGCTCGTACCGTGCGGCGCACGCTGTCCGCAGATCGGTGTCATCCTCGATGTCAGCGCTCCCGCCGCGCCACGCGACTTCGTCGCCATCCCGCTGATCCGCGTCTTGTGAGCGCAAACATTTTCTGATTTGATGTGCATGTGATCGACGGCGCACCCTCGCCGCGTCCCGGCTTCGGGCGATCCGCAGGAACATGACCTCAAAGAGGAGAACAGCATGGCACCCACCTCACGCACCCCCCGCGTCGCCGCGGTCGTCGCCCTCGGCGCGGTGTCGGCGTTCGGACTCGCGGCTTGCGCCCCGGCCGCCTCCGGGGGCGGCGACGCCAGCGGAGAGCCCGTCACCATCGAGTACATGCACCGCCTCCCCGACGGCGAGGGCATGACCACGGTCACCGAGATCGTCGACCGCTGGAACGAGGAGCACCCCGACATCCAGGTCAAGGCCACGAAGTTCGACGGCAAGGCCAGCGACATGATCCTCAAGCTCGAGACCGACATCAAGGCCGGGAACGGCCCGTGCCTCGCGCAGACCGGATACTCCGAGGTGCCCCAGCTCTACGTGAAGGGCCTGCTGCAGGACGTCGCCGCGGAGGCCGAGAAGTACGAGGACCACTACTCGGCCGGAGCGTTCAGCGGCATGCGGGTCGGCGACGCGATCGTGGGCCTCCCGCAAGACACCGGACCCCTCGTCTACTTCTACAACACGGCGGAGTTCGAGGCGCTCGGCCTCGACGCCCCGGCGACGCTCGACGACCTGACCGCTGCCTCGGCCACGGCCGCCGCCGCCGGCAAGTTCGTCACGGCGTTCACTCCGGACGAGGCGCAGAACTGGCTCTCCGGCCAGGCGGCCGCCGCCGGCGACACCTGGTTCTCGACGGAGGGCGAGGAGTGGAAGGTGGATGCCGAGGGGGCGGGCTCGGAGCGGGTCGCCGCCTTCTGGCAGGGCCTGCTCGACGGCAAGCAGACGCTCGCGACCGAGCGGTGGGGCGAGGGCTTCACGGCGGCGCTGAACGACGGCAGCCTCATCGGCCACGTCGGTGCGGCCTGGGAGGCCGGCTTCCTCCTCGACTCCCTGGACGGCACCCCGGCCGAGGGGCAGTGGCGCGTCGCCCAGCTCCCCGACTTCGGCGCCGGGGCGATGACGGGCCCCGACGGCGGCTCCGGCGTCTCGGTCATGAAGGGCTGCGAGAACCCCGAAGCCGCCATGGAGTTCAACGACTGGTTCAACACGCAGGTCGACGACCTCGCCTCCCAGGGGCTCGTCGTGGCCGCGAAGGGCGAAGTGGAGACGCCCGAGAAGATGCTGCGTCAGTTCGGCGGTCAGGATGTGCTGGCCGAGCTCGGCACCGCCACCGAGAACCTCAACCCCGACTTCCCCTACGCCCCCGGCTTCTCGACCCTGGCGAACATGAACGAGACGGCCGCCGCGGCCGCCGCCGGCACCGCCACGGTCGCCGACATCTTCACGACGGCGCAGGACACGGCCGTCGCGTCGCTCGAGGACCTCGGCCTCCCGGTCGCGGAATGACCGGACCGGACGGCATCATCGGATGAACGACGGCGGAGTGCACGGGCGATCGTGCACTCCGCCGTCGTCGTGAGAGCGAGAGGCACATCATGGCCACAGTGACCGAGACGCGGGCAGCGACGCCGCCCCCGCCCGCGCGCCGCCCCGTCGCCCCGTCGACCAGGCGATCGCGGATCCGACGGGAGGGGCTGACCGGGTGGCTGTTCATGGCGCCGTTCGCGCTGCTGTTCGCCGTCGTCTTCCTCATCCCGATCATCGTGTCGGTCCGGTCGTCGTTCTTCGCGCAGGTGCCGGCCGGCGGCGGCCTGTACGGCGGCGGCGAGCTCGTCGACACGTTCGTCGGCCTCGACAACTTCGCGGCGGCGGCGACGGACGGCGCGTTCTGGGCCGGCATGGGACGGGTCGTGCTCTACGCGGCGTTCCAGATCCCGGTGATGATCATCGCGGCCCTCGCCCTGGCCCTGCTGCTGGACTCGTTCATCGTTCGGCGCCCCGCGCTGTTCCGCCTCGCCTTCTTCCTCCCCTACGCCGTCCCCGGCATCATCGCGGCGATGATGTGGCTCTATCTCTACACCCCCGAGGTGTCGCCCTTCCTGCCCTATCTGCCCGAGGGGACCGACCTCATGGCGCCGCAGACCATCCTCCTCTCGATGGCGAACATGACGACGTGGACGTACACGGGCTACAACATGCTCATCTTCCTCAGCGCCCTGCAGGCCATCCCCCGCGACCTCTACGAGGCCGCCCGCCTGGACGGCGCGACCGGATTCCAGATCGCGACCCGCATCAAAGTGCCGCTCGTACGCGGCGCCGCGCTGCTGGCCGTGCTGCTGTCGATCATCGGCACCATCCAGCTGTTCAACGAGCCGGTCATCCTGGAAGCCGCGAACTCCTGGATGGGCAAGGACTTCACGCCGATGATGCTCACCTACAACACGATGATGGGCGAGCTGTCACCGTCGGGCAGCGGCCCGGCTTCGGCGTACTCGCTGCTCATGGCCGGGATCGCGGGCGTGCTCGCGATCGTGTACGCACTGCTCCAGCGGCGGAAGGGCGACGCATGACCACCACACGACTCGTCACCGTGGCCCCGCCGACGATGCGGCGCTCCCGGAAGCCGCAGGCGGCTGACGCCCCTCCTCCGTCGATCGCGCCCGGCCCCGCGGCCCGCACGTTCGGCATCATCGCCCTCGTCGTGGCCACGCTGTACTTCCTCGTGCCGGTGTTCTGGCTCGTGGTGGCCTCGACGAAGAACAACACCGACCTCACCTCGACGTTCGGGTTCTGGTTCGCCGAGCCGAACCTCGCCGCCAACTACGACAGCCTCATGGGCTGGACGCAGGGGCTGTTCTGGCGCTGGGTCGGCAACTCGCTGTTTTACTCGCTGAGCGCCGGGGTCATCGGCACGCTGTTCGCCGTGATGGCCGGCTACGCGATCGCGAAGTTCGCCTTCCCCGGCAAGAAGCTCGCGGTCGGCATCATCATGGCCGGGCTCCTCCTGCCCGTCGCCCTCCTCACAGTGCCGCTGTACATCGAGTTCCAGGCGCTCGGCCTCACGAACACGGTCTGGGCGATCATCATCCCCTCGGCGGTCTCGCCGTTCGGCGTCTTCCTCGGCATGGTCTACGCACAGTCGTCCGTGCCGACGGAGCTGCTGGAGGCCGCCCGCATCGACGGCGCTGGCGAAGCGCGGATCTTCTTCACGATCGTGCTGCGGCTGCTCGGTCCCGCGATGGTGACGATCTTCCTGTTCATCTTCGTCGCCACGTGGAACAACTTCCTCCTCCCGCTGATGATGATCTCCAGCCCCGACCTCAAGCCGGTCACCCTCGGCCTCTACGGCATGATGAGCTACTTCTCCCCTGACAAGGGCGCCGTCATGCTCGGGGCCCTGCTCGGCGTGATCCCGCTCATCGCCCTGTTCTTCACGCTGCAGAAGTACTGGCGCTCCGGTCTCGCCGCCGGCGCCGTCAAGGGCTAGGCACCTCGACCGCACACAGACCGACGATCACCGCCCGGCGCGCCCCTCGTTCACGGCGGCCACGATGCGCTCCGGGGTGAGCGCGGTCACCTCCGGCTCCTGCGCTCGTCCACTCAAGAGCTCCGACAGCGTCGGGCGAGCGGCGATGCGGGCGAGCTCGGTCAAGAGGTACTGCTCCAGCGACTGTCCTCGCTCGTGCGCTCGCGCGGTGAGCACGGAATACACGCCGGGGTCGAGGTCGCGGATGAGGACGTTCGGCATGTGCGGCTCCTTTCGTGGCTACCCCTCGAGTATCGAGGACCGAAGGCACGCTCTCCGGCCCCGGAACCG
The DNA here is from genome assembly GCF_002848265.1 of Zhihengliuella sp. ISTPL4. Classification (GTDB taxonomy): domain Bacteria; phylum Actinomycetota; class Actinomycetes; order Actinomycetales; family Microbacteriaceae; genus Microbacterium. The sequence continues at coordinate 2,241,707 of NZ_CP025422.1, forward strand.
CGACCCGTGGAGAAGCCGCGAAACGCCCCGCCTCGTGCAGAAGAGGCCCGGGGCGAACCCCGGGCCTCTCCTGTGCAGGCGGACTCAGCTTCGTCGCCGCCGCCAGAGCCCCGCGCCGACTGCGCTCAGAGCGAGAGCCCCGACAGCCACCGCCAGCCAGGTCATCCCCTCCGCGCCGGTCGTGGCCAGCGCCCCGCCCGCGGCGGTCGCGTCCGCGGTGACCGCGAGATCCGCTCGAGCGAGCTCGGTGCCCTCTGTGTCCGTCGCGACGAGCGCATGGGCACCCGCGGGTGCGGCCGCCGGGATGATGACGGTCGCGACCGCGCTGCCGTCCGCGGCGATCGTCACCTCGCCCACGCGGACCGGCTCCGAGTGCAGCCAGAGCTGCACCACGGACTCGGGGTCGAAGCCGCGGAGCTGCACGCGGAGCGAGTCCCCCGCTGCCACGGTGCCGACCGACGGGGTGAGGACGGCTTTCTTCGCCGGCTTCGCCTTCTTCACGGTGAGGGCGGCACCGGCAACCTCCGCGCCGGAGGCGTCCTTGACGACGAAGCGGTGCTTTCCGACTGCCGCGTCCGCGGGGATGAGGACGCGGGTGGTGAGCGCGCCGCGCGCGTCCACGGTCGCGTCCGCGAGCCGCACGCCGTCCAACCAGAACGAGACGGCGGTCTGGGGCGCGAAGCCGGAGAGCACAGCCTCGACCGTCTCCCCTGCCCGCACGGCATCCGCGCCGAGCGTCACCGCCGGGTCGGTGTCCGGCGCGCACGCGCCGAGGTCGTCCTCGGGTCGCGTCTCCGGAGCATGACCCCCCTGCGGGGCGGTGGTGCCGTACACCGCCATCTCCGCCACGGCCGCGAACGGGGTGCCCGAGATCGACGAGGTCGCCGTCACCCGCACGTACCGCGCGGTCGTCGCTGCGAAGTCGACATCCTGCCACTCCGCGACGTTCTTCCACTCCCCCGCCGCCACGTCGGTGAAGGTCTGCCCGTCGGCGGAGACGGCGACCTGGAAGCCCTTGATGGGGCCGTTCTGGTTCGCGCCGCGCCGCAGGTAGGAGACGCCGTCGACCGTCTCCGCCGCCCCGAGGTCGAACGTGAGGACGTGCGGATACCCGGGGGCGTCGCTGCTCCAGCGGCTGTGCCAGAACGTCCCGGCGTTGCCGTCGAGCATGTTCGCGGCCTTGCCGTCCTCGCCCGCGGTCTCCTCGGAGCTCGCGGTCGCGGTGATCTGCGCGTTCGGGATACGGGCGCGGGAGGCCACAGCCGCCTCCTGCGCGGTCTGCACGGTCCGCACGTCGCAGTCGACGAGGTAGGTGGCCGCGATCCCGATGCCGACGGCGGAACCCGCGGCCGACGCCGGTGCTGTCAGCAGCCAGTCGGTCGTCACGCTCTCGCCGGGGGCGACCTTCGCGAACAGGTTCGACGATCCGTCTGCGACCTCGACGGTGTAGCCGTCCGGGAGATCGAGCTGCACACCGACGTTCTCCGCCAGAATGTCCTCGCTGTTGGTGAAGGTCGTGGTGAAGGGCGTCTGTGCACCGGGGCTCAGGCTCACGGCCTCGCCGGAGACGGTGGCGCACGGGGTGCCACCCTCCGTCGGACCGAGGTCGGTGACCGTGAAGTCGTCGAGGACGAAGTCGACGTCCGGGCCGCCGACCCGCTCCAAACCGACCCACGTGTAGTCGCCGCATCCCACGATCACGTCCTCCTGGAACGCGGTGGTCTCCAGCGCCTGCACGACGGGCGTGCGACGCAGTGTCGTCGAGGAGATCTCCCCGTCGATCACGGCGTCCGTACCTGTCAGCCAGCGGTACGCCCCGCTCGCGCCGGCCTGGTAGTCGAACCCGATGCGGTAGGTGTGCCCGGCCTGCAGCGGCACCAGTGTGGGGTCGGTCCGGTAGACGACGCCGGAGTTCTCGGAGTGGGACATCAGCGAGTGCTCACCGGTGAGGGTGGAGTCCACCGCGAGGCCCGCGAGGGCTCCGCTGTCGAACGGCTTGGAAGTGTTGCGCCAGTCGCTCGTCGTGTACGGGTCGTGCCGCCGCGAGATGCTCGTGCGCGGATCGTCGATGCCGTTGGCGTCGCCCTTCACGAACGGGCCCCACCCGGGCTGGTTGCCCTCGAAGTCGTTCGAGTACACGGTGCCGGCCGCGGCCGGGGCCGTCGTGTCCGCCATCACCCTGGCGTTGTCGATCCGCACCGCTGCGTCACCGGCGACCGCCGAGACCGAGACGGTCACCTCGCCGGAGGCCGGCGCGAGGAACGATACCGATCCGCGCTGGTAGTACTGACCGGCCTTGGAGTCGGCGCGCATGTAGTTGTACGTCGGGGAGAGGTTCCAGGTGCGGCTCACGACGCCGCCCCCGGTGTCGACCCCGACGCTCACGTCCCGCGTGGCCGTCGGATCGATCTGCACCTGCGCGGAGAACGTGTAGCGCTCCCCGGGGGTGAGCCCGGTGACGGTCTGCGAGATCGCGGAGGCGGATGAGCCGAACACCGCGATGTTGTCGCCCCAGGAGGCGTTCTTCGCCGTGCCGAGGTCCGTGCGCTCGATGGTCACGTCGCCCCGGGGATTCCAGCCGTCCAGCGACCCCGAGTTGAATCCGGGGTCGACCAGGCCCGCGTCGCGGTACTCGATCGGCGCCCGCTGCGCCCCACCCTGGGGCACGACGACGTAGGCCGTCCCCGCGTCGCCGGAGAGCGTCAGCTTCCCGTCGACCGCGGTGACGGTGCGCACCTTCTCGCGTCCCTGGTCACCGAGCGCGAACACATCGAAGGTCGTGTTGCCGCGGAAGGCCTCGGTGAGACCGAACGTCTTCTCCCCACCGGAGGCCGTGAAGAAGTACATCTTGTCCGCGGCGACGGGCGAACCCGACTCGGCGTTCGATTCCAGCGACTGCCACGGCAGCAGGTAGGAGTCGCCGCGGAGGACGGTCGCGCCGTCCATGGTGACGACGCGGGTACCGTCGACGATCCGGGCCGCCACGTCGTCGGTGAAGGTCGCCTCGACCCCTGCCTCGTAGGTCTGCAGGTCGAAGTGCTGCAGGAACTTCGTCGGCAGGCTCTGCGACCAGATGTTGCCGATGAAGCCGTCCCAGTTGCGGTTGCCCACCCAGCCCTCGGCGTCGACGAGACGCTGCTGACCGAGGAGGACGTCGTCGTTCCAGACGTCCGCCTGCGCGTTCTGGATGAAGCGCACCATCGTGGAGTTGATGCCCTTGTTGTCCTTGCCGCCGTAGGCGAGGTCGTTCGGCCAGTGCGACCAGACCGTGCTGTCGACGAACTTGTCGCCCCACTCGGTCGCGACCTCGAGGTCCATGGCGTTCAGCTCGTCCGCGAGCTCCTCGGCAACCCAGCCGTTGGAGTAGTACACGTCGATGTAGACACCGCTGAGCCCCGGAACCTCGTCCCGCAACTGCTGGAAGCGGTCGAGCACGCGTCCCGTGCCGAGGTCGGTCTGCTGGTTGATGTAGTACGACTGGTCGAGCCAGTTCCAGCCCGGCTTGTACGGCGGCGTGCCGTCGAGGATCGCCGCGTCGAACGCGTCCGCCTGCGGGTAGATCTCCGTGGCGTTGACGTGCACGCTCATGTCGGCGTTGAGCTTCGCCCCCTCGTCGACGAGGCGGTTCAGGTCGGCGAGGCCGCCCGCACGCTCGTTGTAGTTCCCGCCGTAGTCGGTGTTCGCGGAGTCGTGCCCTTCGCTGCCGAAGCCCTTGTTGAGCACCCACTGCCCGAGGCCGTCGGTCTGGTTCGCGATGCGCTTGGTGTTGTCGAGCACGAGATCGAAGTAGTTCGTGGCGCTGGAGGCGAAGTTGAACGGGATGCGACTGATCACACGGTCGGCCACCCGGTCCGCGCCGAGACGCGGGGCGTCGACCTCGCGGTAGCGGATCGCGGCGTCCTGCCAGTCCACGCTCTCGTCGCCGTTGCGATCGGCCGTGAGGAGCACCGTGACCTTCGGCAGGGCGTAGGTCGCCACCCTGCTGTCGACGGCGGTGGTGGGGTGGATGAGCCAGGTGTTCGAGCCGATCTCCGCGGTCCGCCCGTCGGTCGCGGTCACCCGCGTGGTGAGCCGGCTGTTCCACGAGGCGGTGCCGCCGGAGGCCTGCGTCGTCGCGTTCGTGATCACACTGCCGGCGAGGCTCCCGTCGCCGAGGAACGCGAAGGCCGCGCCCTTCGTTCCGGTGGCCGTCGCCGCTCCGACGGCGATGTGCTCGTCGGCGTTCGTCGTGCTGTTCGGGCTGATCACGGTGCGGTCGAGGACGGCGCCGTCGGCGGCCGTCGCGGAGAGGAACGCGTTGTCGGGGAGCGCCAGGGTGTTCACGGCGGCGGAGCCCTCCACCGCCGTGACGGTGAACTCGACCGTGCCGTTCGCCGCGACGCGGATGCTGCTGCGCACGGTGACGTCGATGCCGGTCAGGGTCGAGACGTAATCGACGCCGGTCGCGCTCGCCGTCGAGGTGGTGGTCGACGCGTAGGCGGTGCCGTTGACCGCCCAGGTGCGCGGGGAGCTCTTCTGCCCGCCGAGGCGTTCCTCACCCACGCGGTAGCCGAGGATCTGCGGGAACGCGGAGGAGACGGTGGCCGTGGTGCCGCCCGCGGCGATCTCGACAGCGTCCCCGGTCTCCGGCTGCTCCGGCGTCTCCGGCTCCGTCACGATCGGCGGGAGCTCCTCGTCGGAGAGCACCTGGATCTCACCGGCGCCGCCGCCCGTGGTGCCCTGCGCGTCGATGACGAGCAGCGCGACGTATCGGCCGTCCTTCGCGGTCTCCAGCGTGATGCGCTGCTTCTCGTCGTTCGCGGTGGGCGCGTGCAGCGTCGCGGCCGCGGCGGCGGGGCCCCATCCCCCGTCCGCGGGGGACGTCCGCGCGGCGTCGGCGTCGTCCGTGACATACACCTCGACGGACTTCGCCGCGACGCTCTGCCCGCGCTTGACCGAGTAGTCCAGCGCCTTGACCGCGAGGGAACGCTGCAGGTCGACGGCGATCCAGTGCGGGAAGGGGGCGTTGGACGAGTACCGCGACGTCCACTGCGTCGCATAGTCGCCGTCGAAGGCGCCGAGGGCCGTGCCGTCGAGCGAGGGCGGTGCCGGGTACGGATCCGACTCGCTGGAAACCGCGTGCAGCCGGTAGTCCGTCTTCGGCACGGGGATGAGGTCAGCGGCCTGCGCCGCAGTCGCGGGGAGGAGCGCTCCGCCGAGCGCGAGTGCCGTCGCCAGCAGGGAGCTGACGGCGACGGCGGTGCGCGGCGGTCGGGAAGGTGTCGACACGTCTTGCCTCTCGAACGGTGCGACGGCCGGAGGAAGGGACGCCCCGATGCGCCGCAGATGGATCATCGACCTCGATCGATGTTTGCGCTATCACCGTAGAGCGCCGCTGCAGCTTAAGGCAAGAGCGTTATGCACCGTGTGCGCAAACATTGGCCGAAGGTCACCACCTGGCGCGCCCAGCTCAGGAGCCGATGAACTCCTCGGTCTCCCCGAACGAGGCAGCCTCGCGGATCTCCACCGTCGCACCGAGGCCGTCGGTGTCCAGCACCACGATCTCGTTGCGCCCGGTACGCCACAGCGGCGCCGGGGCGTAGAGCGTCTCCTGCGGACCGATGCTCCAGTAGCGGCCGAGAAGGAATCCGTTCAGCCACACCATCCCCTTGCCGCCCCCGGGGAAGGCGAGCCACGCGTCCAGCGGTTCGGCGATATCGAGCGCGGCGACGGCGAGGCCGTCCGCTCCGCCGGATGAGACGGCGTCCGGAACCGGCGCCGTCTGCGGGAGGAGTCGATGCGTCCAGCCGTTCACGAGACGGCGGCCGATCATCACCCCGCGCATGATGCCCTTGCCCTCGCCCGTGTACGGCCCGTAGTTGACGCGCCCGAGGCTCTCGACGACGAGCGTCAGCCGCCCCGAGCCCCCGGCGGCGGGGAGCGCGAGCGTCGTCTCCCCGTCGCGTTCGAGCACGCCGAGGCGGCGGTCATCGAGGAAGACGATCGCGCGATCGTGCAGGCCGTCGACGGTCAGCGTCGCCTCGTCGGGGAACGACACGTCAGCCTCGTAGATGACGAGGCCGTCCTCCGCCCCGAGCTGCTCGAAGGTCAGCGGGCGCGGCGAGAGCTCTCCGGCGACCGGGGTCACCCGGACGAGGTCGAGCAGCGCAGCCCGCGGCTCCAGGGGCGCGGAGGCCGCGGACTGCCGCCGTGGCTGGTCAGGCACCGGCGGCAGCGCGTCCGCATGGAAGGGAGCGAAGAGCGCACGTAGCGCATGGAACTTCTCCCCCAGAGTGCCGTCCTCGCCGATCGGGGCATCGGAGTCGTAGCTGGTCACCGTCGGCTGCAGGACGAGATCGTGGTTCGCGCCGTTCCACAGGCCGAAGTTGGTGCCGCCGTGCGCCATGTAGAGACTGACCGATCCGCCCTCGTCGAGAAGCTCCCGGATCGTCCCGCCCATGCTTTCCGCCGAGCGCACGTGGTGCCGCTCCCCCCAGTGGTCGAACCAACCTCCCCAGAGCTCGCTGCACATGAGTGCCTCGCCGTGCCGCCGGAGGGAAGCGGCCACCGGCACCCCGGTGCCGAACGTGAACGTCGTCATCGCGCCGGGCACACTCCCGTGCGCGATCATGTCCGGCGTGATCCCGTCGGCCGTCGTGAGCATCTCCACCATGCCCCGTCGCCGGAGCCCGTCGCGCAGGTGGGCGAGGTAGGCGGCGTCGCTGCCGAACGAGCCGTACTCGTTCTCGACCTGGATCGCCACGATCGGTCCGCCATGAGCCGCCTGCAGGGGCGCGAGCCGCGGGAGCAGGGCGTCGTACCAGGCATCGACCGCGGCGAGGAATGCGGGATCGCTCGTCCGCAACGCGGAGACCCGTCCGGTCAGCCAGAAGGGAAGGCCGCCGTTGGACCACTCCGCGCAGATGTACGGGCTCGGCCGGAGGAAGACGTCCAGACCGACCTCCCCGGCCAGCCGCACGAAGCGCTCGACATCCCGCCAGCCGTCGAAGCGGATGTCCCCCTCGACCCGCTCATGGAAGTTCCAGGCGACGTAGGTGTCGACCGTGTTCGCGCCCATCGCGGCGAGCCGGCGCAGGCGATCCTCCCACTGGTCGGGGTGCACGCGGAAGTAGTGGATCGAGCCCGACAGGATGCGGTGGGGCACGCCGTCGCGGAGGATCTCCCCGTCGCGCCAGGACAGGGCGGGAGCGCCGGAAGCCGCGGCGTCTGTCGGCGCGGCGACGGCGGTGGTGGAGCCGTCGGAAGCCGCGGCGAGAAGGTCGGACATGGCACTCCCAGTCGGATTGTTTGCGTTCACATTATCGCATCGCCGAGGTCCGCGCTCCCTGGTTTTCCGCGGATGGATCGCTACCATTGGGGCATGTCCCCTCGCCGCCCGAAAGACGACCGCGCCCCCAGCCAGGTCGACGTCGCCCGCCTCGCCGGCGTCTCCACGCAGACCGTCTCGCGCGTCATGTCCGGGCAGGACAACGTCCGCCCCGATACCGCCCGACGGGTGCTCGCCGCAGTCGAGGAGCTCGGCTACCGGGTGCACGCCGCCGCGGCCTCGCTCGCCTCAGGCCGCACCCGCGTGCTCGGCGTGATCGTCGTGTCGACCGACCGCTACTCCTCCGCCGCGCTCGGCGTCGGCATCCAGCAGGCGGCGGCGGCGAACGGCTACACCGTGACCACCGCCGCGGTAGCCGACCACGCGTCGGACGACGCCTTCCTCGAGGCCTTCGATCGCCTGGAGCGGCAGGGCGCAGAGGGCATCATCCTCGGTGTCCCGATCGCCCTGGACACCCCGGCGATGCGGGCGCGCACCGAGCGGACCCCCGCCACCCGCAGCGAACGCACCTCCCTCGACGAGGACGCCCCGCTCGCGGTGGATCAGCGTGCGATCGCCCGCCTCGCCGTGGAGCACCTCCTCGACCTCGGCCACGAGACCGTGTGGCATGTGTCCGGCGACGACTACTGGACGGAGACGCAGCAGCGCAGCGAGGCCTGGGAGCAGACGCTCCGCGAGCGCGGCATCGTCCCGCCGCCGGTGATCCCGGCGGACTGGACCCCGGAGTCCGGGTACCGGGCGGGGCGCACCATCGCTGCGATCCCCGAGGCGACCGCGGTCTTCGTCAGCAGCGACGAGATGGCCTTCGGCCTCATCCGCGCCCTGCACGAGGCGGGGCGCAGCGTGCCCGAGGACATCTCGGTCGTGAGCGTCGACGACATCGCCCTCGCCGCGTACGCCTCCCCCGCGCTGACGACGGTCCGTCAGCCGTTCGAGGCGATGGGCCGCGCCGCCGCCCTGCGGCTCATCACCCAGATCGAGGGCCAGGAGCCGGTCGGCGAGATGCCCTCCACCGACCCGCAGCTCGTCGTGCGCTCCTCGACCGCCCCGCCCCGGCGAGCGCGCTGACGGCGATGGTCACCAGCGGCCGTGGTGCCGCTCCCACTCGTCCTCGATCGTGCGGCGGCGACCGGCGATGATCCCCGCGGGCACCGAGACCACCAGCACCCCCGCGACCACCAGAAGCGGCACCTGCCACCCTCCGCTGGTGTCGTGCAGGAGGCCGACGAGGAGCGGGAACACCGCCGCGATCGCATAGCCGATGCTCTGCACGAAGCCACTGAGGGCGACGGCGCTCTCCGGCGTACGGGCGCGGATGCTCAGGAGCACGAGGCTCAGCGGGAACATGATCGCGGTGAGCCCGAAGATCGCGACCCACAGCGGCAGCGCGACGGTCGGGAAGAGCAACAGCCCGGCAAGCCCGACGAGACCGGCGACCACGGCCACGAAGAAGAGCGGGCGGGTGGCCTGGAACCGCACGACGAGCACCGGCACGAGCATGGAGCAGGGCAGCCCGACGAGAGCGAACAGCGAGAGCAGGAAGCCGGCGGTCGCCGGGGTCACGCCGCCGAGGTCGACGAGGATGGTCGGCAGCCAGGCGAAGGCGACGTACGCCATGGTCGACGATGTGCCGAACACGAGGGCGAGCGCCCACGCCAGCGGCAGCCGCCAGAGCCGACCGAAGACCCGGGGGCTCGCGGACTGCGTCGTGATCGGCCCGGTCGAGGCGGCGACGGCATCGCGCACATCGTCCACGCCGTCCGTGGGATCGGGGACAAGGAGCTCCGTCGGCACCGGGCGGTCGTCGCCGCGGGAGCGCACCAGCAGCGTGACCCACGGCACGAGGGCGAGTGCGGCCACCACGCCCCACATGCCCAGCGAGATCCGCCACCCGAGCGAGTCCGCGACGGGGACGGCGACCAGCGGCGGGAGGAAGGTCGAGACCGCGAGCGTCGTGGAGTACGCGGTCATCATGACGCCGAGGCGGTCGGCGAAGTACTTCTTCACCAGCGGCGGCAGCAGCACGTTGCCCGATCCCACACCGGCGAACACGACCGCGGTCGCGGCCAGCAGGCTCCAGGAGTCGGGGGCGAGGCCGCGCAGCAGCATGCCCGCCGCCATCAGCACGATGGCGACGACCGCCATCCGCTCCAGCCCGAACCGGCGCTCGAACAGCGGGGTCAGCAGCCCGAACAGCGCGAAGCAGACGGGCGGAGCCGCACCGATCAGCCCGACGATCACGGGGGCCACCGGGAAGTCCTCGGCGACGTGGTCGAGGACCGGAGAGAGCGAGGCGACGGCCGACCGCAGCGAGAACGCGACCAGCACGATCCCGATCAGCGCGAGGGCGCGACCCTGCCAGAGGGGTCGGCCCTGCGGCGAGCTCAGGGACCCGGACATCAAGAGGTCTGCGACCCCTCCACCCAAGCGAGGTACTCGTCGGTGACGGTGCCGGTGACGTAGCGGCCGTCGAAGCAGCTCATGTCGAGGTCTTCCAGCGCGGAGCCCTCGGTGATCGCGGCCTTCAGGTCGTCGACCTCCTGGTACACGAGGTGGTCGCAGCCCAGCTCCTCCGCGATCTCGGGGATCGTGCGGCCGTGGGCGATGAGCTCGTGCCGCGACGGCATGTTGATGCCGTACACGTGCGGGTGCCGGACCGGCGGTGCGGCGGAGGCGAAGGTCACTGAGGCGGCTCCGGCATCCCGAGCCATCTGGATGATCTCCTTCGAGGTGGTGCCGCGGACGATGGAGTCGTCGATCAGGAGCACGTTCTTGCCCTGGAACTCCGTGGACATGGCATTGAGCTTCTGACGGACGCTCTTCTTGCGCACCGCCTGCCCCGGCATGATGAAGGTGCGGCCGACGTAGCGGTTCTTGTAGAAGCCCTCGCGGTACTCGATGCCGAGCTTGCGGGCGACCTCCATGGCCGCGGGACGGGACGAGTCGGGGATCGGCATGACCACGTCGATCTTGTCCATCGGCACGTGCTTCGCGATCGTGTCGGCGAGCTTGTCGCCCATCCGCAGGCGCGACTCGTAGACCGAGATGCCGTTCATGACCGAGTCGGGACGGGCGAGGTAGACGTACTCGAACGCGCACGGCGCGAGATGCGTCTCGGCGGCGCACTGCTTCGTGAACAGCTCGCCGTCGTTCGTGATGAACACGGCCTCGCCGGGCTCGACCTCGCGCACGACCTCGTAGTCGCCGTTCTCCAGCACGAGGGACTCGCTCGCCACGACCCACTCGTCCTTGCCCTCGGCCCCGGGGACGACCGACGGACGACGCCCGAGGATCAGCGGACGGATGCCGAACGGGTCACGGAACGCGAGCAGGCCGTAGTTGGCGATGACGGCGATCACGGCGTACGCGCCCTCGATCCGGTCATGCGTGCGGGCGACGGCCTCGAAGATCCGGTCCGGGTCGAGGTCGACCGTGGAGGTCGTGGCCTGCAGCTCACCGGCGAGCACGTTGAGTAGCAGCTCGGTGTCGCTCGACGAGTTGAGGTGCCGGCGGTCGCGCTGCGCCATGTCGGCGGCGAGCTCGCGCGTGTTCGTGAGGTTGCCGTTGTGGATGAGGATGATGCCGTAGGGCGCGTTCACGTAGAACGGCTGCATCTCCTCTTCGCTGGACGCGGTGCCCTTGGTGGCGTAGCGGACGTGACCGAGACCGACGTTTCCCAGTAGGCCGCGCATGTCACGGGTGCGGAACGCCTCGCGCACCATCCCCTGGGCCTTGGCGTTGTGCATGACGCCGTTCGCCTCGGCGGTGGCGATACCCGTCGCGTCCTGCCCGCGATGCTGCAGCAGCAGGAGGGCGTCGTAGATGTCCTGATTGACCGGGGCAGAGCCCACCATTCCGACGATGCCGCACATGGGCTCTTACTTCGCTCCGTCCGCGTAGGCGCCGACGAGGCGCACCGCTCCACCATCGACGCCCTTGGCGCCCTGTTCGAATTCGCCGGCCGGACGCGGGCCGAAGCCCACCGTGCCGACCTGCCAGGAGGGCATGCCCTCGGCGTTCAGCGCCGCGATCGCGGCGTCCTTCTTGTCCGCCGCTACCACGGCGAGGAATCCGATGCCCAGGTTCCAAGTGCCCTCGGCGGACTCCAGCGTGGAGCCGGCGATGTCGCTCAGCACGCGGAAGACGGGGCTCGGTGACCACGTGCTGCGGTCGACCTCGACCCAGCTCCCCTGCGGCAGGACGCGCGCGAGGTTGGCAGCGATGCCGCCGCCGGTGACGTGGCTCAGCGCGTGGACTCCGCCGGAGGCTTCGATCAGGCGCAGCAGGGGAAGCGTGTAGAGGCGCGTGGGCTCGAGGAGAGCCTCGCCCCAGGTCGAGCCGAAGTCCGCGGCGTTGTCGCCGTACGAGATTCCGGCGCGGGTGATGATGTGGCGGACGAGCGAGTAGCCGTTGGAGTGGAGGCCACTGGAGGCGACCGCGATGACGGCGTCGCCGTCCTGCACGCGGTCCGCGCCCAGGATGGCGTCGGCCTCGACCACGCCCGTCGCCGCCCCGGCGACGTCGTAATCCCGCGGGCCGAGGAGACCCGGATGCTCCGCCGTCTCGCCGCCGACGAGGGCCGTACCCGTCGCCGCACACGCCTCGGCGATACCGCGCACGATGTCCGCGATCCGCTCGGGGACGACCTTGCCGCAAGCGATGTAGTCGGTCATGAAGAGCGGCTTCGCGCCCACCACCACGATGTCGTCGACGACCATGCCGACCAGGTCCTGGCCGATCGTGTCGTGCTTGTCGATGGCCTGCGCGATAGCGACCTTGGTGCCGACGCCGTCGGTGCTGGTCGCCAGCAGCGGACGCCGGAAATCGCGCAGGGCGCTGGCGTCGAACAGGCCGGCGAATCCGCCGACACCGCCGAGCACTTCGGGGCCGTGCGTCGCGCGGACGGACGACTTCATCAACTCGACGGCGAGGTCACCAGCCGCGGTGTCGACGCCGGCTTCGGAATAGGGGTTGGTGGGGGAGGCAGCCACTCGAACAGCCTACCGCCCACCGATGAGGCGGCGGCCCGCGTGACCAGTCGACCGAGAGTTCCATCCGGTGGGTGAAGCTAAAACTTTAGGTGCTACTGTTTTCCGCGCTCGGTGTGTACGCGACGCGCCATCACCGATCCCGGATGCCATCGACAGGAGGGAGATGTGGGCCACGAGAGCGGAGATGCCCCCGCGCCGTCTCCCGAGCAAGATGACCTCCTTCGTGACATCTCCCGCGAGGTGCACCGACCGCCGCAGACGGAGGGTGATGCGTAAGACAGCGAACCTCTCGCCGGGAGCCGCACGCGGCAGTACGTTGCTCTCGTGCCCGTGAACGGATGGCTTCTCATCGGCGTCATCTTGTTGCCCTTCACCTTCCTCGGAATATCGATCATGTTCGTGGTGACAGCGGCCTCCGTGCAGCGGCACTTCGACGACAAACGCGACGTCGTCGACGACGCGGGCAGGCGGTTGCACCGGGACACGCCTCGCTCCCGCGCCCGCCAGGCGAAGGCGTGGGACCGTCTCATCGCGATGGAGCGCCGAGGCCCGCGCAGAGGCGACGGGCCCGGAGACGACCGGAGCTGGGTCGACTTCTGGTCGGACATGATTCAGCACACGGTGCGGGATACGATGCAGAACCCCGGGTGGCACGAGAACTACATCAGGACCAGACGTCGCGCCGCCGGTCTGCCGGAGCTCGCCGACCCCGATGCTCCAAACCCGGACACCACCGACTCGCCGTCTTCTGAGGAAGGAGGAGACTTTGGATCACCACCCCCGTGAGTCGGCGGGCATCACCGACGCCATGCGGATTCGACGGAGGGATGACAACTCGATGACAACCCGTACGGCGATCCCCCAATCACCGGCTCGTGGGCGTCGTCGAGCAGCAGATCGGGGTACCGATTGAGCTCAAGAAGTGCGCCAAGATCCCTGATCGTCGCGGATGCCGACCCCATCACGATGGAGGGCGGCGACCGGTCCTCCGACGCTGCGCGGGCCATGGTGGTGATCACCGCTACGACGTCTCGTCCACGAGGAGCGTCTGCGGCTCCTCGGTGATGGTGCCGCGCGCGACTCCCTCGACCTCGCGCCCGTCGACCTCGCCGGTGAGCTCGAGGTGATACTCCCCGGCGTCGTCGCTCCGGTCGTCGATGAGGTCGAAGGTTCCCGCTCGCGACTCGCCGAGTTCGCACCGGATCAGGGATTCGGTCGCGCGGCATTCCCAGTCGGCGGGAGCGGACGCCAGCGCGACCCCGTCCGGAAGGGTGAGCGACACGGACAGGTCGCCACTGATCGCCACGTCCATCTGCAAGGTCGCGCCGCCGTCACCATCCGCTTGCGTGGTCACGCGGTATGTCTCACGGTTCGCCCCCGGCGACGCGGACGGCGGCTGCCGGGAGTCGAGCGGGAAGAAGGTGCCGACGAGGATCGCCCCGCCCGCGACGATGGCGCTCACCGCGATCGTCAGCGCGACGACGTCCCGGGTACGCGGACGACGGCGACGACGACGACGGTCGCGACGGCGCTCACCTCTCGGCTCCGAAGCCTGCGCCGGGGCAGCGGCAGGCCCGAGCTGTCCGACGACGAGAAGGGTCGTGAGCCCCAGGGTCGCCATGCTCCCGAAGCGCAGCCATGCCGCGCGGCACCGCGCGCAGGTTCGGATGTGTTCCATGCCCGCAGAGGAACGCGCATCATCGACGTCGACCGTGACCGTCTCCGGAAGCCGCGTGGCGGCACGGCGGCACTCCTCCGGCGCGTTCTCGGAGAGGATCACCCGCAGCGTGGCCCGACGAAGCGCGGCCTTCGCGCGGTGCGTGAGGGAGTAGATGGCCGAGGCCGATCGATCTAGTTCGCCTTCCAGCTCCGCGGGCTTGCGTCCCTCCACCACGGTGGCCGTGAGGACCAGCTGCTGATCTTCGGGAAGCGACGTCAGCGCCTCCCGGATGTACTCGTACTCCCGATACAGATCGATCTGCCGGGTCTGCACTTCGTCCGCCGGCATCTCGTGTTCTGAGTCGGAGATGCCCTGCACACGGGACCGGGGCGAACGATACGCATCGATGATCCGGTTCCGCATCGCACGGATGAGATACGCGTTCGGGTTGGCGACCGGGCCTCTCCCCGCCTTCCACAGGGCGAGCAGGCTCGCGATGGTGTCCGCGGCCAGGTCATCGGGATCGATCAGACCGTTGGTATCCCGGGCGAGCCAACGCGCCATGGCTGACAGGTGCGGGAGATTCTCGGCGAGATAACGACCCGCGGCGTCCTGATCGCCCGCGTTCGCGGCATGCGCGTAGCGATCCGCGGCTTCGCGATCGTCCATGCCCTGTTGACTCCTCATGTCAACTCCTCGTCACTCATCGAAACGACAGCGAGGACGTCGCCGAAGGATCGAGAACCGTCTCCAACACGGGCGGGAACGACGCCAAGCGTACCGTTGTCCGTGACGTGATCCACAGGGGAACCACCGGAAGAATTCCCGTCCTCACCCGTATTCCTCATGTGTTCTCCCCCAGAGGCACAGACCCTGCGGTGGCAGCTGCAGGCCCCTCCCCGGAGGGGGCGGCCCCACGCCGCCCCCTCCACCTCTTTCAGTCCGTGATCACGATCGCCGTTTCCAGCGGCAGCGCATCGACCGCCTCCAACGCTTGCTGTGTCAACCGCAGGCAACCGTGCGACTCGGCTCCGTTGCTGGTCGTGTCATAGTGCAAGCCGATCAATCCGCCGTCGTCGCCGCGGAACGGCTCGTCCACGGCCGCGGAGTGCAGGCTGGTGAGCTGGTTCCCCGGCGCCTCCACCGAGGGTCGAGGCACGGCCCGGGCTTGTGCTCGGCGCGGGGGTCGGCCCCGAGTGCGTCGCCGCAGGGGACGGCGTAGGAGCCGGGAGGAGCTTTCCCCCCGCTTCCCGCAGCACGCGGAGAAGCGCGTCGTACTGCGGCTTCGGCCGCAGGGCCTCGTCGTGGAAATCTGCTGTGCCCTCTCGACGGAAAGGTGGTTCTGGAAGCCCATGCCGTGGATCGGCACTCCCTGTGCTTTCAGCTGGGCGACGAGTCCGAAGACCGCGTCCGCTTTCGGCCTCCGGATTCGATGCCGTCGTCGTTGTAGAAGAGGAGCGCCTCCGGATCGGCTTCATGCACTCACCGGAACGCATCCGCGATGTATCCGGGCCCGAGCTTTTCGAGCCACGCCGTCTTCCGGAGGGATCCGTCTTCCTCGATCACCTCGTTGACGACATCCCACTGCCAGATCCTGCCCTTGTACCGCGTCACCAGGGCGGTGACATGCGCGCGGAGAGCCTGGCGGGCTTCGTCCGCCGTCATCGCCACTTCATCGCATTCTCCGGAGTGACCGTCGAGAACTGCGCGGCGGCGATGGCCGTATAAGCCGCATCGGTTGCGAGTGCGTCCGGGTTCAGCGCACTGCCGATCGCGGGACCGAGCTACGCAGCCTCGGCTTGCAGGGTGTCGGCGGGCGTCGTGGGTGTGGGTGTGGGTGTGGGGCCGCTGCCGCGGTCGTCATCCCGATGCTCAGAATGACGACCGCGGCAGCGAGGGGTGTTCTTCTCATGCTGCCTTGATCTGTTCTCGGGTGCAGGGCCAGGCGCCGGATCAGTCCAGCGCGTTGGTCTTGCGGCGACGCAGGAGCAGCCCGCCGAAGACCAGAGCCCCCAGTGCCAGGAGCACGCCACCGACGACGCCGCTGAGGTTGCCACCGGTGATGGCCAGCGTGTCTCCCGCGGTCGGCGTCGGCGGCTCCGTGGGCGGAACCGTCGGCGGCGTGGTCGGCGTCGGCGGCTCCGTGGGCGGAACCGTCGGCGGCGTGGTCGGCGTCGGCGGCTCCGTGGGCGGAACCGTCGGCGGCGTGGTCGGCGTCGGCGGCTCCGTGGGCGGAACCGTCGGCGGAACCGGCGTCGCCGGGTTGTCCACGACGACCTCCACCGTTCGGTCTGCGCCGATCGTCACCAGCGCGCCGTCGGTCGTGGTCGTCACGCCGTCTCCCCGGTACGTGGGCTCTCCCCAGACGACCCCGGGCACGGCGTCCGGCGCGACCTCGGTCAGGGTGACGACGGTTCCGACCGGGAGCCCGTCGACGCTCTTCGCCGTCCCGTCGGCCCGCACCGAGAGTTCACCGGTCTTCGACTGACCGCCCTCGTCATAGGAATACCGGAAACGGTAGGTCTGATCTGCGGGCACAGCCGAGGACGCACTCCCGGTGACCTTCTTGGCGACGGAGAACCCACCGAGAGGCGGAGGAATCAACTGCGCGGGATTGGTGACGGTGACCGCCACGGCCGTGTCGTCGCTGATCGTGATCTGGGCGCCGCCGTCGACCACGCGGACACCGGTACCGCTGAACTGAGGCTGACCCCAGGTCACCCCGTCGACCGCGGCTGCCGGGCGCTCGGTCAGCGTCACGACAGTACCGACCGGGAGATCGTTGAGACCCTGCGGCTGGCCGCCGGCGGTCAGTGTGAGCGCCCCCTTCACCTCGCCGTCGGCGTTCTCGTAGCTGTAGTCGACGGTGAAGGTGCGGTCGGCGGGTACGGCGCTGGCGCCGTCGCCCGAGAGCGCCTTCGCGACGGTGAGATCACCGAGGCCGTCTCCGTTGCCTTCTCCGCTGGCCTTCACGATCCGGACCGATCCGGTGGTCGTCGTGAAGCTCGACCCTGTGACCGTGTTCTCGAAGACGTCACCGGTCTTGAAGCCTGCCGGCAGCTTCGTCTGATACTTGAGCCGGTAGAGCTGATCCGCGTGGGCGTTGCCGATGAGGCGCACCGAGAAGGCGGAGTTCGCGGGATCCTGCGACATCACATATCCGGACGGTGTCGACAGTTCGGTGAAGTCGCTGTTCGCGAAGTTGCCGCCGTTCCAGTCCTCGACGGCGACATGGCCAACCGTCAGCGTGTCCGCAAGGAACTCCATGCGCTTGTCGTAAGTGTCGGTGAGCGTCGGGTCGGTCCCGGTGAGCTTCTCGCCCGGAACCCAGACGTACCACTCGACCGTGTCGCCCTTGACCGTGATGACGCCGGACTTGACGGCGTCATCCGGAACGGGCTGGCTGGTGCCGGGCTGCACGCCGCCGCCGGGAAGCGGAACCGTGATGTCTCCGCCACCTCCGGTGGTGAACAGCAGCTCGCTCTTCTCCGTGCCCTCCATCAGACGGGCCTGGAAGCGAACCGTGCCTTGGACGTTCGCGTGCGTCGAGACGTAGTCGCTCAACGTGCACGCGATCCCCGCTTCCGACACGACGCACGATCCGATCGTGGCGCCATCGGGGTCTCGCATATCGAAGGTCGAGGCGATGCCGGCCAGCAGCGGTGCCTGGGGGAAGTCGACAGAGAAGGTATCACCGGGCTGCGCGCCGGCCGGGGCAGCCCAGGATGCCTCCAGGGAGAGCGTGTCCCCCACAGCCACACTGTCTTTCGGCTCGATGATGGTGATGCCGGTGACGGCGTCGATCTCGGACGCCTGCGCGGCCGCCGGGACGAGCAGCCCCAGTGCCCCGACGATCAGCGCCAAGACGGCAGCAGCGGCGGTCTGGCCCGTCGCTCGTTTCGAATTTGTTCCCACGGTGCTTTCTTTCTCCCCTCCGGTGGAATCGGTGCCGTGTACGACGAAGTGCCGCCGCATCCGGACCGAGTCTTGGTGTACGAAGAGATAACGAGCCCGGCGTCGCCATCTCACGCGATCCGTGAAAAAGAGTGGACGTCCCGTTCGCCGGCGGAGGTCAGCGACGCACGAGGAGACGCCGAGCGACGGCGCCCCCCTGCACCACGCCGAAGAGGACGAGCAGGACGCCTCCCACCACGCCCCACGGCGCCACCGCAGCCGGATTCATCAGGAGGCTGCCGCTCGGCTCGGGAAGCGCCTCCGTGGGGGAGACCTCGCTTCTCGATATCGAGGCCGCCATCCGGTCGGCCTCGGTCGGGAGGGATTGCGGGATCTCCGGCGTCAGCGCGGCGGACGCGCCGTGCTCTGTGCCCTGCGCGGAACGACGGAACGAGGGCTCCGCCGCCGAGTCGCGAGCCACGGGGCCGCTGTGAGCCGCGAGGCTCTGAGCCTCGCCACCGCCGCCCGAGAAGAGGACGGTCCCGGCGGCAGGAGTCAGGCCGGATCCCGAAACCGCGACGCTGAAGGCATCACCGTCGCGCGCCCAGGTCGGGAACGCGGCCTGGAACCGGACCCGGTAGACCGCATCGCTCGCCGGCGCGGAGGTCATCACGATCGAGAACGTCGACGGGTCTCGACCCGGGACCATGTCGTAGTCGAGTCCTTCGTGGAGGTCGATCTGAACCGTGGGCTGCCCGTCGTTCCAGGTCGCGACCGGGAAGGACACCAGCGCGATCGTCGAGGGATCGAGGACGAGTCCCGGGCTGAGCGACGAGGTGATCACGGCTCCCTGGGCGAGCTCTTGCGACGACAGGAAGATCGTCCACCCTGCCGTCCCATCGGTGGAGAGGATGCCGTCCACGTGCGTCTCGGTGAACGGTGCGTACGCGGCTTCGGGACGGATGGCACCGCCGGGAACCGGCGCGGAGAGGACGAGACCGTCCGGAGTGGAGAAGAAGAGAGCCGCGTCGGTAGTCGGCTGCTGTGCCTCGGCCCAGAAGCTGAGGCTGCCACGGACGTCGGCATGCGTATTCACATAGTCGCTCGCGATACACACGACGGATCCGGCGTGCACGGTGCACGTGGCGACCACGGCCCCCGCCGGATCGAAGACCTCGAACGACGAGGCGATCCCCTCGACGCGCGGCGCGGTCGGAAGCGTGAGCGTGAACGAGTCTCCGGCAACGGCGTCGGCAGCGAATGCCCATTCGGCGGTGATGCGGAAATTCTCGTAGACCGTGATCTCATCAACCGGGTCCGAGATGGACACCGAGGTCACACCCGAGACGTCCGCCGCCCGTGCCCTTTCGGCGGCGGACAGGGATCCGGCCACGAGCGCCGCCAGGAGGGCGACCGCTCCGGCTCCGCGATACCACCACCACGGCGTTCGAGCCTGCGCCCGACGTCGCGTTCCCGTCCCTCGGTTTCGTCGGTCACCCGTCGAAGTACTCGCTCCAGACACAGCTCTCTCCCGCACTCGCCTCACCCCCACAGGTCACAAGACGCTTCGGGACGTCGAGGACCGCACGAGCCAGGGCAAGCACAGGGGGCAGAATCTCTCGTCTTATAGACGTGGAACAGGGGATTGGCTTACGCCGTTTCAGGAAATTGCCAGATTGACACGGAGAAAGGGTCTAGCCCGTCGAAGCGGACTAGACCCTTCCGGACGGAGATCGACAGGATCAGCGGTCGGCGACGTTGTCGCGGGCGTCCTGAGCGCTGCTCTTGACTTCGTCCACGGCGTGCGTCGCGTCATCGCGGACGTGGGCTGCAGCACCCGCGGCCTCGTCCTTGACGGCGGCGAAAGCCTCCTGCGCTGGTTCCTTCAGGTCCTGCCCGATGGTCTTGGCGACATCGGTCGCCTCATCCACGAGGGGCTGCGCCTTCTCCTTGATCTCTCCGGCCAATTCCTTCTCCTTGGAGGAGGCCGGAATGACGGCGGCCACGACGAGGCCGGCGGCGAAAGCCATCAGCCCCACCGCGAGCGGGTTGCCCTGGGCCTTGGCGACGGTGTGGCGTCCGGCATCGGCGACCGAGGAGGACGCATCCTCCAGCCGGTCCCCGGCGTCGTCGGCAGCGCCCATGACCCGGTCGACCGCCGAGCGCACGGCGCCCTTCATCTTCTGCGTCTGCCGGTGCACGACCTTCGAGGGGGTGACCTTGTCGGCAAGGGCGTCGACGTCCCTGCCGAACTCTGCTCGGGTCCGCTCGATGTCGGCACGGATCGCGTCAGGTGAATCGCTCATTTGTTCTCCTCATTCCTCTTCACCGCATCGGGGATGCGCTTGAGGCTGTCCACGGTGCGCGGAGCCCCTTCGATGCTCTTCAGCTGCTTGCGTCCCATCACGAACAGGACGAGGGCGATGACCGCCCAGATGACGGCGACGATCACGGCCGACCAGCCGAGGCCGGTGATGTACGCGCCGAGGGCCCACCAGAGGGCGACCGACAGGAAGAACACGGCCATGAGCGCGCCGTATCCCGCCCCGCCGAGCATGCCCGCCCCGCGACCCGCTCGCGTGGCGGATTGCTTGAGCTCCGCCTTCGCCAGCTCCAGCTCCTGCCGCATGAGAGTCGACAGGTCACTCGTGACCTCGCTGAGCAGATCGCCGAGAGATGTGCTCTCGGCCTTCTGCTCCGACGGTGTGGGGATGGGGTCGGTCATGGTCGCTCCTCGCCGTCGGGGCCGCGCTTCGCGGCATCCGTCCGGTCGTAGAGCGGGGTGTCCCCGTCATCGACCGTCTCGCCGTGCGGAGTGACGCCCCACGGGGCGGTGCCGGCGTCGATCCCGCTCATCCCGTCCGGCGCTCCTGGCACGGTGCCATCGGTCGGCAGCGGCGGCTGACCGAGGGTGGTGTTCCCGGCGACACCCGCGCCGCCCACCACGCCTGCCGGCCCCGCAGCACCGGGGACCGCGCCGGGCGTGGTCGCCGCCGGGACCTCGGGTCGCGGCGGGACGGCGGCTGCCGTCGCCCCCGCGGTCGGCGAAGAGCCGGAGCTGGCGGAGCCCGTCCCGGACGACGCGCTCTCGGCGGCGCCCTCGGAGAGGGCCCTGGTCAGGCGGCCGGCCACGAGACCGGCAAGAGCCGCCACGGCGATGAACGTACCGGGCTTGGCGCGCGCGTACGACTTCACCTCGGAGAGAAGCGAGCCGGGGTCGCGGTCACCGATCCAGCCGGCGATGCCCTGGATGCGGGTCGAGGCCTGACGGACGAGGTCGGCGGCGACACCGCCGTCCGAGTTCTGCGCCATCGTGCCCAGCTCGCCGCCGACGGACCGCAGTCCGTCCGCGACGCGGCGCTGCTGCACCGCCGCCTGCTCCGACAGCTCGTTCTTGGTCTGGTGATACAGGTCGCGGACCTGATCCTTGGCTTCGTGGGCGACGGCACCGGCCTCGGCCTTCGCCGTCTCGACGACGCCAGCCGCCTGGTGCTTCGCCTCGTCCGCGACACCCGCGGCTTCGTTCGCCGCGGTCCGGACGGTTCCCGGAGACTCGGTCGTACCGCTGCCCGCGGCACCTTCTGCATTGCTCTGCGACATCGTTCTTCCTCTCGACTCCCGCCGACGGCCGCCGACGTGTCAGCAGTTCTACTCCGGGGTCCGTGGATCACCGCGAGGGTTGACGCGGCTCTCCGCGGGCATTACCGTGCCGGGACTCCTCCCCGCTGCCGCGCCCGCCTACGATGGGGCCATGGCCGACAAGCCGCAGTGGCTCATCCGCGAAGACGCGAGCGTCCCCGTGCTGGTCGCGCTCGCCCTTCGGCAGCTGCTGGGCATCCGGGAGCCCCTGGATCTGCCATCGCTCCGAGACCTCTCCGTCCGCGCCCCTGAGGCGGCGGACGCAGCTCCCGAGGTCGAGGCGCAGTGGCGTGACTACTGGGACATGACCGTCGAGCCGCGCTCGCATCACTCGGGTGTCCCGCTCGAGCTGATCGACGGTTTCGACACGCTCGTGGCCCTTCCGGCGACCGGCGCCGAGGCGCTCTCGTCGGCGATCCGGCCGCATGCCGGTACCGCTCTCCGCTATGCCGACGCCGCGCACGACCGGTACGTGGGGTCGATGAAGAGCCACACCGGCGGGGACGCCTATCGGGCGTACGCGAGTGCGATCGCCGAGTTCGAACGCGATATCGGACGCCGCGCCCACTCGTTCGAGCTGAACGTGCAGGTGCTGCCGCTGTCGCAGCGCGGCGTCTGGTGGATCGGCGACCTCACCGTGGCGGTGACCGACGGACTCCGCCGGGACGTCGTGGCGTTCGACGCCGCCATCCGTCCGGTGATCGCCGAGCTCGCCTAGGCGCGGTCCGTGCTGTCGTCGTCGACCACGGTCTCCCGATCGACGGTCACGACGCGATCATGGCGTCGAGCGAGCCGCTCGAGGACGAGACCCGCGACACCACCGAGGGCGAGGCCGATGGGAACGGTCCAGAGCAGGAGGAACCCGAAGACCTGACCGGGCGGGTAGACGACATCGAGAGCCTGCGACTGCTCGAAGCTTCCGACCATCGTGAGGATTCCGGCGGCGATGACGCCGAGCACGACGCCGATGCCCATGAGCACGCCGTACCGCGGCACGCGGCGCACGGTCGCTTCGACGGTCTGGTGGGTGTCACGGGAGGGCATGCCTCCATTGTCCCACCCTCCGCGCGTCCGTGCAGCCGCATGCGGAACCGCCCTCCCGGTCCCCAGGGAGGGCGGTTCCGCGCCGCCGGACTCAGACTTCGGTCGTCGTCTCGGCCGGCTCCCCCCTCCGAGTCCGGCGCACGATGAGCACGCCGCCGGTCGCAGCCAGCGCCACGACGACCAGGCCTCCGACGATCCAGGGCCACACCGGTGCTTCCTCCGACCCGGCCGGCGCGCTGATCGCGGTCACCGCCGCATCGGCCTCGGTCTCCGGTTCGGACTGCTGCTCCTCCGCGGGAGTGCCGCACGCCGCGTCGACCGGGATCACTGCGGAGACGGGGTCGAGCTGCTCGCCCGCCTGATATGTGCCGAACGCGGCGGCTCCGGCCTCGGTCAATGTCGTGGGCACGGCGTCGAGGGCCAAGGCCCCTCCGGTGACGGCGGCGTCCGCGAGGGCGAACTCCGCGAGGCGCACTCCCTGCTGCGCGACGTTCTCTCCCGCCTGGGTGGTCCCGGTGACGTCGAACACCAGGTAACCGGTGTCGCCGGCGAGCTCGACGCGGGCGTTCGCGAGCGTGGTGTTCAGGGCCCCGTCGTGACCGGTGAAGGTGATCGCGCCGCCGTACGTGATGACGCCCGTGCGTGCCGCGTCGTCCAGCGAACCGGTGCCGTTCGACCACACGAAGGCGGGGTACTCGTAGGCCACGTCGGTGAGCGTCCAGCCGCCCCGCGCGATGCCCTCGATGTAGGTGCGGAACGACTCCTTGTAGCCCCAGTGCAGGGTCGCCCCCTCGACCGTGCACACGCCGAGCTCCGTGGTCGCTCTGGTGAGCGTGAACGCGAGACCGCGATCGACGGAGCCCTGGAAGGTGAGCGTGTGGGCGCCGTCCGGGAGCGTCGCCGGGAGGGCACCCGACCACGTCGCGACCCCCGACGCGTCCGCCGTCACGGTGCCGAGCAGCACGGGGGTCGAGTACACGACCACCTTGATGCCCTCCTCGTTCGGACGGAAGCCGGAGGCGGAGACCGTGGCCGTCTTCCCGGCGGCGAGCGCGGCGAGGTTCTCCTCGTCGACCTCGATGCCGGTGGCCGTCGGGGCGGTCGCCGGCAGCGTGGTCTTCGGGGCGACCGCCGCCGCCGCGACCGTACCCGTGGTGCCGGACGGGGCGGCGGCGACGGCGCCGATCGTGAATGTCACCGGGTTGAGCGTGGTGCCGTACCCTGACAGGACCCGGTCACGCCCGGCGTCCGTGAGGGCGGCCGGCGCGGCGGTGTAGGTGACGGCGCCGTTGGCAGCCGTGCGGGCGGCGCGGGACAGGTCGAGCGTCGCGAACGGCACCTGCGCACCCCCGCTCGTCACGAACAGCGTGGCGGAGGATTCCGAGGTGATCCGGATCGTCGGATCGGCGACCGTGACGTCGAGCACCCCGTGGTGGCCGGTGAAGCGCACGGCACCTCGGTAGACGACACTGCCGCGTCCGGAAGCC
The DNA here is from genome assembly GCF_002848265.1 of Zhihengliuella sp. ISTPL4. GTDB lineage: Bacteria > Actinomycetota > Actinomycetes > Actinomycetales > Microbacteriaceae > Microbacterium. The sequence goes on from NZ_CP025422.1 coordinate 2,265,749, forward strand.
GCGTCGTAGTCGCCGCCCACGGTCTGACCGAACTGGAACTGGCCACCGGAGCGGGTGGCGCCGCCGGACACGGCGATCGCGCCCTGCGCGATCGGCCCGGTGATGTAGTTCGTGAACGAGGACGAGATGGCCCAGCGCAGCGACCCGCCGGGGACGGTCGCGGCCGGCTTCGTCGGCGTGACCGGGGGCTGCGGCGTGACCGGGGGCTTCGGCTCGGTCGGCTTCTCGCCGAGCAGTGCACGCCACTGCGCGTCGGTGATCGTGACCGCGCCCCGCGCATGGATGGTGTCCGCGGTCGGCATCGTGTGCTGCTGCCACACGATGACCTCGTACGTCTTCGACCTGTCGAGGTTCTTCGCCGCGGTGTTCAGGTCGACGGCGAAGGCTCCGAAGCCGATGTTCCGGACGTACTGCATGGCGAGGAAGCCGCCGGCGGCGGTCACGTCGGCCTCCGTCCCCGTCTCGATGAGCGCCGCGTAGGCGCCGGTGACCGCGCCGAGGTCGGCGGCAGTGACCTTCACCGTGAGCCCGTCCGCTGCGGTGGCGCCGGTGACGGCGGTCGTGACCGACGGTCCGGAGGAGGGCAGCAGGGCGTTCCACTGCGCGTCGGTGACGGTGACGGTGGAGCGCGCGTAGATGGTGTTCGCGTTCGGCATCGTGTGCTGCTGCCAGACGATCACCTCGTAGGCCTTCGACCGTTCGAGAGCACTCGCCGCCGCGGTCAGGTCGACGTTGAAGCCGCCGCCCGTGATGCCGCGCACGTACTGCATCGCGAGGAAGCCGCCGCCGGCGGTGACATCGGCCTCCGTGCCCTTCTCGATCAGCGCGGCGTAGGCACCGGTGACGGCACCCAGCTTCGTCGCCGCGGCCGTGACCGTGAGCCCGTCCTCAGCCGTCGCCGCCTTCACCGTGGTCGTCAGGGCGGGAGCGATGCGGTAGTCCAGGGGAACGCTGCGCTCCTGGTCGGCGTTGACGACGCCGCCCGCCCCGTAGGTGTACACGCCGTAGGAACCGGGCGTCGCCGCGGTGTCCTTCAAGGTCAGCGTGACCTGGAAGGATCCGTCCGGGGAGATGTCCACCCACTGCGCGCGGATCGCACCCTGGTACTGCGCGGGGACCTGTGTGAGCACGCCCTCGGCGAGCGCCCAGGCCTGCGCGCCGACGGAACGCGTCGAGGACGGGGCGCCCTGCGAGGGCTGCCACGTCGCAGCGAAGTTGCCGAAGACCACGTAGGTGCCCTGGGGGAGGTTCGACGGGATGGGGACGCCGCGTCCGCCGACGTTGGCGGTGGGGTCGTAGCCTGTGCCCTTCACGACGATCTTGTCGCCCGCCTGGAGGCGTGCGCCCGCGGCGGGCGTGATGCCGTCGGCGAGGAACACCTCGATGGCCGCTTCGGCCGGCGCCGGCTGCAGCGCCTCCCACTGGGCCGCGCTGATCGCCACGGCGGAGCGGGCGTGGATCGTCGCCGCGCTGGGCATCGTGTGCTGCTGCCAGACGAGGACCTCGTACGCCTTCGACCGGTCCAGTGCGGTCGCCGCGGCGGTCAGATCCACGGTGAAGGCACCGCCGGCGATCCCCCGCACGTACTGCATCGCGGCGAACCCGCCCCCGGCGGTCACCTCGGCCTCGGTCCCTGCTTCGATCAGTGCCACGTAGGCGCCGGTGATCGCCCCAAGGTCCTGCCCTGCGGCGCGGACGACCAGTCCGCCGTCCTTCGTGGCCGCGGTGACGCTCGTCGCGACCGCGGGAGTCGGCGTAGGCGGCGTCTGCCCCGGGTCCGTCTCGCCCGGCTCCGGCTCGCCGGGCTCGATCTCGCCCGGCTCGGTCTCGCCCGGGGTGGTCTCGCCCGGCGTCGTCTCCCCGGGCTCGACGGGCGTCGTACCGAAGACCGTGTCCCACTGTGCCGCCGTGACCGCGACGGCGCCGCGACCGTAGATCGTGGACGCGTCCGGCGCGGAATGCTGCTGCCAGACCAGCACCTCGTAGTTCTTCGTCCGGTCGAGGGACGCGACGGGGGCCTTCAGCGTGAACGACGCACCCCCCTGCTGCACGCTCGGGAAGGGCAACGCGAACGCCGCGTAACCGCCGCCCGCCGTGACGCCGCTCTCGGCTCCGGAGACGATGAGCGCGGCGTAGACGCCCTTCACGTCCGGCAGCCCCTCGGCCTGCACCTGCACGGTGAGGCCGGTGGTGTCGGCGGACGACACCACCGCGGTGACGGTCGCGCCGGCGGCGTGCGCCGGCGGGGCGACCATCGCCCCGGCGGCGACGAGGACGAAGGACACGAGGGCGGCGAGCAGGACGCGTAGGCGTGTACTCGCTGAGGGGGTCTGTGCTGTGGCGTTCACGATTCTCCGCGGCCCCCGGGACGCGTCAGGTCGCGCGCTCCGGCGGTGCCGCACGGCAGTCGGGGCGAGGGTGGAGTTTGGTTAGGCTTAGCTAAGCAAGCCGCCGATTCCGAGCGTAGAGGGGCGACGGCGAAGGCGTCAAGTTTTAGGATAGCCTTGCCTAATGCGACGCGCTTCTGCCCTGGTCCTCGCTGCCGCCCTGGCCCTCGGACTCGCCGCCTGCGCGGGCCCCGCCATCGTCCCCGCGTCGTCTCCTCCGGTGGATGCGGCGTGCCCGCAGGCATCCGTCCCTCTCGCCGACCTCGACCTCGTGGACGACGTGCGCGCGGCGACCGGACCTTCGACCGCCTGCCTGGCCGATCACGCCGTCCTTCCCGTCGAGGACGGGACGGCGCCCGACCTCCCGGTGACCGTGACCGACAGCGAGGGCCGCGAGATCGAGGTCACCGATATCGATCGCATCCTGCCGATCGACATCTCCGGCACGATCGCCGCCACGGTGTTCGCGCTCGGGCTCGGCGATCAGGTCGTCGGACGCGACGCCTCCACGCAGTTCCCCGGCACCGAGGACCTTCCGGTCGTCACCAAGACCGGGCACACGCTCAACCCGGAGGCCATCCTCGAGCTCGCCCCGACCGTCATCCTCACCGACACCACCATCGGCCCCAAAGAGGTTCGTCAGCAGCTCCGGGACGCCGGCATCGCGGTCGTCGTCATCTCCGGCGACCGTCGGATCGACACCACCGCCGCGCTCGTGACCGAGATCGCCACGGCCCTCGGCGTCCCGACGCGCGGAGAGGCGCTCACCGCCCGCCTCGACGCCGAACTCGACGCGGCCGTGGCGGAGATCGACGGCGTCACCCCGGCCACCGCGGCCGACCGCGCCCGCATGCTCTTCCTGTACGTGCGGGGGAGCGCCAACGTGTACTACATCTTCGGCGAGGACTCGGGGGCGGACTCCCTCATCGACGCGGTCGGCGGAGTCGACGTCGCGGAGGAGATCGGCTGGGAGGGGATGAAGCCGATGACCGCGGAAGCGCTCGTCGCGGCGCAGCCCGACGTCCTGGTGATGATGACGGACGGGCTGGAGTCCGTAGGGGGCGTGGACGGACTCCTCGAACGCGTCCCTGCCATCGCCGAGACCCCGGCAGGAGCACACCGGCGGGTCATCGACATGGCGGATGCCGAGATCCTCAGCTTCGGCCCCCGGTCGGCCGACGTGATCAGCGCCCTCGCGCGCGCCCTGTACGCGCCGGAACCCTCCTCGTGACCGGCGAGGTCGTCACCCCGACCCCGACCAGGCACCGGGGGCTGCGATTCGCGACCGTGGTTTTGGCCCTCGTCATCGGTCTCGTCGTCACCTGCGTCGCGTCGATCACGAGCGGGCAGTACGACCTGTCCCCGAGCGCGCTCGTCGGCGTCCTGCTGCGCGGCATCGGCATCGACACCGCCGGGGCTCCGGCCGCGGCGACCGACGACGGCGTGATCTACAACCTCCGCCTCCCGCGGTTGGTCCTCGGCCTGCTCGTCGGCGCCGCGCTCGCGGTCTCCGGCGTGCTCATGCAGGCCATCTTCGGCAACCCGCTCGCCGACGCGGGCGTCGTCGGCGTCTCGTCCGGCGCCGCGCTCGGCGCGGCGGCCAGCATCACCTTCGGCCTGGCCACCTTCGGCATGTGGACGACACCCGTCTTCGCCTTCCTCGGGGGCCTCGCGGCCGTCTTCTCCGTGTACCTCCTGAGCCGCTCCGGCGGTCGCACCGAAGTGGTCACGCTCTTGCTCACGGGTATCGCGATCAATGCGATCGCGGGCGCCGGCATGGCCTTCCTCACGTTCCTCGGCACGACCTCGACGAGAGAGCAGATCGTGTTCTGGCAGCTCGGATCGCTGAACGGCGCCCTCTGGTCGAACATCCAGCTCGTCGCGCCGCTCGTCGCGATCGGGATCGTCGTCGCTCTGATCGTGGCGCCGGGACTGGACCTCTTCGCCCTCGGCGAGCGCACCGCCCGGCATCTCGGCGTCCCGGTCGAGCTGCTGCGGATGGTCGTCATCGTGACGGTGGCACTGCTCGTCTGCGCCGCGGTGGCGTTCGCCGGGATCATCGGCTTCGCCGGGCTCGTCGTGCCCCATCTCATGCGCATGCTGATCGGCCCGGCACACCTTCCGCTCGTCATCGCCTCCGCCCTGGGCGGCGCGCTCCTCATCGCGGTCGCCGACCTCGTGGCGCGCACCGCGGTGCCGCTCGCGGACCTGCCCATCGGCATGATCACGTCCCTCGTGGGCGGGCCGTTCTTCCTCTGGCTCCTCGTGCGCACGCGGCGCCGGTCGGGAGGGTGGGCATGAGCCTCCGGCTGCAGGGCCGCGGGCTCACGGTGCGCGTCGGGGACGGACGCGCCATCCTCGACGACGCCGCCATCGACATCCACGCGGGTGAGGTGCATGCCCTCGTCGGGCCGAACGGCGCGGGCAAGACCACCCTGTTCGGCGTGCTCGCGGGGGACATCACTCCAGCCGCCGGTACGGTGCTCCTCGACGGACGTCCGGTCGCGGGGGTGCGTCCCCGTGCGCTCGCGCAGCAGCGCGCCGTGCTCCTGCAGGAGAACACCGTCACCTTCCCCTTCACGGCCGAGCAGGTCGTGCGGATGGGACGCACCCCGTGGGCGCGCACGCCGTCCGCCACCGACGACGACCGCGCCGTGGCCGCGGCGATGGCGACGACCGAGGTCACGGCACTGCGGGAGCGCTCCGTCCCCTCGCTCTCCGGCGGTGAGCGCGCGCGGGTGGCTCTCGCCCGCGTGCTCGCCCAGGACACCGGGATCCTGCTGCTCGATGAGCCCACCGCGGCGCTGGATCTCAAGCACCACGAAGACGTCATGCGCGTGGTGCGGAGCCAGGCGGAGGCCGGGGTCGCGGTCGCGGTCGTGCTGCACGACCTGAACGCCGCGCTCGCGCATGCCGACCGGGTCACCCTGCTCGCCGGCGGGCGGGTCACCGCCACCGGCACGCCGGGTGACGTCCTCACGGCCGCCCGAATCGAGGAGGTCTACGGGCAGCCCGTCGATGTGTTCCCGCACCCCGTGACCCGGGTGCCGCTCGTCGTCGCGCGGCGCTAGGGCCGCAACGGGAGCACGCCGGTGAGATCCGCCCGAGTGCCCGAGGCGTGGATGCGCCCGGCCGTCGCGGCGTCCGCCCACGCTTCGGCGCCGGTGGCGACCGCGATCCAGGTCGCGGCGTCCATCTCCACGACGTTCGGCGGCGTGCCGCGCGTGTGCCGCGGCCCCTGGATCACCTGCACGGCCCCGAACGGCGGCACCCGCACCTCGACGCTGTTGCCCGGCGCCTTCTCGTCCAGCAGCTGCAGCAGATAGCGTACGGCGGTGGCGAGCTCCGTCCTCGACGGCTTCCCACCCGCGGCCTCCGCGTCCCGCACGGCCCCGAGCGCCGCGCGTCCGTCGACGATGTCGATCTTCCTGGCCATCCCCCCACCCTAGATCCGGCGCCCCGCCCCCGTCCTAAGCTCGATGGCATGAGCATGCATCCGCAGGGCGCCCGCGCCGAGCTGCTCGCCGCGGCAGCCGACCACTCCTGGAGCGTGCCGATCCCTCCGCTCGCGGATCCGGACACCGCGCACGACGCCTCGGTGCTCATCCTCTTCGGCGTCCTCGACCGCATCCCCGCACCGACCGTCGACGCGGCCGTCGCGCGGGACCTCGACGTCCTGCTGCAACGCCGCGCCCCGACCCTCTCCTCGCATCCGGGTCAGGTCTCCTTCCCCGGCGGTCGCACGGAGGCGGCCGATGCCGACGCGGTCGCCACCGCGCTGCGGGAGGCCGAGGAGGAGACCGGGCTCGACCCCGACGGGGTCGAGGTGCTCGCCACCCTCCCCGTGATCCCGCTCGCCGCGAGCAACCACCTCGTCACGCCCGTGCTCGCCTGGTGGCAGTCACCGTCTCGCGTCGTCGCCGTCGATCACGCGGAGACCGTCGAGGTGTTCCGCGTCCCCGTCGCCCAGCTCCTCGATCCGGCGACCCGCTTCACCTCGACCCTGTCCCGCGCCGGCCGCACCTTCCGCGGACCTGCGTTCGACGTCGACGGCACGATCGTGTGGGGCTTCACCGCCATGGTGCTCGACGCCCTGTTCGATGCCACGGGCTGGACCGTGCCGTGGGACGCCGCGGACGAGCGTCCCATCGAGCTCTGACCCGCACGGCCGAAACCCCGCGCACGTGCCTCGATAGGCTGGACGGGTGAAGATCCTCGTCCTCGGTTCCGGTGCCCGTGAGCACGCGATCATCCTGGCGCTGCGCGCCGAGTCCCCCGCGCACGAGATCCTCGTCGCGCCCGGCAACGCCGGCATCGCGCAGGACGCGACCCCCGTCGCCCTCGACCCTCTCGACGGCGCCGCGGTCACGGCCTTCGCGAACGAGCACGCGGTCGATCTCGTGGTCATCGGCCCGGAGGCTCCCCTCGTGGCGGGCGTCGCGGATGAACTCCGCGGCCGCGGCATCCCCGTCTTCGGACCGGGCAAGGCCGCCGCGCAGCTCGAGGGCTCCAAGGCCTTCGCCAAGCGGGTCATGGACGCCGCCGGTGTGCCGACGGGCCGCGCGGTCCGCGCGGCCACGGTCGCCGAGGTGGAGGCCGCATTCGACGAGCTCGGCGCCCCGCACGTCGTGAAGGCCGATGGGCTGGCCGCGGGCAAGGGCGTCGTCGTCACCTCCGACCGCGCCGAGGCCCTGGCGCACGCGGAGCAGTACCTCCCGGCCGGGCCCGTGCTCGTCGAGGAGTTCCTGTCCGGCCCCGAGGTCTCGCTGTTCTTCCTCAGCGACGGCGACACCGTGCGCGCACTCAGCCCGGCGCAGGACTTCAAACGTGCGCTCGACGGCGACGGCGGACCCAACACCGGCGGCATGGGGGCGTACTCGCCGCTCCCCTGGCTCGCGGAGCAGTTCGGCAGCGAGCAGGCGTTCGTCGAGGAGGTCACCCGCGATGTCGCACTGCCGGTCGTCCGGCAGCTCGACGCCGAGGGGACCCCGTTCATCGGCCTCCTCTACGCCGGCCTCATCCTCACCCCGCAGGGCGTGCGTGTGATCGAGTTCAACGCACGCTTCGGCGACCCGGAGACCCAGGTCGTGCTGCCGCGGCTGGAGACCCCGCTCTCCCAGCTCCTCTTCGCCGCCGCGTCCGGCACGCTCGAGGACCAGCCGGAGCCCGCGTTCCGCGACGAGGTCGCGATCACCGTGGTCCTGGCGAGCGAGGGGTACCCGGAGGCGCCGCAGACCGGGCGTCCCATCGAAGGTCTGGCCGATGCTGCCGCCGTCGAGGGCGTCCGCCTGGTGCACGCCGCGACCGCCAGCCCCGACGCGCCTGGCGGTTCGCTCATCGCGACGGGCGGCCGTGTGCTGAACGTCGTCGCGGTGGCCCCGGACTTCCACACCGCCCGCGCCCGCGCCTACGACGCCCTCGGCCGCATCCGCCTCGAGGGCTCCCACCACCGCACCGACATCGCTGCCCGCGTCGCCGACTGACCCGCTGCGAGTCGCGCACAGGGCTGCATCCCGAGCGGGAATGCAGCCCTGTGCGCGATCCGAAGCCGAGGTCAGAGCACCTTGGAGAGGAAGTCCTGGAGGCGCTCGTTCTTGGGGGCCCCGAACAGGTCGGCGGGAGTGCCCTCCTCGACCACGACGCCGCCGTCCATGAAGACCGTGCGGTCGGACACCTCGCGGGCGAAGCCCATCTCGTGGGTCACGAGCACCATGGTCATGCCGCCCTCGGCGAGGTCGCGGATGACTTGCAGCACCTCGCCGACCATCTCCGGGTCGAGGGCGCTGGTGGCCTCGTCGAACAGCATGATCTCCGGGTCCATCGCGAGCGCGCGGGCGATGGCCACGCGCTGCTTCTGACCGCCGGAGAGCGACGCGGGCTTCGCGTCCGCCTTCTCCGACAGGCCGACGCGCTCGAGCAGCGACCGGGCGCGGTCCCGGGCCTCGGCCTTCGTCATGCGGCCGAGTTCGACCGGGGCGAGCGTGATGTTCTCCAGCACGGTCATGTGCGGGAACAGGTTGAAGTGCTGGAACACCATGCCGATGCGCTGGCGCACCTCGTCCAGCTTCACGCTCTTGTCGGTGAGGTCGACCCCGTCGATGATCACGTGCCCCGACGTCGGCTCCTCGAGCTTGTTGAGGCAGCGCAGCAGCGTCGACTTGCCCGAGCCGGAGGGGCCGATCACCGCGATGACCTCACCGTCCTCGACCGTGAGATCGATGCCCTTGAGCACCTCGTTGTCGCCGAACGACTTGTGCAGGTCCCTGACCTCGATCTTGCTCATGCGTTGGCCTTCCTCTCCAGGCGGTTCGCGAGCAGCGTCAGCAGCGTGATCACGACGAAGTAGATGATGGCGACGATCGTCAGCACCTGCGCCGAGAGATACGTCGAGGCGATGATCTGACGCGAGACGAATGTCAGCTCGGCGAGACCGATGACGCTGATGAGCGAGGTGTCCTTGAGCGTGATGATGCCCTGGTTCACGAACGACGGGATCATGATCCGGAACGCCTGCGGCAGCACGACCTTGCGCATCGTCTTCCAGTGGCTGAGGCCGAGCGAGCGCGAGGCCTCCGCCTGACCGGGGTCGACGGCCTGGATGCCGCCGCGGATGATCTCCGTCATGTACGCACCGGTGTTCAGCGACAGGGTGATCGCCCCGGCGACGAACGGGTCGAACTTGAGGTCGGGGATCAGCTGCGGGATGGCGAAGAACACGAAGAACGCCTGGATCAGGATCGGGGTCCCGCGGAAGACGTAGACGTAGGCCGTCGCGATCCAGCGGAACGGCGCGAACTTCGACAGGCGTCCGAAACCGAAGATGATCCCGAGGATGAAGGCCGCGATCACCGCGACGATCGTGGCGAGGATGGTGAGCCACAGACCCTGCATGAGGGCCGGCCAGTACTTCACCGCGACCGAGATGATGTCGGTGGGCTGCGCCTCCTGTGCGTCGTCGCCCGATGCGAGGTAGGTGTCCACGATCTCGTCGTACTCGCCGGAGTCCTGCAGGTTGGCGAGGCCGGCGTTGAACATCTCCCGGAGCTCGGCGTTCTCGCCCTTGTTGACCGCGAAGCCGTACTCGCCGCCGAGCGCGGGCTCGCCGACCAGACGGAATCCGGACCCCTGCTGGATGCCGTAGGCGAGCACGGGGAAGTCCTCGAAGTAGCCGACGGCCTGCCCCGCCTTGACCGCATCGACCATGTCGGTCGTGTCCTGGTAGGGCGTGATCCGGAAGCCGTACTCGTCGGCGTTCTCCTCGGCGAAGGTCTGCCCCTGCGTGCCGGTCTTGACCGCGACGGTCTTGCCCTCGAGGTCGTCGAGGGACTCGATGTCGCTGGACTCGAGCACCCCGAGCTGCACGCCGCTGGTGAAGTACGGGTCGCTGAAGTCGAAGGTCTGCTGGCGCTCCTCGGTGATCGACATCCCGGCCATGACGGCGTCGACCTGGTTCGACTGCAGCGCCTGCACGGCGGCGTCGAAGCCGAGCTGGCGGATCTCCACGTCGAAGCCCTGGTCCTCCGCGATCGCGCGCAGGAGGTCCATGTCGATGCCGACCAGGTCGCCGGACTCGTTCGTGAACTCGAACGGCGCGAAGGTCGTGTCGGTGCCGATGACGTAGGTCTCGCCGTCGTCGGCCGCGGTGGCGGGCGCGGCTCCGGCGAGCAGTGCTCCGGCGGCGACGAACGCGGCGAGGGCGGTCGCGCCGACGGTGCGGCCGAACCGCCGTAGACGGCTCGGCGGAGAGGATGGATAGCGGCTCACGTCGAGTGCTCCTCGGGGTTCGGAAGGGCGACCCGGCGGCCGCCGACCATCCACCCTAACCCTGCGGCTCCTGCGCACCGGAATCTCGGAGGGTCGCCCGACATTGCCGGAACCCGCGTGGATACCGGCGTGTCGGGGTCATCGCGGTCACGCCGGAGAGGTCGCGGCGACGGCCTCGTCCTTCCGATCCTGCCCGCGGAGGAACAGCGAGGCGACCAGCGCGATGAGGATCACGCCCGCGGGCAGCAGCAGCGTCTCGGACATGCCGGCCGCGAAGCCCTCCGCGACCTGCGGCGGCAGCGCACCGCCGCCCGTGCCGGCCGGAGCGTCGGCCAGACCGGGGAGATTCGCCTCCAGCCGCGACTGCATGAACGCGGCGATCGAGGCGGAGCCGATGACCGAGCCGATGGTGCGGGTGGTGTTGTAGATGCCCGCGCCGGCACCGGCCTGCCGCGGCGGCAGCTTGCGCGTGGCCGTGGTCGCCAGCGGCCCCCACATGCCCGCGTTGCCGATGCCCATCAGCGCGGACGGCAGCAGGAACATCAGGATCGGGGTGTCCATCGTGGTCAGGGCGGAGTACCAGACCAGGGCACCCGCGACGCAGAGCAGACCGGGGACGAGGATGATGCGCGGGTCGACGCGGTCCAGGATCTTCCCGGCGACCGGGGCGAGCACCCCCGACAGCACGGCCATCGGGATGAGCAGCATCGCCGCCTCGGTCGGGGTGAGACCGCGCGCGGACTGCAGGAAGAACATCATCGGCAGCGACATGCTCGTGACGGTGAAGCCGACCGCGGCGATCGCCACGTTCGCGCCGGAGAAGTTGCGGTCGCGGAAGAGGGCGAGCGGGACGAGGGGTTCGCTGCGGGTGCGGGCCTGCTGCACGATGAAGAGCGCGAGCACCACGACGCCGGCGATGATGAGGCCCCAGACCGAGATCGGACCCACGATGGCCCCCCAGTCGTACTTCTCGCCCTCCTGCAGCCCGAAGACGATGAGGAACAGCGCGACCGCGCTGAGCACGACGCCGACGAGGTCGAACCGGTGCGGGTGCGTCTTCAGCTTCGGCACGAGGATCCAGGCGAGCACGAAGGCGACCACGCCGACCGGGAGGTTGACGAAGAAGATCCACTCCCATCCGAAGCCGTCGACGAGCAGACCGCCGGCGAGCGGGCCGACGAGCGTGGCGACGCCGGCCGTGGCACCCCAGAGACCCATCGCCGCGCCGCGCCTGTTCGGCGGGAACGTGCGGGTGATGACGGCCATGGTCTGCGGCGTCATGAACGCGGCGCCGAGACCCTGGACCGCGCGGGCCGCGATCAGGCCCTCGAGCGTCGTCGACAGTCCGCACCAGAGCGAGGCGAGCGTGAAGACCGCGAGCCCGATGAGGTAGATGTTCTTCGGCCCGAAGCGGTCGCCGAGTCGTCCGGTGATGAGCAGCGGCACGGCGTAGGCGAGCAGGTAGGCGCTGGTGACCCACACCACGTTGTCGAGGTTGTTCGTGTCGGGGTCGAGGGCGGTCTTGATCGCCGGGTTCGCGACGGAGACGATCGTGGTGTCGACGAGGATCATGAAGAACCCGATGACGAGCGCCCACAGCGCGGGCCACGGGCTCTTCGGCGCGTGACCGGCGGCGAAGGGTCCGGTCTCGGGTCCCGAGGTCTGACGGGATTCGGTCATTGCTGTGCAGCCTTTCGCTGGGCGCGGTAGCGGTCGGTGTCGTCGAAGGCGTCGGGTCCCCAGCGGAGCTCGTCGCCGCCGAGGCGGGTGAGGAGGGAGTCGAGCCAACGCAGCTCGGCGTCGAGCAGCGCCTCCTGCCGTTCGATCTCGACGAGGACCTGCGGCGGGACGCCCTTGGTGCGGGCGGCGGCGAGGCCGTCGTGGTGCAGCGCGTACGAGGCGATGAGGGCCTCCCGTCGCTCCTGCAGCAGCGCGATGGCGTCGTCGCGGTCGAGGTTGTGCGCCTCGGCGAGCGCGACGCGGGCGTCGGTCTCACGGTCGATGCGGGGAAGGGCGCGCCGCACCCACGCGACCACCGCCTCTCGGCCGGCGTCGGTGAGGGTGTAGGTCGTGCGTTCCGGGCGGTTGCCCTCCCGATCGGTGCCGACCTCGTCGAGCAGTCCCGCCCGCTGGAGCCGGGCGACGGTGTGGTAGAGCGTGCCGTTGGTGACGGTGATGAGCCGGTCGTCGTGACGCGCGCGGAGCAGGCGCACCATCTCGTACGGGTGCATGTCGCTCTCGCGGAGCAGCGCGAGCACCATCACCCCGAGCGGCGTGAGCGCCGCCACCACGTCCTTCCCCACGCGCCCGCCTCCTGCCTCGCCCTCCGAATAGTCCACATGGACTATACACCCGCCCCTCCTGCGCCGAGACCCCGGGTTCTGGGTCAGCCGAGCGCGCGGAGGGCGGAGCCCTTGTGGGCGGCCTGATCTCCGCTCTTCTCGGATGACACGATGTACGCGGGGTCATCCTCCGACGCGGTGAAATGCTGGCCGGCGAACGTGAAGTCCTTCGTCCTCTTCTCCTCCACGGTTCCGCGCGTCCGCCCCTGCGGCGTGTTCCAGCTCACCCGGTCCCCTTTCGACAGCTCCTTCGACATCCCTGCTCCTTTCGTCCCGGCGATCCTCGTCGTCCCCGGGCTCCGCCCAGTGCCCCTTGACAGCGACGCGGGGGACGGCGTCTCGGCGCGGGACCGGGATAATGGGCGGGTGAGCACACCGTCCGCAGGAAACGCGCAGGCCATCCCCGGGTGGCGACACCTCTACTCCGGAAAGGTCCGCGACCTCTACGCCTCGGAGGACCCGGCCGACACCCGCATCCTCGTCGTCGCGTCCGACCGGGTCAGCGCGTTCGACGTCGTGCTCTCCCCCGGCATCACCGACAAGGGCGCCCTTCTGACGCGCCTCAGCCGCTGGTGGTTCGCCCAGCTCGACGTGCCGAACCACCTCACGGACGGCGATCTGCCGGAGGAGGTGGCCGATCGCGCCATGCTCGCCCAGTCGCTCGAGATGCTGCCGATCGAGTGCGTGGTGCGCGGGTACATCACCGGCTCCGGCTGGGCCGAGTATCAGGAGCACGGCACCGTGTGCGGCATCGCCCTGCCGGAAGGCCTGCAGAACGGCGACCGTCTGCCCGAGCCGCTGTTCACCCCCGCCTACAAGGCGCCGATGGGCGAGCACGACGAGAACATCACGTTCGACCGCGTCGTCGAGCTCGTCGGGGCGGACCGGGCCGCCGAGCTCCGCGACGCGTCCCTCGCAATCTACCGTCGCGCCGCGGCCATCGCCGAGGAGAAGGGCCTCATCCTCGCCGACACGAAGTTCGAGTTCGGGACCGACGCCGACGGCACCCTCCGCCTCGCCGACGAGGTCCTCACGAGCGACTCCTCCCGGTACTGGGACGCCGAGGCCTGGCGCACGGGGTCGACCCCGGCCGAGCGGATGGCGAGCTTCGACAAGCAGATCGTGCGCGACTGGCTCGCGGCGAACTGGGACAAGCAGGGCGAGCCCCCCGTGCTGCCCGAGGAGGTCGTCGCGCGGACGGCCGCCCGGTACCGCGAGCTCATCGACCGCCTCGGCGCCTGAGACTGGCCCCCTCGCGGCCGCCGGACGCACAGGGAAAACTCAGGAATCGGTAGTGTTGCTCCAGCACTCCGCCCCCGATCCCGAACCCTGAGGAGCCCGCATGGCTTTGTGGAAGCTGCACGGAAACGGCCGCACCGTCGAGCCCGGCGCCGTCGTCACCCCCGAGGAACGTCTGTCCTGGCCCGCGACCATCGCCATCGGCGCGCAGCACGTCGTCGCGATGTTCGGCGCCACGTTCCTCGTGCCGACGCTCACCGGCTTCCCCGTGTCGACGACCCTGCTCTTCAGCGGCATCGGCACGTTGCTCTTCCTCCTCATCACGAAGAACCAGCTGCCGAGCTACCTCGGCTCCTCGTTCGCCTTCATCGCCCCCATCACCGCGGCCGTCGCGGCGGGCGGCACCGGCTCGGCGCTCGCGGGCGTGGTCGCGGTGGGCGTGCTCCTCGCGGTCGTGGGCCTCGTCGTGCAGTTCGTCGGCCTGCGCTGGGTCGACGCCCTGATGCCCCCGGTCGTCGCCGGCGCCATCGTCGCGCTCATCGGCTTCAACCTGGCGCCGACGGCCTGGAGCAACTTCGCGCTCGACCCGGTGACCGCCACGATCACCCTCGTCGCGATCATCCTCTTCGCGGTGCTCTTCCGCGGCTTCCTCGGCCGGATCTCGATCTTCCTCGGCGTCGCCGTCGGCTTCATCTGGGCTGCGTTCAACGGCTCGTTCGAGGTGCCCAATGCGCTTCGTGGCGACAAGACCCCCGCCGAACTCATCGCGGACGCCCCCTGGATCGGCCTCCCGCACTTCCAGTTCCCCGACTTCGTCGAGCCGGGCACCTGGTCGACCATCGCGATGTTCCTGCCCGTCGTGCTCGTGCTCATCGCGGAGAACGTCGGCCACGTGCGCGGTGTCGCGACCATGACCGAAGACCCCGCGATCAACCGCCACACCGGCCGCGCGCTCATCGCCGACGGCGTCGCCACGACCATCGCGGGTGGCTTCGGCGGCTCGGGCACCACGACCTACGGCGAGAACATCGGCGTCATGGCCGCGACCCGCGTGTACTCCACCGCCGTGTACTGGGTGGCGGGTCTGTTCGCGATCCTCCTCGCGTTCTCGCCCAAGGTCGGCGAGGTGTTCAACTCGATCCCCGCCGGCGTGCTCGGCGGGGCGACGACGGCGCTCTACGGCCTCATCGGCATCATCGGCATCAAGATCTGGGTGGACAGCCGCGTCGACTTCTCCCGACCGGTCAACCAGTACACCGCCGCGGTCTCGCTCGTGATCGGCATCGCCGGGTTCACGATGCAGCTCGGTGACTTCGCCTTCGGCGGGATCGTGCTCGGGACGGTCGCGGCGCTGCTGATCTACCATCTGGGCAACCTCATCGCCCGGGCGCGCAAGACCGGTGCCGACGACCCGAAGCCGCTCGAGCCCGTCGGCCCCCTCGGCGGCGACCCCGCCTAAGGTCCCACCCGGATGCGTGCGGGACGGGTTTCGCCCCTCCCGCACCCCTCGAAGGCCCGTTTTCGCACTCCCACCGTTCTCCGGGTGCGAGCCCGGACGGAAAACGCCCCTTCCTCTCACGAGGAAGGGGCGTTTTCGCACTCGCCTGCCCGCGGGGGCGGGACCGGTCAGGCGATCGTAGCGAGGAGGGCGTCGGCGGAGAGGATGGCGCCGGTGTCGGCGCGGAGGGTGAGGGTGCCGGCGCGGTGCGCGGTGACCGTCGTCTCCATCTTCATCGCGTCGAGCACGGCCACCGGGTCACCCTCGGCGACCACGGCCCCGTCGTCGACGAGCCACCGCACGAGCGTGCCCGGCGCGGGAGCCCGGAGGTCCGAGGGGTCCGCGGCAGACACGGGTGCCACGACGTCCCCCGCCGGGCGGCCGATGCCCGCCAGCAGCTCCGCGGGGAGACCGAGCATCACGCGGCGGCCGTCGATCTCCACCGGGAACCGCTGCAGTCCCGAGACCGGGGCGACGGCCGGCCGCGGCTGCGCCTCCAGCGCCGGGAGCAGCACGGTCTCGATCCACTGGGTGTGCACGGCGAAGGTCGCCGTCGCGAACGCGGGGACGTCGATGGCACGGAGATCGAACGGGATGACGGTCGCCGGGCCCTCGACCGTGAGCTCGCGCAGCGCCCGACGCGCACGGACGAGGGCCGCGTCGCGCGTCTCCGCGTGCACGATGAGCTTCGCGATCATCGAGTCGAACGCGGGCTGCACGGTGTCTCCGGCCTCGATACCGCTGTCCCACCGCACGCCGGGTCCACCGGGAATCCGCAGGCCGTCCACCCGCCCGGGGCTGGGCAGGAATCCGCGGCCGGGGTCCTCGGCGTTGATGCGGAACTCGAACGCATGCCCGGTCGGCGCCGGGGTGTCGGTGAAGGACGGCCCCTCGCCGAACGCGATGCGCAACTGCTCGCGGACGAGGTCGGTCCCGGTGACCTCCTCGGTCACGGGATGCTCGACCTGCAGCCGCGTGTTCACCTCGAGGAACGAGATCGTGCCGTCCGCGGCGAGGAGGAACTCGACCGTGCCGGCACCGCGGTACTGCACCTCGGCGCAGATCGCCCGCGCCGCGTCGTGGAACGCGGTCCGCTGCGCCGCCGTCAGACCGGGCGCGGGAGCCTCCTCGATGAGCTTCTGGTTGCGCCGCTGCATCGAGCAGTCGCGGTCGCCCACGACCACCACGCCGCCGCGCCCGTCGCCGAGCACCTGCACCTCGATATGCCGCGGACTCTCCAGGAAGCGCTCCACGAAGCACTCCCCGCGGCCGAACGCGGCGGTCGCCTCCCGGGTGGCCGCATCGAACGCGTCGGCGACCTCCGCGAGCTCGCGGACGACCTTGAGCCCACGGCCTCCCCCGCCGAACGCGGCCTTGATCGCGATGGGCAGGCCGTGCTCCTCGGCGAACGCCACCGCCTCCTGCGGTCCGGACAGCGGCTGATCCGTGCCCGCGGCGAGCGGCGCACCGACGCGCTGCGCGATCCGGCGCGCGGTCATCTTGTCGCCCAGCGCGTCGATGCTCTCCGGCGAGGGCCCGATCCAGACGAGTCCGGCGTCCTCGACGGCCCGGGCGAAGGCGGCGCTCTCGGACAGGAAGCCGTAGCCGGGGTGCACGGCGTCGGCACCGCTGCGGCGGGCCGCGTCGATCAGCGCCTCGATGGACAGGTACGTCGTCGCTGCGGTGTCGCCGTCGAGGCCGACCGCCTCGTCCGCGAGCCGCACGTGCAGGGCGTCCGCGTCCTGGTCGGCGTAGACGGCGACCGACGTGTAGCCGGCCTCGGCGCACGCGCGGATCACGCGGACCGCGATCTCGCCGCGGTTGGCGATCAGCACAGTGGTCATGAGGTCTCCTTGACGGTGAAGCGCACCCGCACACCCGGCGGGAGCTGGGCGGCGAGGTCGAGGCTGCGATCGGTGAGGGCACCGATGATGGGGTAGCCGCCGGTGAGCGGATGATCGGGGAGGAAGAGCACGGGCTGCCCGTCCGGCGGCACCTGGATGGCCCCGGTCACGGCGCCTTCGCTCGGCAGCTCACCGCCGACCGCGCGTTCCAGGGGCACGTCGCCCTGCAGCCGGATGCCCACGCGGTCGGAGCGCGGCGTGACCGTCCACTCCTGCGCGGTGAGCGCGTCGATACCGGCAGCGGTGAACCAGTCGTCGCGGGGCCCGAGCGTGATCTCCAGCGTGACCAGCTCCCCGGCGGCGGGAAGAGGGCGCGGCACCGGGTCCGGTTCGACGGCGGCCACGGCGGCAGCCCCGATCGGAAGGAGATCGCCGGCAGTCAGCGGCGCGGGGCCCAGACCGGCGAGGGTATCGGTCGCACGACTGTCGAGTGCCGCGGCCGGAGCGAGACCGCCGCGGACCGCGATCACGGACCGGAGTCCGCGCTCCGGGTGCCCCAGCGTGAGCTCGTCGCCGTCGACGATCGCGAACGGCACGCCGGGGAGAAGTGTGCGCTCGGTCCCGTCGACGTCGGTGAGCGTGAGCGAGCCCGTGGCCCCGGTGACCGCGGCCACGCCCGCACCGTGGAAGCGCAACACGGCCCCGCCGACGCTCTCCAGCACGGCTGCGGCCGGTGTGTTCCCCACCGCCCGGTTCGCCGCGTGCATCGCGACGCGATCGGCGACGCCGGAGGCCGAGACGCCCAGCGCTGCGAATCCGGGGCGTCCCGCGTCCTGTACGAGGAGCTGCAGCGACGGTCGCACGACCTCGACCGCAGGACCGTCCCCGCGGCGGTCGACGCGCGTCGCGTCGGCCGCCACCGTCGGCGACGCCGCCACCGACTCCCGCTCCGCACGCACGAAACGCACGCGGCGACCCGGCGCGAGCAGAGCCGGCGGGTCGCGGTCGATGTCCCACATCTCCAGGGCGGTGCGGCCGATGAGCTGCCAGCCGCCCGGGCTCTCCCGCGGATACACGCCGCTGAACGCCCCGGCGAGGGCGACCGAGCCGGCGGGCACCCGGGTGCGGGGCGACGACCGCCGCGGCACGTCGAAGAGCGGGTCGCCACTCACGGCGTAGCCGAAGCCGGGGGCGAAGCCGGAGAAGGCGACGCGCCAGTCGGCGGCGAGGTGACGGGCCACGAGCTCCTCCGCCGAGACGTCGAGGAGCGCGGCCGCCTCCTCCAGATCCTCCCCGTCGTAGCGGACCGGGATGATGACCTCGCCGGCATCGGGCAGCGCCGCGGCGTCGACCTCGGTCGCGGCGAGTACCTCTGCCAGCGCGGCGGCCGAGGTGCGGTGCGGGTCGAAGCGCACGAGCACCGTGCGCGCCCCGGGGATGCGTTCGACCACACCCGGGACGCCGTCCCACGCCAGATTGAGCCGCATGGCCTGCTCGAGGTCGTCCGCCTCGACGAGCAGCGCGCTGTCGGAGGCCGTGAGGATGCGCATCAGACCCGGTACTCCGCATCCGGCACATCGGTGACGAACATGTACCCCGGGGCGTGGGTGACGGCGAACGGCGGCTTCGACGCCATGATCGCCGCCTGCGGGGTCACGCCGCACGCCCAGAACACGGGGATCTCGCCGGGGCGGATCTCGGGGGCGTCGCCGAAGTCGGGCGTCATCACATCGGTGATGCCGAGCGTCGCCGGGTCGCCGATGTGCACCGGCGCACCGTGCACCGCCGGGGTGCGTCCGGAGATCTGCACGGCATCGGCCACGCGGTCCGCGGGAATCGGTCGCATCGAGACCACCATCTCGCCGCGCAGCCGTCCGGCCGGTGTGCAGTCGACCGCCGTGCGGTACATCGGGACGTTGCGCCCGAGCTCCTGATGACGGATCGGGATCCCGGCCTCGGCGAGCCCCGTCTCGAACGTGAAGCTGCAGCCGATGAGGAAGGCGACGAGGTCGGGATGCTCGTCCCACGCCGCCGTCGCGTCGGACACCTCCTCCACGAGCTCGCCGTCTCGCCAGATGCGGTAGCGCCCGATGTCGGTGCGGATGTCGCTGCCCGGCGCGAGCCGCGACTCCACCTCGCCCTGCTCGATCACCTCGAGGACCGGGCAGGGCTTCGGGTTGCGCTGCGCATAGAGGAGGGTCTCGAAGGCCCAGTCCGCCGGCACGGCGATGAGGTTCGCCTGGGTCAGCCCCGGGGCGACGCCGCTCGTGGGTGCGGCGTGGCCGGCGCGGTGCGCCGCACGGGCGGCGCGGGCGTCGGCGAGCTGGGCGGGGGTCGCGAGCACGGCCATGTCAGGCTCCGGCGAACGGGGCGATGGCGATGCCCTCTGCCTGCAGCAGGCGCTTCGTCTCCGCCGCCATAGCGACGGATCCCGGGCTGTCTCCGTGCACGCAGATCGACTGCGCGGACACGGCCACGTCGGTGCCGTCGATCGCCCGGATCACGCCGTCCGCGGCCAGGCGCACCATCCGCTCCGCCACCGCGAGGGGGTCGTGCAGCACGGCCCCCTCCTCGGTGCGGGAGACGAGCTGACCGTCCGGCTGATACGCGCGATCGGCGAAGGCCTCCGCCGCGACCGCGAGCCCCGCCCGTTCGGCGACGTCGAGCACGACGCCGCCGGCGAGGCCGAGCAGCACGAGCGAGGGGTCGATCGCCCTGATCGCCGCCACGACGTCCTTCGACTGCCGCTCGTCGCGGGCGATGGTGTTGTAGAGCGCCCCGTGCGGCTTGACGTAGGAGACCCGCCCGCCGACCGCCGCGGTGAGCCCGAGGAGCGCACCGAGCTGGTATTCCACGTGCGCCTGCAGCGTGGCCGAGTCGATGTCGACCTTCGTGCGCCCGAAGTTCTCGTAGTCGCGGTACCCGGGGTGGGCGCCGATCACGACGCCGCCGGCGACGGCCGCGGCCAGGGTCTCGCGGATGCCTTCCGGGCTGCCTGCGTGGAACCCGCACGACACGTTCGCGCTCGTGACGATCTCGAGCATGCTCGCGTCGTCGCTGACGATCCGGTCGGGGACGTTCTCGCCGAGGTCCGAGTTCAGGTCGATGGTCGCCATGTCACGCTCCGATTCCGAGGAAGGCGAAGATGGGGCCGATCGAGACGGCGCCCATGTACCAGGTGAGCGCGGTCACGACGGTGCCCGCGATGAGCAGCCACATCGGGTACTTCCGGTCGCCGAGAAGGTCGCGGCGGAACCAGCCGATGTACATGAACACCGTCAAGCCGATGGGGAGGATGAGGCCGTTGAAACCGCCGACGAACACGAGGATCGCGGCCGGGGCCGTGCCGATCGCGAGGTAGACGCCGAGGGAGACGACGATGAACGCGACGGTGGCGAGCTGCAGCGGCCAGCCCCCGCGGAGCTTGGCGGTGAAGGTCGAGAGGAACGTCGCCGAGGTGTACGCGGCACCGATGACCGAGCTGATCGCGGCGGCCCAGAAGATCGCGCCGAAGACCCGCAGCCCCGCGTCGCCGAGCACCGCACCGAACGCCTGCCCCGCCGGGTTCGCGGCCTGCGAGGAGAGGTCGAGCGCGACACCGGACGCCACCACGCCGAGGATGGCGAGGAACAGCACGTAGCGCATGATGCCGGTCACGATGATGCCATTGGCGGCGGCGCGCATGACGGGCTTCGCGTACTGCGGGCCCACGTGGCCGGAGTCGAGGTAGCGGTGGGCGCCGGAATAGGTGATGTAGCCGCCGACCGTGCCGCCGACGATCGTCGTGATGGTGGCAAAGTTGAGCTGGTCGGGCACGAAGGTCTGCCGCAGGGCGTCGCCGACCGGCGGCTGGGCGATGAACGCGACGACGAGGGTCATCACGATCATGCCGACGCCGAGGACGATGAGCACGATGTCCATCACCTTGCCGGCCTTCTTCACGAGGAAGATGATGATCGCGAGGGCCGCCGTCAGCGCGCCTCCCAGCTTCGGGTCCAGGCCCAGGAGCGCGTTCAGTCCGAGGCCGCCACCGGCGATGTTGCCGATGTTGAACGCGAGTCCGCCGATGACGACGAGGACGGCGATGACGTGGCCGGAGAAGGGGATGGCGCTGTTGGCGAGCTCGCCGGCACGCTTGCCGGACGAGGTGATCATGCGCCAGATGTTCAGCTGCACCGCGATGTCGACGAGGATCGACACGAGGATGGCGAACGCGAACGCGGCTCCCATCTGGGCGGTGAACGTCGCGGTCTGGGTGATGAAGCCCGGACCGATGGCGCTCGTGGCCATGAGGAAGATGGCGCCGATGACGGCACTGCGGCCGGCGCGCTTCTTCGCGTGGGCGGCGCGGGCTTCGTCCTCGGGGCTGAGGGCGGGGGCGGACTGCTCGGACATAGGGGGTCCCATCGTCGTTGGTGGGTGTCGGGTGACCCCCAGTGTAGAACGGACAGAACCCGATTGTTCAACAATCATGTTTCCGTCGTGCTACAGCGTGATTGCTTTTCGGTAATGATCGGCGCGACCCCGCCCCTACGATGAAGGCATGAACCAGCAGGGCCCGCTCGCCGACGTACTGCGTCAGCGCATCATCGACGGCGACGTCGCCCCGGGATCCCGGCTGTCCGAGTCGGCGCTGTCCGAGAGCTTCGACGTCTCCCGCAACACCCTGCGCGAGGCGTTCCGCGTGCTCGCGGAGCAGGGCCTCGTCGAGCACGTCCCGCACCGCGGGGTCTCCGTCGCCTCCCCTTCGATCGCCGACGTCATCGACATCTACCGGGCTCGCCGGGTCATCGAGTGCACGGCTCTCCGACAGTCCGAGCCCGAGCATCCCGCCGTGCAGCGCATGACCGACGCGGTCGCCGCGGCCGAGGCCGCCGTGGCCGGAGTCACCCCCGATGACACGGTCGCCTGGCGCGCGGTCGGCAGCGCGAACATGGCGTTCCACGTCGCCCTCGTCGATCTCGCCGACAGCCCCCGCCTCGCCCGCACCTACCGGAACGTCGCGGCGGAGCTGCGGCTCGCGTTCCTCAAGATCGACGATCCCCGCGCGCTGCACGAGCCGTTCGTCCGGAAGAACCGCGCCGTCCTCGACACGTTCCTGACGCGGGGGGCCGAAGCGGGGGCAGCCGAGCTGGAGCGGTACCTCGTGCAGTCGGAGCGGGTCGTGCTCGGCGCGTTCGGGCGGATGCACCTGAGCTGAACCCGGGTCTCGGGTCAGGACGGATCCGTCCGCAGCGCCGCCGTTGCCCGCGGGCGCGGCTCCCCCCGCTGCGGCGCCGGCACACCGGGCAGGGCGGCGTCCGGCTCCGGGAGCCCGTACCGGCGGTGTAGCCAGCGTCGCGCGTCCTCGAGCGGATAGGTGTCGCCGAAGACGCAGTACTTCACGAACACCCCTTCCAGGGTGCTCCGAAGCATGATCTCCTCCAGCGCCGGGTCCTCCGCGCCGCGCGCCCGGAACAGGGCGCGTACCGCGTCCTCGGCTGCGGTCTCCCCTTCGGCGTAGCGCTGCTCGGACTCCGCGAAGAGTCGATGCGTCAGCGGCTGCTGCTGCATCGCGAGCACCGCGCGCTGGAGCGGCATCGCGAATGCGGTCGCGCCGATCGCTCCGTCGATGATGGCGCCGAGCATCTCGTCGGGCGTGCCCTCGACCTGCGCGAACGCCAGGACCGTCTCGAACCAGCGGTCGATCACCGCGGCGACGAGCTGATCCTTGCCACCGAAGTGGTAGTTCACCAACCCCTGGGCGACCCCGGCGCGACGGGTGATCTCAGCGATGCCCGCCCCGGCGACGCCACGCTCGCTGAAAACCTCGATCGCCGCCTGAAGGATGTTCTCGCGCGCGCGCTCCCGCGCCGCACGGTTCTGCTCATCCGTTCGCGCCATACGGCATCCACCTCTCGGGCTCGGCGGAATTCCCTCGCGGGCCGTCTCGGGATAGATTAATCACTGAATGCTCGTTCAACCTATGGAGGGTGCGAGCACTCGCGGCGCGGGGGTTCGCCGCAGCGGGCCACGGACGCGTCTTCCGCCGATGGAGGGGGTGGCGGAGACGCGTCCGTGGTCATCCTCGACCTCCGGCATACGACGACGGACCGACGACCAGGACCGGTCGTCGACCGCCGGTGCCGACGTCCGGCCGAGCCGCGGCGGCACCTTCGACGGTGAGCGATTCCGTCGATTCCTGACCTGAGGGCAGAAAGCGCGCGACGGACCGTGTCGCGCCTTGACCCCACCGAAACGGCGACGTTAGCGTGAGCGGGCTTCGGCCCCTCGCTGGCAGCGATGCTCACCGTTCCGGCCGGAGTCCGCTCGCCCAACGGGCGCGCGGCACCGCTCAGATCGAAGAGGATCTTCCATGCGATTCACCAGAAAACTCGCGCTCGCCGCCACCGCGGCGGCCGCGCTCAGCCTCAGCGCGGTCATCCCCGCCACGGCCGCGTCCCCCGACGACTCCGCACCCTCGTATCAGGAGTTCGCGTCGTCCACCTATCGGGATGTCGACGGCGCCTACATCGTCAACGGCGACGAGGTGATCTCGAACAAGAAGGAGCTGCGCGCGTTCTACGACCGGCTGATCGGCCCCGAGACCCGCAATGACGGCCTCATCGTCAACACGGTCAACAACATCGACGACAGGTGGTCGGCCTCCCAGGTCGCCAACCTCACGTACTGCGTGAGCACGAAGTTCGGCAGCCGTCACGCCGACGTCGTCCGGGCGATGGAGGGAGGTGCGGCGCTCTGGGAGTCCGCGTCGTCGAAGATCGACTTCCGCTACGTGAGCAGCGCCGACGCCAATTGCACCACGCGGAACAACGCGGTCGTCTTCTCCGTGGAGCCGGTGGCGACGACGCAGTACATCGCCCGCGCGTTCTTCCCCAGCACGCCGGCCCGGCAGCAGAACGTGCTCATCGACGACTCGATCTGGAGCGCCGGCGCGTGGACGCCGACGAACGTGCTCGGCCATGAGCTCGGCCATGTGCTCGGCTTCCGCCACGAGCACACCCGCCCGGAAGCGGGCACGTGCTTCGAGGACAACAACTGGCGTCCGCTCACTCCGTACGACTCGTCGTCGATCATGCACTACCCGCAGTGCAACGGCAGCTCGGACGACCTGTCGATGACGGCCGCTGACCGCACCGGCGTCGTCTCCCTTTACGGGAACTGACGCGTCGCCGCAGTTGCGGCGGCTCCCTCGAGGCCCGGTCGTCCGCGACCGGGCCTCGAGCGCGTCCGCACCGGCGCGACTCAGGCGGAACCGCGGACGACGAGCTCCGTGGGAAGGATGGTGGTGCGCGGCGGGTCTTCCCCGGCAAGTCGGGAGAGCAACACCTGCGTCATCGCCTCGCCCTGGGCGTACATCGGCTGGCGCATCGTCGTCAGGGGCGGATCGGTGGTCAGCGCCACCGACGAGTCGTCGAATCCGACGAGCGCGATGTCCTCGGGCACCCGCACCCCCGCGCCCCGCAGCGCCGTCAGCGCCCCTCGGGCCATGAGGTCGCTGGCGACGAAGATCGCGTCCGGTCGCCCTTCCGCGAGCAGACGGCGGGCGGCATCGGCTCCGCTCGCCTCGCTGTAGTCGCCCTCCTCCTCCTCGAAGGGCGTCAGCCCCGCGGCGGCGAGCGCGGCGCGGAACCCCTGCACGCGGTCGGTCGACGAGGGCATCGTGAGCGGGCCGGAGATCGTGGCGATGCGGGTGCGTCCGATGTCGACGAGGCGCTGCGTGGCTTCGCGCGCTCCCGCGACGTTGTCGACATCGACCACGTAGTCCCCCTCGGCGCGGCGCACCGGGCGGCCGCCGTAGACCACGGGAACGGCATCGGCGATCCGATCGACGAACGCGTCACTCGTGTGGTGCGACACGATCAGCGCGCCGTCGACGCCGCCGTTGCGCACGAAGCTCGTCATCTTGTCACCGGGGTCGTCGCTGGCGATCAGCAGGTTCAGCAGATAGTCGGAACTGCGGAGGGCACCGGTGATGCCGGCCACGATCGCCGCGAAGAACGGGTCGCCGAAGAAGCGCGTCGTGTCCTCGGGGACGATCAGGGCGATCGCGTGCGTCTGCCGGGAGGCGAGCGAGCGCGCGGCCCGGTTCGGGACGTAGTTGAGCTCGTCGATCGCGGCGCGCACGGCGGCGAGCGCTTCCGGGCTGACCGCCGTCGACCCGTTCACCACACGCGACACGGTCGACCGCGACACACCGGCGGTCGCTGCGACCTCCTCGATGGTCGCCCGGGGCGACATCATCGCTTGCTCTCTTCCATCGCCCCATTCTCATCCACCGGGAGCCTGGCCGTGAAAATCCCCGCTTCGAATCGCCCGATTGGTCTCATCTCGGTCGCGGATGGAGCCCATCGGGCGATTCGCACGGGTCAGAGGGAGCGCGCGGCGATGATCCGGGCGTACTCGCGGCCGGAATCCTTGACCGTCCGCTCCTGGGTGTCGTAGTCCACGCGGACGATCCCGAAGCGCTTGTCGTACCCCCAGGCCCACTCGAAGTTGTCGAAGAGGGACCAGTAGAAGTAGCCGCGGACATCCACCCCGCTGTCCCTGGCATCCAGCACGGCGTCGAGGTGCGCGCGCAGGAAAGCGGTGCGATCCACATCGGGCACCCGCGTCTCCCCGTCCTCCCCCACGACGGTGTCGTCGTAGGCCGCGCCGTTCTCCGTCACCGAGAGCACCACGCCCGCGGGCTCGGCGTACTCGGTCCAGAGCCTCTGCAGCAGTCGCGTGAGTCCCTCGGGCTGGACCTCCCAGCCCTGGGCCGTACGGGGCAGACCGCGCTCGACCGCGTGGATGCCCTCGTGCGAGGGGTACGGGCTGCGCGTCACGTGCGCCGTCTCCGGGCCGCTGGACACCGCCGCGTCGTCGGGCCCCGTGCCGGACACGAGGTCGCCGTGGTAGTAGTTCACGCCCTGTGTGTCGATGGGCTGGGCGATGGTGTCGAGGTCGCCCTCGTGCACCGCCGCCTCGAACCGCGCCACGGCCTCGGGCTCCACCGCGCGGATGTCCTCCACGGTGTCGGCGGGGTAGGCGCCGCGGTAGATGGGGTCGAGGAACCAGCGGTTGAACTGGCCGTCCAGCCGCCGGGCGGCATCCACATCCGCGGGGTTCTGCGGGTCGGCGGGATCGGCCACCGTGTGGTTCAGCGTGATGCCGAGGTTGAGGGAGGCGTCGCGGCCGCGGAGCTCCCGCACCGTCGCACCGTGCGCGAGCAGCAGGTGATGCGAGGCCAGCAGCCCCTCGGCCACGCTCGTGTGCCCTGGCGCGTGCTCGCCCCCGGTGTAGGAGAGGAAGGACGAGCACCACGGCTCGTTGAGGGTCGTCCACACGTTCACCCGGTCGCCGAGGGCGTCATGCATGGTGCCCGCGTACTCCAGGAAGCGGTTGACGGAGTCACGGTTCGTCCAGCCCCCGATCTCCTGCAGGGCCTGCGGCATGTCCCAGTGGTACAGCGTGAGCCAGGGCAGGATGTCGGCCGCAAGGAGCTCGTCGACGAGGCGGCTGTAGAAGTCGACGCCCGCCTGGTTGACCGCGCCGCCGTCGGGGCGCACCCGCGACCACGAGGTGGAGAAGCGGTACGTCTGCAGCCCGAGCTCCTTCATCAGCGCCACGTCCTGCGGATACCGGTGGTAGTGGTCGCACGCCACATCCCCGTCGTCGCCACCGACCACGGCTCCCGGCACCCGGCAGAAGGCGTCCCAGATGGATGCCGTCCGTCCGTCCTCGAAGGCGGCACCCTCGATCTGGTAGGCCGCGGTCGCCGCGCCGAAGAGGAAG
Organism: Zhihengliuella sp. ISTPL4; assembly: GCF_002848265.1. Classification (GTDB taxonomy): domain Bacteria; phylum Actinomycetota; class Actinomycetes; order Actinomycetales; family Microbacteriaceae; genus Microbacterium. The sequence goes on from NZ_CP025422.1 coordinate 2,292,600, forward strand.
TCCGAGGGGAAGGCACGCGTCATAGGGGTCATCCTTTCACCGCGCCCGCCATGATGCCACTGACCAGCTGCCGCCCTGCGATCACGAAGAGCACGAGGAGCGGAAGGGTCGCGAGCACCGCGCCGGTGAGCACGATCGAGTAGTCGATGTAATAGCCGGACTGCAGCTGACTGAGCGCCGTCTGCAACGTCGGGTTCTGAGGGGAGAGCACGATGAGGGGCCAGAGGTAGTCGGTCCAGGCGGTCATGAACGTGAACAGTCCGAGGATCGCCATGGCCGGCCGCGCCGCGGGCACCCCGACGGTGAGGAACGTGCGGAACTGGTTCGCGCCGTCGACCCTGGCGGCCTCGATGAGCTCGTCCGGGATCACGTCCACGAGGTATTGCCGCATGAAGAACACCCCGAACGCCGTGACGAGGGTCGGCACGATCACCGCACCGATCGTCCCCGTCCAGCCGAGTTCGCGCATCAGCATGAACAGCGGGATGATGCCGAGCTGCGTGGGGATGGCCATGGTCGCGATCACGAACACCATGAGGCCGTCCCGCCCGCGGAAGCGCAGCTTCGCGAACGCGTAGCCGGCGAGCGTCGAGAACGTGACGACGGAGATGGTGATGATCGTCGAGATGAGGAACGAGTTGCCGAGCGCGAGCCAGAACGGGATCGCATCGAACACCTTCGCCGCGTTCGCGAGGAAGTTGCCGCCGGGGAGGAGGGGCAGGGTCTCGCCGCGGGTCGCGTTGGTCCCGCTCGCCACGACGAACGACCACCACAACGGGTAGGCGCCGCCGATGACGAAGGCCGCGAGGAGTCCGTAGGTGAGGAAGCCGGGGCGGCTGCCAAGGCCGGCGCTCCCGCTCGCGGCACCGCGCCGGCGGCGGATCCGCTCCGGCACGCTGAGGGCCTGGGTGGCGGTCATCGCGCCTCCTCCTTCCCGGTCGGGCGGATGCGGCGTCGGGCCGCGCGGTTCTTCGGGGCGTCTCCGGTGGCGATCCGCCGGGAGATCAGGAAGTTGATGAGGCCGATCGCGACGATCAGCAGGAAGAGCAGGATGGCGACGGCCGAGGCCTCCCCGAGGTCCCGGCGGAAGAACGCCAGCTCCCAGAGGAACAGCACCGTCGTCTGGAACTGCCGGTCGCTGCCGCCGATGCCGCCCGCGGTCGAGACGTCGAACAGCCGGGGCTCGGCGAAGATCTGCAGGCCGCCGATGGTCGCCGTGATGATGACGAAGATCAGCGTCGGGCGGATGGTGGGGATCGTGATGGCGAAGAACCGCCGCACGGCCCCGGCGCCGTCCAACGCGGCGGATTCATAGAGGTCGCGGGGTACGGCCTGCATCGCGGCGAGGAGGATGAGGGCGTTGTAGCCGGTCCAGCGGAAGTTCACCATGACGGCGATCGCGATGTGCGAGAGGAACGTGTCGTGCTTCCACTGCTGATCGGCGATACCGACGAGGTTGAGGAGGTTGTTGGCCAGTCCGTCCGCCTCGTTGAAGATGCTGGAGAAGATGATCGCCACGGCCACCGGGGTGACCACGAACGGGATGAGGACGCTCATCCGCCAGAACGTCGGCGTCCGCAGTCCGCGGTCGAGCAGGTAGGCGATCACCAGGGCGACGGCGAGCTGCGGGATGGCGGAGAGCAGGAAGATGCTCAGCGTGTTCCGGATGGAATTCCAGAACATGCCGTCGCCGAGGATGGCCGCGAAGTTCCCGAAGCCGACGAACGGCCCCTCGCCCTTCAGGAGATCCCACTCGTGCACCGCGACCCACACCGTGTACAGCAGCGGGAAGAGGCCGATGAGACCGAAGAGGAGGAAGAACGGGGAGATGTAGAAGTACGGCGAGGCGCGGTGGTCGAAACGGGAGAGGCGGGTGCGCCAAAAGCGTCGCGGCGGGGCATCGGTCGCCGCGGGGGCGGCGGCCTGCTGCTCCGCGGGCGGGGCGGTGAGGGTCATGGGCGTGTCCTTAGCCGGGCTTCGACAGGCTCAGCCACCCGCTCTGGGTCGCTGAGCCTGTCGAAGCGAGATGATCAGCCGACGAGGTCGTTCAGGAGGCCGATCGCCTGGTCCCAAGCGCCCTGCGTGTCGGTCTCACCGCGGTCGAGCGCGCTCAGCGCCGGGCCGAACACGTTCTCCTGGATCACCGAGTCGTCGGCACCCTTGAACTGCGCGACGACGCCCTTGGCGCGCTCGGCGAGGATGGCGCCGGTCGGCGCATCGTTGAAGAACGCGTTGGGCGTGGCCTCCTCGGCGAGGGACTCCTGCGCCTTGATGGTCGAGGGGAAGTTGCCCGCGGCGGCGGACTGCTTCACCTGCTGCTCGGGCTGCGTCAGCCAGTCGGCGAGCTCTGCGGCGGCCTCCTTCTGCTCCGAGGACTCCGGGATCGACAGGAACGCACCGCCCCAGTTGGCCGCGCCGCCCGGGAACACGTCCGCGAAGTCCCAGCCGGTCGACGCGTCGCCGCCGCCGGCCTCGACCTGGCCCTGCACGACGCCGAGCATCCAGCCGGGGCAGACGAAGGTGGCGAAGGTGCCGTCGACGAACGACTTGCCGCCGTTCCAGTCCCACGCGGTCTGCGCCGCGGACTGGCCGCCCTCGGTCGCGGCGCCGAGGAGCTCGAAGCGCTCCTGGAGCTCGTCGTTGCCCTCGACGTTCAGCTCGCCGTCGGCGGTGTAGTAGCCCTCGTCGAGCTGGTTGACCATGGCGTTCCAGACGAAGCCGGAGTGGTCGTACCAGGCCTTCCCGGTCTTCGCGGTGTAGTCGGCGCCGACCTGGAAGTAGTTCTCCCAGTCGCCGTTGAGCAGCTCGGCGACGGATTCGCGGTCGCTGGGCAGGCCGGCGGCCTCGAACGCGGCGCCGTTGTAGCAGATGCCGCTCGGGCCGATGTCGGTGCCGTAGCCGATGACGCGGCCCTCGGCGTCGGTCGCCTGACCGTACTTCCAGTCGACCCAGTCGTCCTTGCGGTCCTCGATGCCATAGTCGCGCAGGTCGACGAAGGTGTCGGAGACGTCCATGATGGCGCCGAGCCAGCCCTCCTCGATCGCGACGATGTCGCTGAGGCCGGAGCCGGCGGCGATCTTGGTGAAGGCGTCCGTGCGGGCGTTGCCGCCGGTGTCGATGTTGGTCGCCTCGATCGTCACGTTCGGGTGCGCCTTCTCATACTCCTCGTAGAGGTCGTCGTAGCCGAAGGTGCCGAAGGTGGTGACGGTCAGTGTGACCTTCTCGTCGGCGCTGGCGCCAGTGTCGCCGTCGCCGCCGGTGCTGCCGGAGCAGCCGGCCAGGGCGAGGGCGGAGACGGATGCCACGGCGGCTGTCGCCAGGATCCGGGTGCGGGCACGTGAGTTCACGGTTCACTCCTTTGTGGGTTCGTGCGGGTGGTGGTGCGTGGGGACTTGTGGGAGCGCTCCCACAAGGTTGTCGTGAACTCTATGGGAGCGCTCCCACAATGTCAAGAGCGCCGTTTGAAGGCCCCTCCCGCGGAACCGGCGTACCCTTGTCCGGTGCCCGAAGCCACCCTCTCCCCTGCTCTCACCCGCGCCGAATCCCTGATCCGCAGCATCCCGGACTACCCGGAGCCCGGCATCATCTTCCGCGACATCACGCCGCTCCTCGCCGACGCGGAGGCCCTCCGCGTGACGACCGAGGCGATCATCGAGCCCTTCGCGGGGCAGTTCGACGTGGTGGCCGGTATCGAGGCGCGGGGCTTCATCCTCGCCGGCGCGGCCGCCATCGCTGCCGGTGTCGGGCTGATCCCGATCCGCAAGGCGGGCAAGCTCCCGCGCCCGGCGGCGTCGGTCGACTACGCCCTGGAGTACGGCACGGCGACCATCGAGATGCACGATGATCTGCCGACCGGCTCCCGCGTCCTCCTCATCGACGACGTGCTCGCGACCGGGGGCACCCTGGCGGCCGGTCGTCAGCTCGTGGAGCGTCTCGGCAGCCACGTCGCCGGCATCTCGGTGCTCTTCGAGATCGACGGCCTCGGCGGCCGCGAGGCGATCGGCGACCTCCACACCGTCTTCCACTCCTGATCCCGAGACCCCGGGTTCCCGCCGACACCCCGGCGTGGCGGCGGCTGCAGGGCGGGGTCTTGGCGAGAGTCCGGGGTCTCAGCGGAGCATCCGCGGGCGGTAGACTGAACGCGCCCGTCCGCCCGCGACTCTTGGAGCCGTCATGCCCACCATCGTCGTCGACGTCATGCCCAAGCCCGAATTGCTCGACCCGCAGGGGAAGGCCGTCTCCGGCGCCTTCGCCCGTCTGGGCGTCGAGGGCTTCACCGACGTCCGCATCGGCAAGCGCTTCGAGCTCACCGTCGAGGGCGAGGTCACCGACGAGGTCCTCGCCGAGGCCCGTCGCATCGCCGACGAGGTCCTGTCGAACGCCGTGATCGAGGATGTCGTGGGCGTCGAGGTGGCGGAGTGACCGTCCGCATCGGCGTCGTCACCTTCCCCGGCTCGCTGGACGACGTCGACGCGCAGCGCGCCGTCCGCATCGCCGGGGCGGAGCCGGTCGCGCTGTGGCACGGCTCGCACGACCTCGAGGGCGTCGACGCCCTCGTCCTCCCGGGCGGATTCAGCTACGGCGACTATCTGCGCGCCGGCGCCATCGCCGCCCTCTCGCCCATCATGGCCGAAGTCAAGGACGCCGCAGCCAAGGGCATGCCCGTCCTCGGGATCTGCAACGGCTTCCAGATGCTCGTCGAGGCACACCTGCTGCCCGGCGGCCTGATCCGCAACAACCACCAGCACTTCGTGCGCCGCGACCAGAAGCTCACGGTCGAGAACGCCGACACCGCCTGGACCAACGCCTTCCGCACCGGCCAGGAGATCATCATCCCGCTGAAGAACGCGGACGGCGGCTACATCGCCGACGAGCAGACGCTCGACCGCATCGAGGGCGAGGGTCTCGTGGCGTTCCGCTATGCCGGCGTGAACCCGAACGGCTCCCTGCGCGACATCGCGGGGCTGACGAACGAGGCCGGCAACGTCGTGGGGCTCATGCCGCACCCCGAGCACGCCACGGAGCCCGGTTTCGGTCCGGACACCGCCGTCGCGATGCGCAGCGGCGTCGACGGCCTCGACTTCTTCACGAGCGCGATCGCCGCCGTCGCCCGCGTCGCCGCCTGACCCCTCCGTCGACCCACCCCTCTGCGTGCGCCCCAGCCCGTTGCGGACGCGCTGAAGGGGCCGGGGCGACCGCAAGAGGCCGGGTCGACAGACGAGGTCAGGGGAGGCGGAAGGGGTTGTCTCCCACGGCCGCGAGCAGGTACCAGGCCGTCGTGCCCGTGTGCAGGCTCGCGTAGTAGAGGTCGCCGAAGCCGGAGTCGAGCCCGTCGGTCGACGTCGCCACGATGCCCTTGCCGTCGCCGTTCGCGGCATCGCGCTGCGCCAGACGGATGTCGGCCAGCAGCTCGTCCGCGCGGACCTGATCCCCCGCGGCGCCGCGCTCCTGCAGCGCCAGCGCGAGGTGTCCGCTGCCCTCGAACCAGACCTTCGACACGTCCACGTCGCTGATCGACGGACCGCGGTACGGACCGTCCTGGGCCATTAGGTGCGCGAGCGTCCAGTCGACGGCCGATCCGTATCGGGCATCCCCGGTGCCGAGCAGGCTCCACGTCTGCGCATCGAGCGGGATCGGGCGCGTGTTGATCGTGCTGCCATCGAGCAGCGTCCCGGTGTCCACGTGCCCGTCGCCGCTCTGCATCGCCGCGACGAAGTCTGCGGCCACCGCCGCTCGCTCCGCCCACACCGCGTCCCCCGTGAGCGGGGCGAGCTGGGTGAAGAATCCGGCGATGTCGCTGTTGTGCTCGGTGGACTTCCACTCCAGCGGCACCCCGGTATCGGTCTGCCCGCCGGTGTAGCCGTAGGGCGCACGGGTCATGTCGGCGGTGTTCTCCTGGATCCACTCCGCGATGCGCACCGCGCCGTCGAGGTACCGTGTCTCCCCGGTGGCGTGGAAGAGCCGGGCGAGCGCCATGCCGACCCACGCCTGGTTTCCGGTGAAGGTGCCGGGCCCGGTGATCTCCATGCGTCCCTGGCGGATGCCGTGCGGCTCGTACGACGTGCGGACGCGGCCGTCGCCGATCGGGTCGTTCTCCTGCACGAACAGGAGGGTGTCCGCGACGGCCCGCGCGCGGCGCAGGTCGTCCGGCAGGCCGCGCGCCGTGTAGGCGATCACCACGAGGGCGTCGTCGTAGACGAACGAGGGCGTGAAGTCCCAGGAGGGCGTGGTGAAGAACCCGCCCTCGTAGCTGCGGGGCAGGCAGCGGCCCTCACCGTCGCAGAACTCGTCGACCCGTGCGTCGAGGAACTCGTAGGCGAGCGCGACCGAGGCGGCAGGGTCGTTCACCGGGTCGGCCGGGGGCTGCGCGCGGGTGCCGAACGCATCAGACACGGCAGGTGCGGCACCGGCGAGCACGGCACCGACGACGAGGGCGGCGACGACCGCCCAGGGCGCGGATCGGCGGGCGGAAGCGGACATCACGACCTCTCGACAGCTGGGCCCCCGGGGAACATGTCGCGAGCGACACGGGGGGATGCTGGCAACCCTGTCATGACAGGAGGTGCGACCGGAAGTGTCTTTCGGCCACATGCGCGTGTACCAAAGCGGCCGGATGCGTGCAAGGCGTTTGCCGGACCGCGGAGGCGGCGCGCACGATGGTCCTCCCGTCCCCGACCTCCCGGAAAGGACACCTCATGTCCCGCGACCAGTACACCTTCACCAACCCGGTCGAGCTCTACGCCGACATCCAGCCGCAGAAGCAGCACATGCGCGAGCCCGGCCTCGATGCGGACCTCACCCCGAAGGCCGACCTCGGCGAGGAGTCGTACCGCGGCACCGGACGGCTGACCGGCCGCAAGGCGCTCATCACCGGCGGAGACTCGGGCATCGGTGCGGCCACCGCGATCGCGTTCGCCCGCGAGGGCGCCGACGTCGCGATCTCCTACCTGCCGGAAGAGGAGGAGGACGCGAGCCGCATCGCCGGCATCCTCCGCGAGGCGGGAGCCACCGTCGCCACCATCCCCGGTGACCTGCGCGACCCGGAGTACTGCCGCACCCTGGTGGCCGAGGCTGTCGCGGCGCTCGGCGGACTCGACATCCTCGTCAACAACGGCGGCAAGCAGGTCTTCCAGGAGTCCCTCACGGATGTGACGGACGAGCAGTTCGACGACACCTTCAAGACCAACGTGTACGCGATGTTCTGGATCACGAAAGCCGCCCTGCCGCACCTCCCCGCCGGGTCGACGATCATCAACACGACCTCGATCCAGGCCTACTCGCCGTCGGACATCCTCGTCGACTATGCGTCGACGAAGTCGACCATCAACGCGTTCACGAAGGGCCTCGCCCAGCAGCTCGCACCCAAGGGCATCCGCGTCAACGCCGTGGCTCCGGGACCGATCTGGACCCCGCTGCAGCCCAGCGACGGGCAGCCGCAGGAGAAGATCGACCAGTTCGGCCAGGACACGCCGCTCGGCCGGATGGGTCAGCCCGCGGAGCTCGCCCCCGCGTACGTCTTCCTCGCGTCGCCGGAGTCGAGCTACGTGCTCGGCGAGACCCTGAACGTCAACGGCGGCATGCCCACGCCCTGACCTCGTCGTCCGTCGACCCACCCCCTTTCGTTCCTCCCGGCCCGTTCCGGCCGTTCGGAAGGGGGTGGGTCGAACGGAAAGGGGTGGGTCGACAGGACGGGCGGACGCGGCGCCGAACCGTTTCGATAGCTGTGGTGGCGGGACTGTAAGCGTTTGCAGTAGCCTGATCGCATGGCACAGCTCGAACAGATCGCAGCCCCCGGTTCCGAGTGGTGGCGCAGCGCCGTCATCTACCAGATCTACCCCCGCTCCTTCGCGGACGCGTCGGGCGACGGCATCGGCGACCTGCCGGGCATCACGGGCCGCCTCGATGCCCTGCAGGAACTCGGCGTCGACGCGATCTGGCTCAGCCCCTTCATGACCAGCCCGCAGCGCGACGCCGGCTACGACGTGGCCGACTACCGCGACGTGGACCCGCTGTTCGGCACTCTGGCCGACTTCGACGAGATGCTCGAAGCGGCGCACGCCCGGGGCATCCGCGTGATCGTCGACCTCGTCCCCAACCACTCCTCCGACCAGCACCCCTGGTTCCAGGAGGCACTCGAAGCCGCACCGGGCAGCCCGGAGCGCGCGCGCTACATCTTCCGCGACGGCCGCGGCGAGAACGGCGAGCTGCCCCCGAACAACTGGGAGTCGGTGTTCGGCGGCGGCATGTGGCAGCGCGTCACCGAGGCCGACGGCACGCCGGGCCAGTGGTACCTGCACATCTTCGACGCGACGCAGCCGGACTTCGACTGGAACAACGAGGAGGTGCAGGAGGAGTTCCGCTCGATCCTGCGCTTCTGGCTCGACCGCGGCGTCGACGGCTTCCGGGTCGACGTGGCCCACGGCATGATCAAGACCGAGGGCCTTCCCGACTACACGCCGCCGACCGATGCGGACTCCATGGGCGGCGGCGAGTCGAACGTGCCGTACTGGGGCCAGGACGGCGTGCACGAGATCTACCGCGACTGGCACAAGGTGCTCGCCGAGTACGACGGCGACCGCGCGCTCTGCGGCGAGGCCTGGATGCCGACGCTCAAGGAGACAGCGCTCTGGGTGCGCCCCGACGAGATGCACCAGACGTTCAACTTCCCGTACCTGATGACGGCGTGGGACGCCAAGGCGCTCGGCGACGTGATCCGCGAGTCGCTCGACGCGTTCGGCGCGGTCGGCGCCCCCAGCACCTGGGTGCTGTCGAACCACGACGTGGTCCGGCACGCCACACGCCTGGCCCTCACGATCGACAACCCGCAGGGCGAGGGCATCGGCCCGAACACCCCGGACAAGCCCGACACCGCCATCGGCCTCGCCCGCGCCCGCGCGGCCACCACGCTGATGCTGGCGCTCCCGGGCTCCGCCTACCTGTACCAGGGCGAGGAGCTCGGACTGCCCGAGGCCATGGAGATCCCGGACGAGTACCGTCAGGACCCGACCTGGTTCCGCACGAACGGCGAGCGCTACGGCCGCGACGGCTGCCGTGTGCCGCTGCCGTGGGAGGCGGAGGCGCCGGCGTTCGGCTTCAATGACACCGGACTCTCGTGGCTCCCGCAGCCGGCGGACTGGGCCGCCTACGCCCGTGATGTCGAGGAGGTCGACCCCGCGTCGACCCTGGCGCTGTACAAGCGCCTGCTCGCCGGTCGTCGCGAGTTCCAGTTCGGCACGGGGTCGCTGGTGTGGGAGGACGCCGGTCCCGACGCCGTGGCCTTCCGCCGCGGCGAGGTGCACGTACTGGCGAACCTCGGCACGGCTCCCCTCGAGCTCCCCGAGGGTGCGGTCGTCCTGCTCCGCAGCCAGCCGTTCGACGGTTCGGAAGTCCCGGTCGACACGGCCGTCTGGTACACCAAGGGCTGACACCCGCTGCGCCCGTGGCGCGCTCCCCCGGGGCGTGCCACGGGCGTCTCCGATCCGAAGGACAGACGATGGCGAGCATCGATGAGGTCGCCCGGCTCGCCGGCGTCTCCACCGCGACGGTCTCCCGCGCGCTGAGCGGGCGCGGGCACGTGTCGGAGTCGGCCAGGGAACGCGTGCAGGCGGCGGCCGCCTCGCTCGGGTACGTGGTCTCCTCCCGCGCCTCGAGCCTCGCGTCGGGGCGCACCCGCAACATCGGGGTCGTCGTGCCGTTCCTCGACCGGTGGTTCTTCAGCACCGTGCTGTCCGGGGTCTCCGCCGCGCTCATGCGGGCCGGATACGACATCACGCTCTACAACATCACCGCCGACAAGGACGTGCGCCGCCACGTGTTCGACACGTTCCTTCGCCGCCAGCGCGTGGACGCCGTGATCGCCGTGTCCATCGAACTGGACGAGGACGAGACCCAGCAGCTCCTCGACCTCGGGCTCCCGGTGATCGCGATCGGCGGCCCCAATCCGAAGCTCGACACCCTCACGGTCGATGACGTCGCCGTGGCGCAGCTCGCGACGGAGCACCTGCTCGGGCTCGGGCACACCGAGATCGCCCACATCGGCGCGAACCCCGAGTTCGACATCGACTTCCACATCCCCACGAACCGACGGCTCGGCTTCGAGCGGGCGCTGGCCGCGGCCGGCATCCCCCTGAACCCCGCGTTCCTGGAGCCCGCCGACTTCACGGTCGAGGGTGGCTACCGCGCCGCGAAACAGCTCCTCGGGCGCCCGGGGCCTCGTCCCACCGCGGTGTTCGCGGCCTCGGACGAGATGGCGATCGGGGCGCTCCTCGCCGCCCGCGACCTCGGCTTCGCGGTGCCGGGCGACCTGTCCATCGTGGGCATCGACGGCCATGAGCTCGGCGAGTTCTTCCGTCTCACGACGGTCGACCAGTTCCCGCTCGGACAGGGCGAACGGGCGGCCGACGCGGTCCTCGCGAAGCTCACCGACCCGGAAGCCGTGCGACCTCCGGCCGCCCTGCCGTACGAGCTCAACGTCCGCGGGACGACCGCCCGGCTCGTCTAGGCGAACCGGCGTTCACAACTCAGGAGTCTTGCGCGCGGGGACCGCGGTTCCGGCCTTGAGGGGCGCACCTCCGCCGGTTCTCCTGAGTTGTGAACGCACCGAGCTCAGGAGTCCGCGGTCGCGTCCCGCCAGGTGCGGTAACCCCCGTCGAGGTTCCGCACCTCACGCCCGTGCTGCCGCAGCAGACGGGTGGCGATGTGCCCCCGCAGACCGACCTGGCAGTGCACGACGAGAGGCCCGTCCGGGAGTTCGTCGAGGCGGTGGCGCAGCTCATCGAGCGGGATGTTCCGCGCGCCGGGGATGGCGCCGTTCGCATGCTCCGCGGCGGAACGGACGTCGATGAGGGTCGATCCCGCCTGCCGGGCGCCGTCGAGCTCGTGCCATTGGACGGTCGGCGTCGTGCCACTGCGGGTGTTCTCCGCGACGTAGCCGAGGATGTTCACGGCATCCTTCGCGGACCCGAACTGCGGCGCGTACGCGAGCTCCAGGTGCGCGAGCCCGGCGGCGGTGACGCCCGCCTGCAGCGCCGTCGCGATCACGTCGATCCGCTTGTCCACGCCGTCACGGCCGACGACCTGCGCCCCGAGGATGCGGTCAGTGGCGGGGTCGGCGAGCAGCTTCATCGACAGGGTCTCGGCGCCCGGGTAGTAGCCGGCGTGCGATCCGGGGTGCACGTGGACGGTGAAGAACTCGCGGCCCGCGGCACGGAGCTGCTTCTCGCTCCAGCCGGTCTTCGCGGCGGCCAGGCCGAACACCTGCACGATGCCGGTGCCGAGGGCGGGGCGCGCCGACTCCTCCCGCCCCGCGATGACGTCGGCGACCATGCGGCCGTGGCGGTTGGCGAGACCGGCCATGGTCACCAGTGCCGCACCGCCGCCGATGAGGTCGGCCTTCTCGACGCCGTCGCCGACCGCGAAGACGTCGGGCGCACTGGTGCGACAGGCCTCGTCGACGGCGATGCCACCGGTCTCGCCGAGACGGATCCCGGCAGCCTGGGCGACTCCGGCCTCGGGCACCACCCCGGAGGCGTCGACGAGGAGCTCCGCGGGCACAACGGCGCCGTCGCTGAGGGTCACGGAATCCGCGCCGGTGGCGACGACCTCGACGCCGAGCCGTACGTCGACACCGCGACGCCGGATCTCGGCCGCCAGAGGGGCGGCCATCTCCGGATCCAGCGGGGCGAGCAGCTGGGCACCGCGTTGCACCAGGGTGACCGCGGCGCCTCGGGCGACAAGGTTCTCCACGGCCTCGAGTCCTGTGTAGCCGCCGCCCACGACGACCACCGGCAGGCCGGGGCGGAGGGCGGCATCAATCGCATCGGCATCCGCCACGGTCCGCAGGCTCCGCGCGGGGAGGGTCCCCGCGGGCTCGTCCGCACGGGGCCGGGCACCGGTGGCGAGCACGAGGCGGTCGTACGGGCGGGTGGCGCGGTGGCCGCTGCCGAGATCGACGACCTCGACCGTCTTGCGCGCGGTGTCGATGCCGACGACGTCGTGACGGACGCGGACGTTCAGCCGGAAGCGGCGGTGCAGCGACTCGGGGGTCTGCAGCAGGAGGGCGTCGCGCTCCTCGATCACACCGCCCACGTAGTAGGGCAGGCCGCAGTTGGCGTAGGAGACCTCGGGCCCGCGCTCGAAGACGACGATGTCCGCGGACTCGTCGAGCCGCCGGAGCCGGGTCGCCGCCGACATGCCGCCGGCGACGCCACCGACGATGACGACGCGGAGCGGCGCGCTCATCGGCCGAACAGCCGGGACAGGAGACCGCCCTTGGCCTCGTCCTTCGGGTGGCCCGTGCACCAGTCCGACGCCGGCACGGTGCGGCGGACGGCGTCGACGTGCTGGCCGCACCCCGCCCAGGTGGTCTTCCCGCAGGTACGGCAACGGGCTGCTCGACACATGTGTTCTCTCCTCACTCGATACCCCGGTGGGTATGCAGACACTATACCCCCGGGGGTATAGTGGAGCGCACAGCCGGCCTTCAGGGAGGGACCATGACCACCGTCGACACCGACACGCAGCGCAAGATCGCCAACCGCCTCAAGCGCGCACAGGGACAGCTCGGCGCCGTGATCGCCGCGGTCGAGAACGGCGGCGACTGTCGGGCCGTCGTCACGCAGCTCGCCGCGGTGACCTCCGCGTTGGACAAGGCCGGGTTCCAGATCATCGCCTCCGCCATGAAGACCTGCCTGGAGGACCCCGCGCAGGACGACGCCGTCCCCCTGCCCGACCTGGAGAAGCTCTTCCTCACCCTCGCCTGAACGCGACCCGGCCCCTTGCGGCCACCCCGGCCCGTTGCGGACGATCGCAACGGGCCGGGGCGCACGCAAGGGGCCGGGTCGGCGAAGAGGGAGTCAGGGAACGAGGAGACCGGCGGTCGCGGTGCGGGCCGTCTCGAAGCGGCGCTGCACGTCAGGCCAGTTCACGAGGTTCCAGAACGCCTTGACGTAGTCCGCCCGCACGTTGAGGTAGTCGAGGTAGTAGGCGTGCTCCCACACGTCGAGCTGCAGCAGCGGGATGACGCCGAGCGGCGCGTTGCCCTGCTGGTCGAAGAGCTGGAAGATCACGGGGCGGGCGCCCACCGAGTCCCAGGCGAGCACGGCCCACCCGGAGCCTTGCACGCCGAGGGCCGTCGCGGTGAAGTGCGCGCGGAAGCCGTCGATCGACCCGAACGAGTCCGCGAGGGCCGCCGAGAGCTCGCCCTCCGGAGCACCGCCGCCCTCGGGCGAGAGGTTCTGCCAGAACACGGAATGGTTGATGTGGCCACCGAGGTTGAACGCGAGGTCCTTCTCGAGCTTGTTGACCGCTCCGAGGTCGCCGCTGTCGCGGGCCGCCGCGAGCTGCTCCAGCGCCGTGTTCGCGCCGGTCACGTAGGCCTGGTGGTGTTTGGAGTGGTGCAGCTCCATGATCTTGCCGGAGATGTGCGGCTCCAGCGCGGAGTAGTCGTAGGGCAGCTCGGGGAGCGTGTACGGAGTGGACATGGGGGTTCCTTTCGTGACGGGTCAGAGGGCGGTGTCGTGCGATAGCGCGTGGAATCGCCGGTCGATGTAGACGAGCGGGCGGGCGGGGCGGCCGGCGAGCACCTCGAGCACCTCGGCGATCACCACGGTCGACGAGCCGACGGGCACGGTCTGGATCGCCCGGCAGCGCAGTGCCACACGGGCCTCGGCCAGGTGCGGCTCGCCGGTCGGCAGCGTCGTCCAGCCCTGCTCGGGCGTGAAGCGCTCGGAACCGCTCACCGCGAAGCTCTGGGCGAGCGCGGAGTGCTCGTCGTCGATGAGGTGCACGACGAAGGTCTCGGCGCCGAGGATGGCCCCGGCGCTGCCGGTCGCCCTGGTCACCGAGAACACGATCGCCGCCGGGTCGACCGCGACCGAGGACACGCTCGACGCCGTGAGGCCGACGGGGCCGTCCGGACCCTGCGCCGTGATGATGGCGACACCGGCGGGGTGGGAGCGGAACGCCGCCTTGAGCCCCTCCCCGACCGGCGTGGGCACCGGAGCGGCGGGGTGCGGGGTGGTGTTCGGGTCGGGGGTCATCGGGTGCTCTCCTCGAGAGGGATGGGGGTGGGGGTCGCGTGGGCGCGCATGGCCGTGCGGTCGACGAGCTTCGTGCGCTCCCGGCCGCGGACGGCTCCGGCGCGGCGCTCGGCCTCGTCGATGCGCAACCATCCTTCCCAGTCCACCACGCCGGGGAGGTCCAGGGGCGGGTCCCGGTCGATGCGGGCGGGCGGCGTCACGGCGAGGTCCTCGACGAGATGCTGCACGGTCTGCGCGGCGTCGGACTTGGTCGAGCCGATGAGGCCGATCGGCCCGCGCTTGATCCAGCCGGTGGCGTAGAGGCCGGGGACGGGCATGCCGTCGGCGTCGAGCACCCGTCCCTCCGTGTTCGGCACGATGCCCCGTGCCGCGTCGAACGGCACGCCGGGCACGGGCGAGGAGAGGTAGCCGATCGCCCGGTAGACGGCGCCGACCTCGTAGCGCACGAGCTCGCCGGTGCCGACCATGCGGCCGAGCGGATCGGAGGCCGTGCGCTCGAACTCGATGCCCTCCACGCGGTCCGCACCGAGGACACGGACGGGTCGATGCCGGAAGTGCAGGTGGATGCGGCGGGAGGCCCCGGTGGATGGGTGCTGGGCCCACTCCGCGAGCGTGCGCACGATGATGCGGCGCTGCGAGAACTGCTCCAGCATGCGGGCAGCGTGATCGTCGAGCACGAGGTCGGCGGGATCGACGATCACCTCCACGTCGTGCTGCTCCCCGAGTTCGCGCAGCTCGAGGGCCGAGAAGCGCACATCCGCCGGACCGCGACGGGCGAAGAGGTGCACGTCGCGGACCCGGCTCGCGGCGAGCGCGTCGAGGATGTGATCGGGGGTGTCGGTCGACTCCAGCGCAGCGGCGTGCTTCGCGAGGATGCGCGTGACGTCGAGGGCGACGTTGCCCGCCCCGAGCACGGCCACGGACTCCGCCTCCAGGCCCCAGCCCCGCGCGACGTCGGGGTGCGCGTCGTACCAGGCCACGAAGTCCGCGGCGCCGAACGATCCGGGAAGCTCCGCTCCCGGCACGTCGAACGCCACGTCGCGGTCGGCTCCGGTCGCGATGACGACGCCGTCGTACGCCCGACGGAGCTCGTCGACCGTCACATCGACGCCGACCTCGACGTTGCCGAGCAGCCGGATCCCGGGCTGGAGGAGCACGTCGTGCAGCGCATCGATGATCTTGCGGATGCGCGGGTGGTCGGGGGCGACGCCGTAGCGGACGAGCCCGTACGGAGCGGGGAGCTTCTCGTACAGGTCGATGGCCGCCTCCGGCACCTGCGCCCGGAGGAGGTCGGCGGCGTAGATGCCCGCGGGGCCCGCGCCGACGATGGCGATGCGCGGGGTCACTCGTGCACCTCCTGCGGCGGGAGCGCGGCGATGAGCGGGTGGTCGTGCCGGATGAGTCCGGTGCGGGCGGCGCCGCCGGGCGAGCCGATCTCGTCGAAGAACTCGACGTTGGCCTTGTAGTAGTCCTGCCACTCGTCCGGCAGGTCGTCCTCGTAGTAGATCGCCTCGACGGGGCACACCGGCTCGCACGCTCCGCAGTCCACGCACTCATCGGGGTGGATGTAGAGCGACCGCTCCCCCTCATAGATGCAGTCGACGGGGCACTCGTCGATGCAGGCCTTGTCCTTGAGGTCGACGCACGGCAACGCGATCACATACGTCATCGCGACTTCTTCTCTGTCCCACTCACGCCCTCCACCGTAAAACCTCAAGCGCACTTGAGGTCAAATCGAGGCACCGAGACCCCGACCTCTCGGCGAGACCCCGCCTCCGCCGCGCGGATACGACGGGGTCTCGGCGGGAGAGCGGGGTTTCGGGGATCAGTCAGGAGATCTCGAAGGGGGCGGGGAGGAGGTGGTCCTCGCGCGAGCTGGGGCCGACGAGGAGCGTGAAGGCGCCGGGCTCCACGGTGCGGACGCCGGCGGCGGTCACGATCGTGCAGTCCGCGACGGGCACCTCGATCCGCACGCGCGCGCTCTCCCCCGGCGCGAGGTCGACCTGCCGGAAGGCCTTGAGCTCGCGGTCGGTCCAGCTCACGCTCGTCACCTCGTCCCGCACGTACGCCTGCACGGTCTCCCGGACGGGGCGGCCGCCCGTGTTCGTCACGGTCACGTACCCCACGACGGTGTCGCCGAGATTCAGCTCCGTGCGCTCCAGCTCCAGCTCCGCGTACGCCACGGTCGTGTACGACCGGCCCTCGCCGAAGGCCCACGCGGGCGCCTGGGTGAGGTCGGCGTAGCGGTCGCCGTGCTGACCGCGGATCTGGTTGTAATAGGTCGGCTGCTGCCCGACGTGCCGCGCGAACGAGATCGGCAGCCGTCCCGAGGGCTCCACGGCACCCGTGACGATGTCGGCGAGCGCCCGCCCGCCCTGCATGCCCGGATTCGCGGCCCAGATGACCGCCGCCGCGCGCTGCACCGACGGCGGGAGCACGAGCGGCTTGGACGCGAGCAGCACCACGACGACGGGCTTCCCGGTCTCGATGAGCGCATCGAGCAGGGCGTTCTGGCCGCCGATGAGCTCCAGCGTGGCCGTGGACCGTCCCTCGCCCACGAGCTCGATGCGATCGCCCACCACCGCGACCACGACGTCCGCGGCCTCGGCGGCGGCCACCGCCTCCGCGATCAGCGCGGGATCCGGCGGGCACGGCTGCACCACGGGGGGACGCGGCTGGTTGTCCGGGAAGTGCGTGCCGCGGGGGTCGTCGCCGAGCGTGAGGATGTCGGCCCCGCGTGCATACGTGACCGTCCACGCGTCCACCGCACGGAGGCCGTCGAGCACGGTCGTGATCATCTCGCGGGGCTGTCCGTCGAGCCAGCCCGCCTGGCCCGAACCGCCCGCCCAGTCGCCGAGCTGCGTCTGCGCGTCGTCCGCGAGCGGCCCGGTCACCGCCACCCGCAGCGGTGCCGCGACGTCCAGCGGCAGCACGCCGTCGTTCTCGAGCAGCACGAGGGAGCGGCGCGCGACCTCGAGGTTGAGCTCCGCGTGGGCGGCGCTGCCGATCACGGCGGAGACGTCGTCGCCCGGCAGCCGGGGGTCTTCGAAGAGCCCGAGCTCGAACTTCAGCGTGAGGATGCGGGAGACGGCGTCGTCGAACGCATCCTCCGGCAGCAACCCCCGGGCGACCGCGTCCAGCGCACCCTCGAAGAACCCGGGGGTGGTCATCACCATGTCGTTCCCGGCGCGCACCGCGGCGGCCGCGGCATGGGTGAGGTCGGGCTGTACCCGCTGCTCCCACACCATCCGGCCCACGTTGTCCCAGTCGGTGATGAGGGTGCCGGTGTAGCCCCACTCGCCGCGGAGCACGTCGCTGAGCAGCCACTCGTTCAGCGTGATGGGCACGCCGTCCGTAGTCTGGTAGCCGAGCATGAACGTGCGGCAGCCCTCGCGGGCGACGCGCTCGAACGGCGGGAGGAACCAGGAGCGCAGCTTGCGCGGGGAGATGTCCGCCTCGCTCGCGTCACGGCCGCCCTGCGTCTCGGAGTAGCCGGCGAAGTGCTTGGCCGTCGCGAGGATCGCCGTCGGGTCGTCGAGGCCGTCTCCCTGGTACCCGCGGACCATCGCGCTCGCGAGCTCCCCGATGAGGAACGGGTCCTCACCGAAGGTCTCCCCGACCCGCCCCCAGCGCAGATCGCGGGCAATGCACAGCACGGGCGAGAACGTCCAGTGGATGCCGGTCACGGCGACCTCTTCGGCCGTCGCCCGCGCCACGCGCTCGACGATCACCGGGTCCCAGGTCGCCGCCATGCCGAGCTGCGTCGGGTAGATGGTGGCCCCGGGCCAGAACGAGTGGCCATGGATGCAGTCCTCACCCACGAGCAGCGGGATGCGCAGCCGGGTCTGTTCCGTGAGAGCGGCAGCCCGTCGCAGCCGCTCCTCCGAGGCGTGCAGGATCGAGCCCGCGTGCCGGCGCAGGACGTGGTCGTCGAGATCGTCCCTGGCGTCGAGCTGGAGCATCTGCCCGACCTTCTCCTCCACCGTCATCCGGGCGAGGAGGTCGGCCACGCGTTCCGGGATGCTGCGCGTGGAGTCGAGGTAGGGCAGGGAGGTGGGAGTCATCGAATCGCGTTTCCGTCGGGGCGGGAGGGGGCGGTCTCACATCCTCACCGATCCGAGCGGATCGGCCCCGGGGGCACGCCGATCCCGTCGATCCGGGAACCCTCCGGGCTAGGCTCGGGCCATGGCCATCGACCTCGAAGCGCTCTACATCGATCTGCACCAGCACCCGGAGCTGTCGTTCCAGGAGACCAGGACCGCGGGCATCGCCGCCCAGCACCTGCGCGATCTCGGGCTCGACGTCGAGGAGGGGGTCGGCGTGACCGGCGTGGTCGGCGTGCTGCGGAACCCTTCGACAGGCTCAGGCCCTTCGACAGGCTCAGGGACCCAGGATGGCGACGCAGGCACCCAGGGTGGGGAGTTCCCGCGACCGGTGGTATGGGTGCGCGCCGACATGGACGCACTGCCGGTCGAGGAGCAGACGGGCCTGGCGTATGCGAGCACCGCGAAGGGCGTCGACCCGGCCGGCACGACCGTGCCGGTGATGCACGCGTGCGGCCACGACATGCACGTCACCGCGATGATCGGCGCCGTCGAGAAGCTCGTCGCCGAGCGAGAAGAGTGGTCGGGCACCCTGGTCGTGCTCATCCAGCCCGCGGAGGAGTACGGCGCCGGCGCCAGGGCGATGCTCGACGACGGCCTGCTCGCCCGCTACCCGAAGCCCGACGTGGTGCTCGGCCAGCACGTCACCCCGCTCCCCGCGGGGATCATCGGCGTGCGCAGCGGCACCCAGATGGCCGCGTCGGACGGGCTCACCGTCACGCTGCACGGCCGCGGCGGCCACGGCTCCCGCCCGCACGCCACGATCGATCCGGTCGTGATGGCGGCCGCGACGGTGATGCGCCTGCAGACGATCGCCTCGCGCGAGATCGACCCGCAGGGCGTGGCCGTGGTCACGGTCGGCTCGATCCACGCCGGACTCAAGAACAACATCATCCCGGCCGAGGCGAAGCTCGAGCTCAGCCTCCGCTATCCGGACGAGGACGCGCGCGAGAAGGTGCTGCGGAGCGTCGAACGGATCGTGCGCGCCGAGGCGATGGCGTCCGGTGCCGAGCGCGAGCCCGAGATCCATACGCAGCACACCCTGCCCGCCACGATCAATGACGAAGAGGCCACAGCGCGCGTGTCCGCGGCGCTGCGCCGGGCGCTCGGGGAGTCGGCCGTCGTCGACCCGGGCATGTTCACCGGCAGCGAGGACGTGTCGTGGTTCGCGCGCGACGCCGAGGTCCCGCTCGTGTTCTGGTTCTGGGGCGGCGTCGACCCCGCCCGATTCGCCGAGGCGCTTGCCGCAGGGACGGTGGAGAAGGACATCCCCACGAACCACTCGCCCTTCTTCGCGCCGGAGATCCATCCGACGATCGAGGTCGGGGTCACGGCGATGTCCGCGGCCGCCCGCGAGTTCCTCGCCTGAGGCGAGGCGCTCAGACCTCGACGACGCGCGGCGCGGGCGGAGGAGGCGGGGCGAGCTGCCGCTGCGGCACGCCGTGCGCCTCGCGGTGCAGCCGCTCCATGCGGGTGTCGAGTTCGGCGGCGGCGTCGGCGGCATCGCTGAGGCTGTCGACGAGGTGCGCGGGCACCTGGTTGGAGAACTTGTAGTAGATCTTGTGCTCCAGGCTCGCCCAGAAGTCCATCGCGATCGTACGGAACTGCACCTCGACCGGCACGGACAGCGCCCCGGTCGAGAGGAAGACGGGGACCTCGATGATGGCGTGCAGGCTCTTGTACCCGTTCGCCTTCGGGTTCGCGATGTAGTCCTTCACCGTGCGGACGGTCACGTCGTCCTGCGCGGTCAGCAGATCGAACAGGCGGTACACGTCGGCGACGAAGCTGCACGTCACCCGCACTCCGGCGATGTCGGTGATCTCCGCGCGGATGCGGTCGAAGTCCGGGTCGTCGATGCCCTTCCTGGCGATCTTCTCGACGATGCTGTCCGGCGACTTGAGCCGGCTCTTGACGTGCTCGATGGGGTTGTACGCGTGGTCGTGGGTGAACTCGTCGCGGAGGATCGAGATCTTCGTCTCCACCTCGCGCATCCCGAACTCGTACTCGCGGAGGAAGCGCTGCAGCTGGTCGCGGAGCTCCTTCGCCTCGGAGATCAGGTGCTCGTCGACGGGGATCACGCTCATGAGGACGACGTTATCGATCCGTGATCGGAAACCCCTGTGGATTCGAGATCGAGACGCGGGCGTCCTCGAGGTGCTGTCCGGAGAGGAGACCGGGGAGGCCGCGCCCCTGGCGAGTGGTGAACAGCAGCACGATCGCGACGAGGATCAGCAGCGAGGAGAGCGCGTCGAACACCCCGCCGAGCATCCCGAGAGCCGTGAGCCCGCCGATGCCGCCCGCCCAGCGCAGCAGCCGGGCGAGCGCGACCGGCAGCCGCGACCCGCTGTAGCGCAGCTGCACGGCGAGGTCGCCCACTGATCGTCCGGTGACGAGGATGACGATGAGCCACAGCGCACAGGCGACCGCCGTGCTGACCGTGCTGGCCAGGGTTCCGTCGAGCACGGCCTGACGGTCCTGCACGACGTACTCGAGCCAGAGCTGCACCGCGACGCCCCCCGCGAGCACGACGAAGCCGTTCGCGAGCCCGTCGCAGAGCATCGCCAGCGCGCGGCGACCGCGCGTGACGGGACGGGGCTCATCGGCGTCGGCACGGGCCTGGACTCCGCGCAGCGACCGGGGCACCACGAGCGCGAGCACCGAGCCGAGCACGGCTCCGGTCGTGTTCGTCATCAGGTCGCCTACGTCGAAGAAGCGGTAGGCGCACGGGTACAGCCCCCAGACCCCGGTGAGCTGGGTGGTCTCCACCAGCAGGGACAGACCGAACCCGACCACGAGGGCGGTGGGGAGGCCGCGGCCGCCCAGCACGCGCAGGAACGCCCCGAGCGGGACGAACAGCAGCACGTTGAACACGAGCTGGAGCAGGGCGGGCTGGCGCAGCGGGTTGCCGGGCGCGGCGAACGCCTTCTGCACGTCGCGCACGACGGACATCGGATCGGTGATCGCCCCCACGCAGCGGATGGCGTCCGGATCGGGCAGCGGCAGTAGCGTGTACGTCCAGATGGCCCAGAAGTAGACGAGCGCCGCGAGCCAGAGCAGCGTGCGGCCGAGCGAGAGGCGTCCTCGGCGGCGGTAGCTGAGCGCGACGAAGGGCACGAAGAGGACGACGCCCGCGGCCAGTCCGATCGCCACGGCGATGACCCCCAGAACCACCTGATCCCCCACGGACGCAAGGATACCGGGAGGCCGTGAGGATTCCGTGAGGGAGCGCGACCGGGCCGTAGGGATTCCGTGAGGATCGCGTGAGGGCCGTCCGCGTGAGCGTAGTGTCGCCGGACGTGTCAGAACAAACGAGGCCGACCCCGGACGCGCCGCCGCGCGCCAAGCGCATCCTGCTCGGCGACCCGCTGACGAGCGCGCAGGTCGACGAGCAGCTCCTCCCCAAGCGCATGGCGCTGCCGATCTTCGCCTCGGACGCGCTGAGCTCCGTGGCCTACGCCCCGCAGGAGCTCGTGATGATCCTGCTCATCGGCGGTCTCACGTTCCTGTCGTTCACCCCGCTCGTCGCGGCGGCGGTCGTCGTGCTGCTGCTCGTGGTGGTGCTGAGCTACCGGCAGCTCATCAAGGCGTACCCCTCCGGCGGCGGCGACTACGAGGTCGCGTCGAAGAACCTCGGCGAGGTCCCCGGCGTGATCGTGGCCGCAGCGCTCCTCGTCGACTACGTGCTGACGGTGGCGGTGTCGGTCGCCTCCGGGGTGGACAACATCATCTCGGCGGTGCCGGGTCTCGATCCGCTGCGCGTGGAACTCGCCGTCGGCTTCGTCGTGCTCATCATCATCGTGAACCTCCGCGGGGTGCGCGAGGCGTCGCTCGTGTTCGCCATCCCCACGTATGTGTTCATCGGCTCCGTCGGCGTCATGATCGTGACCGGGCTCGTCCGGACGGCCCTCGGCGACGCCCCGGTCGCCTCCAGCGCGGAGTTCGCTGTGCAGGCTGAGAGCCTCAGCCAGGCGGCCGTGCTTCTGCTCGTCCTCCGCGCGTTTTCCAGCGGCTGCTCCGCGCTGACCGGGGTCGAGGCCGTGTCGAACGGCGTCCCCGCGTTCCGGGCGCCGAAGGTGCGCAACGCCCAGTCGACCCTCGTACTCATGGGCACCATCGCGATCTGCCTGTTCTCCGGCCTCACCGCCCTCGCCCTCATCGCCGGCGTGCACTACGCCGAGAACCCCTGCGACCTCATCGGCTTCGACTGCACGACCCCGCAGCCGAGCCTCATGGCGCAGATCGCCGCGGCGACGTTCGGTGGCGGCAGCATCCCCTTCTTCATCGTGCAGGCGGCCACGGCCTGCGTGCTGCTCCTCGCGGCGAACACCGCCTTCAACGGCTTCCCCCTGCTCGGGGCCGTGCTCGCGCGCGACGGCTACGCCCCGAAGTCGCTGAACACGCGCGGCGACCGGCTCGTGTTCTCCAACGGCATGATCCTCCTCGGGATCGCCGCGATCGCCGTGCTCGTGGTGTTCCAGGCGCGGTTGACGACGCTGATCCAGCTCTACATCATCGGCGTGTTCGTCTCCTTCTCTCTGGGCCAGATCGGCATGGTGCGGCACTGGCGACGACTGCTGCGTGCGCCCGTTCCGCCGAACGGCGACGGCGCCGCCGACCGGCGCTCGGCGCGCGTGGGGCTGCTCATCAACTCCGCCGGAGCGACGCTGACCGTGCTCGTGCTCGTCATCGTGACGATCACGAAGTTCACGCACGGCGCCTACCTCGTGTTCTTCGCCATCCCGGTGCTCGCGTTCCTCATGATCGGCGTCAAGCGGTACTACCGGGACGTCGAGCACGAGATCGCCATCGACGACACCACCCGCTTCGGTGCCTCGGGCGACGTCGCCATCGTCCTCGTGAACCATCTGCAGAAGCCGGTCATGAAGGCCATCGACTACGCCATCGCCGCCAAGCACGACAAGACCCTCGCGGTCCACGTGGCCGTCTCGCAGGAGGACGCCGCGCGCCTCCAGCAGGAGTGGGAGGACCACCTCGTGCCGGTTCCGCTCGTGATCGTCGAGTCGCCGTATCGCTCGTTCGCACAGCCGGTGACGCAGTTCATCCGGCAGTACCGCGAGAAGCACGGCTCCTCCGTCGTCACGGTCTACCTGCCGCAGTACATCGTGGGGCACTGGTGGGAGAGCTTCCTGCACAACCGGCGCGCCCGCCGCCTCGCGAACCAGCTCATGCTCGTGCACGGGGTGTCGATCACCCTGGTGCCGTGGCTGCTCGATTCGTCCGAGCTCATCTACGGCCGGCGCTCGCGTCCGCTCCCCGGTCAGGAGCGGGCAGGGCGGCCCGTCGTGGTGGCCGGCCGCCGGGCGCACCGCCCCGCCGGGCCGCCGTCCGAGTCCTGACGCTCCGCGGCGGCGTTCAGGTTCCGGCGAGGACTGCGCCGAGGATCGTCGCGGCCTCGGGGAAGCGGGACGGGTCGGCGCTCGCGTAGTTGAGCCGCACGTAGGAGCCGGACGGTTCCGCGGGGAACCACTCGCTCCCCGGCGCGATGACGAGCCCGCGCGCCGCGCACTCGCGGACGACCGCGGCGACGTCGGTGCCGTCCGGCAGCCGCAGCCAGAGGTTCAGCCCGCCGACCGGCACGGCCTCCACCAGCGCGGTCGGCGCCTGCGCGGCCAGGCATGACAGCAGCAGATCGCGCCGCGAGCGCAGCTGCTCCCGGAAGCCGCGGAGGTGTGTGCGCCAGGCCGGCTGCGTCACCACGTCGAGGGCCGCGGCCTGCAGGAGCCCGCTGACGTACATCGACTCCGCCGCGCGATCGGCGAGGATGCGATCCCGGGCGGGACCGCGCGCGATCACCGCCGCCACCCGCAGGGACGGCGACACGCTCTTCGTCAGCGAGCGCAGGTACACCACATGGCCGTCGTGGTCGGAGGCGGCCACGGGGCGCGGGTCGGCGTCGATGCCGAGGTCGTGCGCCCAGTCGTCCTCGATGAGGAAGGCGCCGTGGCGACGGACCGCGTCGAGCACGGCCTCCCCCGTCGCCGCCGGCCACTGCGCGCCGGTGGGGTTCGCGAACGTGGGCTGCGCGTAGAACGCGCGGGCTCCGGTCTCGGCGAGCGCCCTGTCGACCGCGTCCGGATCCGGACCCTGCGGCCCGGAGGGGACGGGAACGAGCACGACCCCCGCCTGCTCCGCCGCGAGCAGGGCGCCCCAGTAGGTCGGCGACTCGATGAGCAGCGGCCGGCCGACGCCGACGACCGCCCGGAAGATCGAGCTCAGTCCGCTCTGGCTCCCCGAGATGATGACGGCGTCGCGGGCGGTCGGCACCGTGATCCCCGCGGGGGCCGCCGCGGCCAGCTCCGTCGCGAACCACTCCTGCAGCCCGGGCTCGCCGGTTGCAGGCGAGCGGGTGAGGGCGGACGCGGTCCGGGAGGCGCGAACGAGGGCCTGACGGACGAGCCGCTCGGGGAGGAGATCCGGCGCGGGATACCCGGAGTGCAGTCCGATCGCGTCCGGCGAGGTCGGGCGCTGTGCCGAGGACAGGCCGTCCAGACGCACCGCGGCCGCTCCCAGGGCTCCGGACTGCCAGCCGTAGTCCGCCGGCAGCACCGAGCGCGCCGCGCGGACGAACGTGCCGACGCCGGGCCGCGCCTCGACGAGGCCGAGGCGGACGAGCTGCTGCACGGCCTTCTGCACGGTCACGGGACTCGCGGCGTACTCGGCCGTCAGCGCGCGATTCGAGGGGAGGCGGGCGCCGGGCGCGGCCGTGGCGATCCACGCCCGGAGGCCCGCCACGATGCGCGCAGTGCTATCCTGACTCATGAAAGAACACAGTAGCGTTATCCGCTCGAACGGAGCACTGCTATCCCGCGCCGCCGGTCCCGGGTGGGGGCTCCTGGGCGTCGTCGCGTTCTCGTTCACGCTCCCGTTCACGCGGATCGCGCTCAGCGGCGGACTCTCGCCGCTGTTCATCGGCTCCGCCCGCGCGGTCGTCGCCGCCGCGCTCGCCGCGGTCGTCCTCCTCGCGACCCGTCAGCGGCCGCCGAGCCCGGTCCAGGGGGCCCGACTCGCGGTCGTCGCCCTCGGAGTGGTCGCCGGCTTCCCCCTGCTGACCTCGTTCGCCATGACCACGACGCCGGCGAGTCACGGTGCGGTCGTGATCGGCCTCCTCCCCGCCGCGACCGCCGTCGCCGTCGTGCTGCGCACCCGCGAGCGCCCGTCCCCCTCGTTCTGGGTGTTCGCGCTCCTCGGGTCCGCGGCGGCCCTCGTCTTCGCGACGCTGCAGAACGGCACGCCCGGCGCCCTCCGCCCCGCCGACCTCCAGCTTTTCGGGGCCGTGATCGCGGCGGCCGTCGGCTACGCGGAGGGCGGCCTGCTGGCGCGCGAGCTCGGCGCCTGGCAGACGATCTCCTGGGCCCTGGTACTCGCCGCGCCCGTCATGCTCGCGGTGGCCGTCGCCGCCGGGGTCGCCGCCCCGCCCGTCGCCACCACCACCGCGTGGCTCGCGTTCGCCTACCTGGCCGCGGTCAGCATGTTCCTCGGATTCTTCGCCTGGTACCGCGGCCTCGCGATCGGCCCGATGGCGCAGGTGAGTCAGATCCAGCTCGTGCAGCCCGTCATGGGCATCACCTGGGCAGCCTTCCTCTTCCATGAGGACGTCGGCGGGGCCACGGTGCTCGGCGGGCTCGCCGTCGTCGCGTGCGCCGGACTCGCCGTCCGCACCCGCAGTTCCCCTCCCACCCCCGCCCGACAGGAGGCGCCATGCGTCACACCCCCCGCTACCTCATGACCGACCCCGACGAGGTCAAGCGCCTCATCCGCGCCCACCCGTGGGCGACGTTCGTCTCGCCGACCTCCGCCGGCCTCGTCGCCTCGCACTACCCGGTGCTGCTCGACGAGGACGAGGACGACATCGTGCTCGTGAGCCACTTCGGGCGTCCGGACGACGAGCTGCACGAGCTCGGTCGACACGAGATCCTGGTGATCATCCAGGGGCCGCACGACTACGTGTCCTCGAGCCTCTACGCACCGGGCGACCTCGTCCCGACGTGGAACCATGTCACCGCGCACCTCTCCGGCACCCCCGAGATCCTCACCGCGGAGGAGAACTACGCCATGCTGACCCGGCTCACCGACCACTTCGAGGGTGGGCAGCCGCACGGGCGGAGCCTCATGGAGGACGAGCCCGGCACCCGGCGGGCCGCGAAGGGCACGGTGGGCCTGCGCCTCCGGGTCACCCGCTTCGACGCGCGCGCCAAGCTCAGCCAGAACAAGGCCCCCGAGGTGCGGGAGCGCATCGCCGCCCGCTTCGACGCGGTCAACCCCGCCCTGGCTGCCGAGATGCGTCGCTGACCCCCGCTCGAGTCGCGCGAATGGCTGCATCCGGCGCGGATTTGCAGCATAGTGCGCGATTCGAAACGGGGGCAGCCGTGAGCAACCCGCATGCATCCGGGGGACGGGCGTAGGGGAACCGTGAGGATCGGCGGAGGCGGCCGGACGGCGCAGTTGGATCGAGGACGTGCTCGACATCATCTACCTCGCGCTGACCCTGGCGCTGTTCGCCCTCGTGTCCCTCATCGTCAAGGCAGTGGACCGCGCATGATCGTCTTCGAGATCGTCGCCGCCGTCCTCGCCGTCGCCGCGATCGTCTACCTGGTCGTGGCGCTCGTCGCCCCGGAGCGCTTCTGATGGACGCGGCCCTCCTGTACGGCGTCCTTCAGATCACGGCCGTCGTGGTCGTGCTCGTGCTCCTTTACCGCCCGCTCGGCGACTACATCGCGCACGTCTACACCTCCGGACGCGACCTGCGCATCGAGCGCGGGCTCTACCGGGTGATCGGCGTCGACCCCCGCTCCGAGCAGACCTGGCGCGCCTATGCCCGCAGCGTGCTGCTGTTCTCGCTCGTCGGCCTCCTGCTCGTCTACGGGCTGCAGCGGCTCCAAGCCTTCCTCCCCGCCTCGCTGGGTCTGCCCGCCGTGCCGGAGGGACTCGCGTTCAACACCGCGGCCTCCTTCGTCGCGAACACCAACTGGCAGTCCTACTCGCCCGAGCAGACCATGGGCTACACGGTGCAGCTCGCCGGCCTCACCGTGCAGAACTTCGTCTCCGCCGCGGTCGGCCTCACCATCGCCGTCGCCCTCATCCGCGGTCTCGCGCGCCGCGGCTCCGCGACGATCGGCAACTTCTGGGTCGACCTCACCCGCGGCCTGGGGCGGCTGCTCCTCCCGCTCGCTCTGATCGGCGCGGTGGCTCTGCTGGCGGGCGGCGTGATCCAGAACGTGAACGGCTTCACCGATGTCGCCACGGTCTCCGGCGGCGCGCAGACGATCCCCGGCGGTCCGGTCGCGTCGCAGGAGGCCATCAAACTGCTCGGCACCAACGGCGGCGGCTTCTTCAACGCCAACTCCGCCCACCCCTTCGAGAACCCGACCGGGTGGACCAACCTCCTCGAGGTCCTGCTGATCCTCGTGATCCCGTTCGCCCTCCCCCGCACGTTCGGCCGACTGGTGGGCGACCACCGCCAGGGGTACGCGATCGTCGCGGTCATGGGCACCCTGTTCCTCGCCTCGCTCGCCGCCCTCTCAGCCCTGGAGCTGGCGGGACGCGGCGCCGCGCCCGAACTCGCCGGGGCGGCGATGGAGGGCAAGGAGCAACGCTTCGGCATCCTCGGGTCGACCCTCTTCGGCAGCGCGAGCACCCTCACCTCGACCGGGGCCGTGAACTCGATGCACGACTCCTCCACCGCGCTCGGCGGCATGATGCCGATGCTGAACATGATGCTCGGCGAGGTCGCGCCGGGCGGCGTCGGGTCCGGCCTGTACGGGATGCTCGTGCTCGCGATCGTCGCGGTCTTCGTCGGCGGGCTGCTCGTCGGGCGTACCCCGGAGTGGCTCGGGAAGCGCATCGGCCCGCGGGAGATGACCCTCGCGAGCCTCTCGATCCTCGTCGTCCCGGTGCTCGTCCTCGGCGGCACGGCCCTGAGCTTCGCGATCCCGGGGATCCGCGAGGACGTGGAGTCCACGAGCATCCTCAACCCGGGCGTGCACGGCATGAGCGAGGTGCTCTACGCGTTCACCTCCGCCGCGAACAACAACGGCTCCGCGTTCGCCGGGCTCACCGCGAACACACCGTGGTTCAACACCGCCCTGGGCGTCGCGATGCTGCTCGGACGCTTCGTGCCGATCGTGCTCGTGCTCGCCCTCGCCGGGTCGTTCGCCGCGCAGGAGCGGGTGCCGGCCACCACCGGGACGCTCCCCACCCACCGGCCGCAGTTCGTCGGTCTGCTCCTCACCGTGACCGTCGTCGTGACGGCCCTCACCTACTTCCCCGTGCTCGCACTGGGACCGCTCGCCGAAGGACTCTGACCATGACCCTCCTCACCACCCCTCCCGAACAGCAGGACGCCCCCGCTGTCCCGGCCCGCCCGCCGCGTTCCTTCGGCGGAGCACAGCTCGCGCAGGCGCTCCCCGGCGCCCTGCGGAAGCTCAACCCCGCGACTCTCGTCCGCAACCCCGTGATGCTCCTCGTCTGGGTCGGCGCCGCGTTCACGACCGTCCTCGCGATCGCGGAGCCCTTCCTCGGCGGGCCCGCCTCCTCGGGCGGCACGCCCGTCCCGGCGGCGTTCACCTGGGGCATCGCGCTCTGGCTCTGGCTGACCGTGTTCTTCGCGAACGTCGCGGAGTCGGTCGCGGAGGGGCGCGGCAAGGCGCAGGCAGCGAGCCTGCGGAACACCCGCACCCAGACGATGGCGCGGCGGGTGGTGGGCCCTTCGACAGGCTCAGGGACCCAAGGTGGTGGCTCAGGGACCCAGGGGGGCGCCGAGTGGGTCGCTGGGCTCGTCGAAGCGCCGACGGAGACGGTGTCGTCGGCGGAGCTGAAGCGCGACGACCTCGTGATCGTCACCGCCGGCGAGCTGATCCCGGGCGACGGCGACATCGTCGCGGGCATCGCGACGGTCGACGAGTCGGCCATCACCGGCGAGAGCGCCCCGGTGGTCCGCGAATCCGGCGGCGACCGCAGTGCCGTCACCGGCGGCACCCGGGTGCTCTCCGACCGGATCGTCGTGCGCATCACGTCGAAGCCGGGAGAGACCTTCGTCGACCGCATGATCGCGCTCGTCGAGGGCGCGAGCCGGCAGCGCACGCCGAACGAGATCGCGCTGAACATCCTCCTCGCAAGCCTGTCGATCGTGTTCGTCGTGGGTGTCCTCGCACTGAACCCGATCGCCTCGTACGCCGCGTCGCCGGTGAGCATCCCCGTCCTCATCGCCCTGCTCGTCTGCCTCATCCCGACCACCATCGGCGCCCTCCTCTCCGCCATCGGCATCGCGGGAATGGACCGGCTCGTGCAGCGCAACGTGCTGGCGATGTCGGGGCGCGCGGTGGAGGCCGCGGGTGACGTCACCACCCTGCTGCTCGACAAGACCGGCACCATCACCCACGGCAACCGCCGCGCCCACGCGGTGCTGCCTCTCGCCGGGGTGGACGCCGAGGAGCTGCTGCGCACCGCCGCCCTCTCCTCCCTCGCCGACCCGACGCCGGAGGGCGCATCGATCGTCGAGCTCGCCGCCGCCCGCGGGATCCGGGTCGAGGCCCCGGCGGACGCCGTCGTCGTCCCGTTCACGGCGCAGACGCGCATGAGCGGTCTCGACCTCGCCGACGGCACGCAGATCCGCAAGGGTGCCGCCTCGGCCGTGGCGGCCTGGCTGGGGCAGACCCCCGATGACGAGCTCGCGACCCTCACCGACGACGTCGCCTCGGGCGGCGGCACGCCCCTCGTCGTCGCGGTGCAGGGCCCTTCGACGAGCTCAGGGACCCAGTCCGACTCAGGCCCTTCGACAAGCTCAGGGACCCAGTCCGACTCAGGCCCTTCGACAGGCTCAGCGACCCAGCCTGTGGAAGCGCGGATCTTGGGGGTCGTGCACCTCAAGGACATCGTCAAGGACGGCCTCCGAGAGCGGTTCGACGAGCTGCGCAGCATGGGCATCCGCACGGTCATGATCACCGGAGACAACCCCCTCACCGCGAAGGCCATCGCGGCCGAGGCCGGCGTCGACGACTACCTCGCCGAGGCCACCCCGGAGGACAAGCTCGACCTCATCCGCCGCGAACAGGAGGGCGGGCGCCTCGTCGCGATGACCGGGGACGGCACCAACGACGCCCCCGCGCTCGCCCAGGCCGACGTCGGCGTCGCGATGAACACGGGCACCTCGGCGGCCAAGGAAGCGGGCAACATGGTCGACCTCGACTCCGACCCGACCAAGCTCATCGACATCGTCCGCATCGGCAAGCAGCTGCTCATCACCCGCGGCGCGCTGACGACGTTCTCGCTCGCCAACGACATCGCGAAGTACTTCGCCATCATCCCGGCGATGTTCATGGGCGTGTTCCCCGGACTCGCGGCGCTGAACATCATGCAGCTGCACTCGCCGGCCTCCGCGGTCACGAGCGCGATCATCTTCAACGCCATCGTGATCGTGTTCCTCATCCCGCTCGCGCTCCGCGGCGTGACGTACCGGCCGGCGAGCGCCTCGCAGATCCTGCAGCGGAACCTGCTGGTCTACGGCCTCGGCGGGGTCGTCGCCCCGTTCGTGGGCATCAAGCTCATCGACCTCCTCGTCAGCCTCCTCCCCGGCTTCTGACCGGGCTCGAAAGGAACGCCATGTCGTCCACCACCCGCACCACCGTGCGCACCGCCGGTGTCGCCGTCCGCGCGATGCTCGTCCTCACCCTCGTCCTCGGCGTCGGGTACACGCTCCTCGTCACCGGCATCGGTCAGCTCCTCCTCCCGGCGCAGGCGAACGGGTCGATGCTCCCCGGCGACCGGGGCAGCGCGCTCATCGGGCAGTCCTTCACGGATGCCGACGGCGACGCCCTGCCGGAGTACTTCCAGTCCCGCCCCTCAGCGGCCGGCGACGGGTACGACGGCGCGTCGTCGAGCGGCAGCAACCTCGGACCGGAGAACCCCGACCTCGTCGCCGCGATCGCCGAGCGGAAGGCCGCCATCGCCAGCAGGGAGGGTGTCGATCCGTCCGCAGTGCCCGCGGACGCCGTGACCGCGTCCGGCTCCGGTCTCGACCCGCACATCAGCGTCGCGTACGCCCTGCTCCAGGTGCCGCGGGTGGCCGCCGCCCGCGACCTGCCCGAGGACGAGGTCCTGGCGCTCGTGGAGTCTAGGATTCAAGGGCGGGACCTGGGGTTCCTCGGCGAGGAGCGCATCAACGTCGCGGAGCTGAATCTCGCACTCGACGACCGGGAGGGTGCATGAGCGCAGAGCGGCCGCCGCGCCTCGCGACGGACCGGAACCGCCGCGGGCGACTGCGCGTCCTCCTCGGCGCCGCGCCGGGCGTCGGTAAGACGTTCGAGATGCTCGCCGAGGGCCGGAGGCTCCGCGACGAGGGACGGGATGTGGTCATCGCGATCGTCGAGACGCACGGCCGCGCGGCCACCGCCGCCCTGACCTCCGGGCTGCCCGACGTGCCACGCCGGGAGGACGCCCACCGCGGGGTCGTCCTCTCCGAACTCGACCTCGACGCGGTGCTCGCCCTCGGCCCGGAGATCGCGCTCGTGGACGAGTTCGCGCACACGAACGCCCCCGGCTCGCGGAACCCGAAGCGCTGGCAGGACGTCGAGGAGCTGCTGGACGCGGGGATCGACGTCGTCACCACCGTGAACGTGCAGCACATCGAGTCGCTGAACGCGGTGGTGGAGAAGATCACCGGGATCGCCCAGCGCGAGACCATCCCGGACGCGGTCGTCCGCGCCGCCGACGAGATCGAGGTCGTCGACCTCGCACCGCAGACCCTCCGCGACCGGCTCGCCGCAGGTCTCGTCTACCCCGCGGAGCGGGTCGACGCCGCCCTCTCGCACTACTTCCGGCTCGGCAACCTCACCGCCCTGCGGGAGCTCGCGCTGCTGTGGCTCGCCGACGAGGTCGACAGCGCGCTCCGCAGCTATCGCGCGGAACAGGGCATCGCGGGAGCCTGGCAGGCGCGCGAGCGGGTGGTCGTCGCCCTCACCGGCGGCCCGGAGGGCGAGACGCTGCTGCGCCGCGGGGCCCGCATCGCCGCACGCTCCGCCGGCGGGGAGCTGCTCGCCGTGCACGTGACCGCCCAGGACGGACTGCGCGACGAGACCCCCGGCGCCCTCGCCGCGCAGCGCTCCCTCGTCGAGTCCCTCGGCGGCACGTACCACCAGGTGGTCGGGGACGACATCCCGGCGACGCTCGTCGAGTTCGCGCAGGGTGCCGACGCCACGCAGCTCGTGATCGGGGTGAGCCGGCGCAGCCGCCTCGCCGCCGCCCTCACCGGGCCGGGGATCGGCGCCGAGGTCATCCGCCGCTCGGGCGACATCGACGTGCACATCGTGACCCATGCCGCGGCGGGCGGCCGGCTCGCCCTCCCCCGAATCACCGGCGGTGCGCTCGGCTGGCGGCGTCAGGCCCTCGGCTTCGGTGTCGCCCTGGTGTTCGGCCCGCTGCTGTCCTGGCTGATGTTCACGGTCCGCAGCCCGGAGTCCATCACGGCCGAGGTGCTCGCCTATCAGCTCCTCGTCGTGGTCGTCGCCCTCATCGGCGGCATCCGCCCCGCGGTCTTCGCGGCGGTGCTCTCCGGCATCACCCTCGACTTCCTCTTCGTCGCCCCGCTGTTCACGATCACGATCGCGCACCCCCTGCACGTGCTCGCGCTCACGCTCTACGTCATCATCGCGATCCTCGTCAGCCTCATCGTCGACCAAGCCGCCCGCCGGGCCAGGACCGCGCAACGGGCCACCGCGGAGGCCGAACTGCTCGCCGCGGTCGCCGGCAACGTCCTCCGCGGCGACAACGCGGTACTCGCCCTCGTCAGCCGCACGCGGGAGGCGTTCGGGCTGAGCGGGGTGCGGCTGCTCACCCCCTCCGGCGAGGTGCTGGCGAGCGACGGCGAGCCGGTGCCCGACGGCCGCGCCACGACGATCCCGGTCGGGGTCGCATCCGGTGGCGGCCCGCGAGCCGTGCTGGAGCTGAACGGCGAGCCGATCGCCGGTCCGGAGCGCCGCCTGCTCGACGCGATCGTCGCCCAGCTCGCTGCGGCCATCGAGCACACCGACCTCCGCGCGACCGCGCGGGAGGCGGAGGCCCTCGCCGAGACGGATCAGGTGCGCAGCGCTCTGCTCTCCGCGGTCAGCCACGATCTGCGGCGGCCGCTCGCTTCGGCGGTCGCCGCGATCGGCGGGCTCCGGGGCGCGCACGGGCTGTCCGCCGAGGACCGTGCGGAGCTGCTGGAGACCGCGGACGAGAGTCTCGCGACCCTCTCCACCCTCGTCACCGACCTCCTCGACGTGAGCCGCGTGGAGGCGGGGGTGCTCGCGGTCTCCGCCCAGCGGATCGACGCGGCCGGCCCCGTGCTCGCCGCGGTGGACGAGCTCGGCCTCGGCCCTTCCGACGTGGAACTCGCGCTCGACCCCGACCTCCCACTGCTGCACGCCGACCCCGTGCTGCTGCAGCGCGTGCTCGTGAACGTGCTCGCCAACGCCCATCGGCACGCTCCGGCGGGCAGCCGCGTGCTCGTATCGAGCAGCCGCCTGGGCGATCGGGCGGAACTGCGGATCGTCGACCGCGGTGAGGGCATCTCGCCCGAACGACGCAATGCGATCTTCCAGCCGTTCCAGCGCTTCGGCGACACCGACAACACGACCGGCCTCGGCCTCGGGCTCGCCCTGTCGCGCGGATTCACCGAGGGGATGGGCGGTAGCCTGACACCGGAGGACACCCCCGGGGGCGGACTCACCATGGTCATCTCCCTGCCGCTCGCCGCAGGGACCGCCGACACGGAGGGGACGGAGTGAAGCTCCTCATCGCCGACGACGACCCCCAGATGGTGCGGGCGCTGCGGATCACCCTCGCGGCTCACGGCTACGAGGTCGTCGTGGCCGCCGACGGCGCCGCCGCGATCGCCGCCGCGGCACAGACCCATCCCGACCTCATCATGCTCGACCTCGGCATGCCCCGGCTCGACGGCATCGAGGTGATCCAGGCCCTCCGCGGCTGGACGAGCGTGCCCATCATCGTCGTGTCGGGGCGGACGGGCTCGGCCGACAAGGTGGAGGCGTTGGACGCGGGAGCGGACGACTTCGTCACGAAGCCCTTCCAGGTGGACGAACTGCTGGCCCGGCTCCGAGCGCTCTCCCGCCGCGCGGTGCCCGCGAACGGGGAATCGGTGGTCGCGTTCGGGGATGTCGTCGTCGACCTCGCCACGAAGACCGTGACCCGCGCCGGTACCCGCGTGCATCTCACGCCGACCGAGTGGCGGATGCTGGAGCACCTCGCGCGGCATCCGGGCGCCCTCGTGACACGACAGGACCTCCTCAAGGAGATCTGGGGCAGCGCCCAGGTGTCCGACTCCGGCTACCTCCGGCTGTACATGTCACAGCTCCGCAAGAAACTGGAGCACGAACCCTCGACGCCCGTCCACCTGCTCACCGAGTCGGGGATGGGCTACCGGCTGGTGCTCTAGCGGCCGAGCGGTGCGCGGTCGTGCGTGCCGGCGATGCGCCGCCGACGGAGCACGGCCACGATGCCGACGACGACGAGCAGGACGGCGACGATGATCGCGGTGAACGCGGTGGGCGTGCTCTCCGGCTCGCCCGTGAGACGGCCGACCGCGAGCCAGCTCAGACCCCAGGCCGTAGCGAGCGCCGGGGCGAGGCGCCCCGTGAACCAGGCCGACGCGGCGCCGATCACCAGGACGACGACGAGCACGGCGACGGCCCAGACGTCGGGGGCGTCCGCCCCGATCTCCGGGATGCTCTGCGTGAGCCAGGCCGCGGTGTTGGCGACGGTCGCGATGGTGACCCAACCGAAGTGCAGGCCGTTCGCGCCGTCGGTGAGGAGGCGATCGGCGAGGTTGCGCGCGGGGAAGCGTCCGAGGATCACGATGATCCGAGCCAGCGTCGCGAGCAGGAGTGCGATCACGAGCACGGTGAGCCACAGCGTCAGGTACCGCGCGGTCACCAGCCACAGGCCGTTGAGGACCATGGAGAGGGCGATCCAGCCGCCGACCGCCTGCTGACGCTCGTCCTGTCGCTGGGCGGGGAGTGCCTGCCACACGGTGTAGGCGAGAAGCCCGACATAGATGAGCGACCAGATCGAGAACGCCGGTCCCGCAGGAGCGAGGTACGACCCCTGGGCCGAGAGCGCGCCGTTCTGCAGCTCGTCGACGGAGCCACCCCCGAACGCTCCGGCGCCGATCGCCGCGGCGATGAGCATGAACACGGCGGCGGCGATCACGAGGCTCTGGCGGGCGATGCCCTTCGTCGAGGTCTCCATGCGGGCACCCTACGCCGGGCGGGAGCGGAAGGCAGTGGCCTTGACAGTGCGCGCACGTTTGGCTAACTAAGTTAGCGAATGAGCGTCAAGTCGGAGCGAGAGCGGCGTCGATCAGGATCTCTGCGGCGCGGCGCGCATGCACGGCGGCTTCCGGGTCGGCACCGATCGCCGCGGTGCTCTGCGCCCCCTCCGCGAGGAGCGAGAGCTGCGCGGCCAGACCTGCCGGGGCACCGGTCGCTGCGACGAGCTCCGCCATGTACTGCTGGAACGAGGCCTTGTGCGCCCGGACGATCCCGGCGACCTCGGGGCTCGTGCCGCCGAGTTCGCCGAACGCGTTGATGAACGCGCAGCCCCGGAACCCGTCGCTGCAGAACCAGTCCTCCAGGTAGCCGTAGACCGCGAGCAGGCGAGCGCGCGGGTCGCCGCCGCTCTGCGCCACGGCGGCGGTGAGCCCCTGCTCCCACTCGGCGTGCTTCCGGGTGAGCACCGCCGCCACGATGTCGGTCTTCGCCGGGAACAGCGAGTACACGCGCCGCAGCGACACGCCGGCGGCGGACCGGAGCTCGTCCATGCCGACCGCCGCGTAGCCCTTGCGGTAGTACAACTCCTCCGCGGCGGAGAGGATGCGTTCGCGGGCCTCGTCTTCGGTCATGTCCAGAAGTCTACTTGACACGAGAACGAACGTTCTCTAGATTGATCACATCAGGCGAGAACGATCGTTCTCACCGGCACCGGAAGGAACACATCATGGGTTACATCACCGTCGGCACCGAGAACACCACCCCGATCGAGCTCTACTACGAAGACCAGGGCAGCGGCCAGCCCGTCGTCCTGATCCACGGCTACCCGCTCAACGGGCACAGCTGGGAGCGCCAGACCCGCGAGCTCCTCGCTCAGGGCTACCGGGTCGTCACCTACGACCGCCGCGGCTTCGGGCAGTCCTCCAAGGTCGGCACCGGTTACGACTACGACACCTTCGCCGCCGACCTGAACATGGTGCTCGAGACCCTCGACCTTCGCGACGTCGTGCTCGTCGGGTTCTCCATGGGCACGGGAGAGCTCGCCCGCTACGTCGGCCGCTACGGCCACGATCGCGTCGCGAAGCTCGCCTTCCTCGCGTCGCTCGAGCCCTTCCTCGTGCAGCGCGACGACAACCCCGAGGGCGTGCCGCAGGAGGTCTTCGATGGGATCGAGGCCGCCGCCAAGGGCGACCGTTACGCCTGGTTCACCCAGTTCTACAAGGACTTCTACAACCTCGACGAGAACCTCGGCACGCGCATCAGCCAGCAGGTCGTCGACGCGAACTGGAACCTCTCCGTCACCAGCGCCCCGGTCGCCGCGTACGCCGTGGTCCCGACCTGGATCGAGGACTTCCGCGACGACGTGAAGGCCGTGGCCGCTGCCGCCAAGCCCACACTGATCCTGCACGGCACCAAGGACAACATCCTGCCGATCGACGCGACCGCCCGGCGCTTCCACCAGGCTGTCCCCGAGGCCGAGTACGTCGAGGTCGAGGGCGCCCCGCACGGCCTCCTCTGGACTCACGCCGACGAGGTCAACGCCGCGCTGACGCAGTTCCTGGCTCGGTAACCCCGTTCGAATCGCGCGAATGGCCCCATTTCCTCCGGAGATGGGGCCATTCGTGCGATTCGAAGCGGGTCAGCGGGAGCGCCAGAGCAGCCAGACGAAGTAGGGGGCGCCGATCAGCGCGACCACGAGACCGGCCGGAAGCTGCGCGGGGGCGATCACCGTCCGGCCGATCGTGTCCGCGATGCCCACGAGCAGCCCGCCGAGGAGCACCGCCGTCGGAATCACCCGGGAGTGCCGCGCCCCCACCAAGGCCCGCGCGGCGTGCGGCGCCACCAGCCCCACGAAGCCGATGACCCCGATCGCCGTCACGCTCAGCGCCGCGAGGATCGCCGCCACCAGCAGCAGCGTCAGCCGGACGGGCTCCAGGCGGATGCCGACCAGCCGCGGTGTGTCCTCGTCGAGCGACAGCACGTCGAGCTCCCGGCGGCTCATCACCACGAACGGCACCGCGATCACGAGGACGATCGCCAGGGGGATGACCTGTTCCCACACCCGCCCGTACGTCGTCCCGGAGAGCCACGTGTAGATCTTCGGGGTGTCCCACGGGTTCGACCGCAGCAGGAAGAAGGTCGTAAGAGAGACCGTGAAGTACGACACCCCGATGCCGATCAACAGGAACCGGTCCGCGTTCAAGCCGCCCCGCCACGAGAGCAGATAGACGAGGGCGAAGGCGAGCAGCGACCCCGTGATGGCCCCCGCGATCATCCCGCCCGTCGACGACGTGATGGTCGTGAGCACCAGCACCGCGCCGAGCCCGCCGCCGCCGGTGACACCGAGGATGCTCGGATCCGCGAGCGGGTTGCGGCTCACGCCCTGGATCACGGCGCCGGAGAGCGCGAGCGCGGCACCCGCGACGACGGCGGCCACGATCCGCGGTGCGCGCTCGTCGAGGGCGAAGGCGATGGGCGCGGGAGCCTGCCCCTGCAGCCACAGCGCGATGTCGCCGGTGAGCAGCCAGGTGTGCCCGGCCAGCAGCCCGAGCAGCAGCACCCCGATCAGACCGAGGGCGACGAGGGCGATGGTGATCCGGAAGCGCAGACGGCTGCGCACTCCGAAGCGCACCCGCGGAGGCTCCCGCGTGGGTCCGGCGTCCCGGAGACGCCGCGCCATGAGCACAAGCACGATCGCGCCGAGTAGCGTCGTCGCGACACCGGTGGGAATGAGGATCGCGGCCTCGGCGCCGATGAGCGCGCGGAGGAGGGCATCCGAGAGGATGACGACGAGGGCGCCGAGGAGTCCCGCCGCGGGGATCAGCAACACGTGGCGATTCAGGCTGGGGACCACGCGGGTCAGCAAGCGCGCGAGCACCGGCGCGCACAGCCCGACGAAGCCCATCGGCCCCGCGAGGGTCACCGCGACCGCCGTCAGGGTGACCGCGAGGAGGATCCCGATGGCTCTGGTCGAACGGATCGGCACCCCGAGCGACGAGGCGGTGTCGTCCCCCAGCGACAGGATGTCGAGGCGCCGCGCGAGCAGGAGCGCGAGCACGGTGACGACCACGACGACCGGCGCTGCCTGGAGG
This sequence comes from Zhihengliuella sp. ISTPL4, assembly GCF_002848265.1. Classification (GTDB taxonomy): domain Bacteria; phylum Actinomycetota; class Actinomycetes; order Actinomycetales; family Microbacteriaceae; genus Microbacterium. The sequence goes on from NZ_CP025422.1 coordinate 2,331,116, forward strand.
AAAGCGGTGAGCCCGAGCTGGGACAGGCTCCCGCTTCCCCACGCCAGCAGTCCCTTGGTCTCCTCGTCGAACAGGATGAGAAGGGTCGAGGTCGCGGCCTGGAAGGCGAGCGCCAGCGCGGTGCCGGCGAGGATGAGGCGCGTCGTGGACGACCCCGCCCCGCCGGCGAGTCCGAGCACGATGCCCGCGGCGACGATGCCGCCCGCGAACGCCACCGCGCCCGAGGCCCACACCGGCACGGCGATGCCGAACGCGGCGAGCGCCGTGACGGCGAGATAGGCCCCGGCGGTCACGCCGAGCGTGTCGGGAGACGCGAGGGCATTGCGGGCGAGGGACTGCAGCAGCATGCCGGCGACGCCGAGCGCGACGCCCACCGCGACGCCGGCGGCGAGTCGCGGCACCCGCGATCCCCAGAGGACGTCGGTGTCGGCGAACACCGCCCCGCTCGTGCCCTGGGTGAGGTGCCAGCAGGCGACCGCCACCAGCACCGCGGCGAGCGCGATGAGCACGCCGACGCCGCGCCACACCGCGGGCTTTCGGCCCTCCACCCCCACGGGGACGGCGGACGCCGGGGCGGCGGGCTCCGCGGTCGCCGTCGTGTCGTCGAGGCGGAGGGTCTCCGTCACTTCGAGAGCACCTCGACGTAGCCGTCGATAATCTGCTCGGTCGAGCGCGGGCCGCCGAAGGTCCAGATACCGGCCGGGAACGCGGTCAGGCGGTCATCCGCCACCGCGGGGAGCGAGGTCCAGGCGGGGTTGTCCGCGAGGGCGTCGACGAAGCTCTCCGAATCCGGGTCCTCGGTGCCGGTGTAGAAGAGGTTGGCGTCGCCGACCGTCGTCATGCCCTCGACATCGGTCTGCCCGAGGCCGTACACGGGGTCGACCTCGCCGGTCCAGGCGTTCGTCAAGCCGAGCTCCTCGCCCACCTCGCCGACGAGCGAGCCCCGACCGAACGGACGCAGCGCCACGTTGCCGCCGTCGACCCAGCCGTCGAAGAACACGAAGTCGGTGGTGGCGAGGTCGAGGTCGGCGAGCTCGGCCTTCGCGCTGTCGAGGTGCTCCTGGAAGGCGTCGGTGACGACCTCGGCGCGCTCCTCGCGGCCGGTCACCTGCGCGATGAGGTCGAAGGTGTTCAGCATCTTGGCGATCGGGTCCTTCGCATCGGCGCCGACCGTCGCGAGCACGGGCACGTCGTAGGCCTCGAGCTGGGCGACGATGGGGTCGTCCGCGGCGCTGACCTCGACGATCACGAGGTCGGGATCGGTGCCGAACAGCGTCTCCAGGTTCGGCTCCTGACGGGTCCCCACGTCGACGACGCCCTCCGGCAGTTCCTCGGCGGTGACCCAGGTGCTGTAGCCCTCGGCGTCGGCCACTGCGACCGGCGTCACGCAGAGCGACAGGGCGTCCTCGATCTGCTGCCACTCGAGCACCGCGATGCGCTCGGCCGGCTTGTCCAGCTCGACCGTGCGGCCGAGGTCGTCGGTGACGGAGACCTCCCCGGTCAAGGTGCTCGTCGTGTCATCGGTGCAGCCCGCGCTCGTGGAGGTCGGGGCGTCCGATCCCTCGGCGGACGGCGTCTGCGTGGTGCCGCAGCCGGCGAGCGCGAGGGTCAAGGCGCCGCCGAGGGCGAGCACGGCGAGGGGGGTCTTCTTCATCGGTGGTTCCTTCAGGCGGTCGGGATCAGGAGGCGGAGGGAGTGCGGAGGCGACCGTGGTGGCGGCCGCGCGGACGCACCCGCACCAGGCCGGTCTCCTCGTCGAGGGTGGTGTCGATGCGCAGTCCGTAGACGTGCGAGAGGTTCTCGCCGGTGAGCACGTCGGCCGGTGCACCCGCCGCGTGCACTCGCCCGCGGTGCATCAGCACGACGTCGTCGGCGACCGAGGCGGCGTGGTCGAGGTCGTGCAGCACGACGCCGAGCGCGGTGCCGTGGTCGTCGGCGAGCTCGCGGACGAGGTCCAGGGTCTCCACCTGATAGCGCAGGTCGAGGTGGTTGGTCGGCTCATCCAACAGCAGCACCCCGGTGTCCTGGGCGAGTGCGGTCGCCAGCCAGACGCGCTGCAGCTCGCCACCGGAGAGCTGGTCGACCGGACGGGCGGCCATGGCGGACAGGCCGGTGAGGGCGAGGGCACGCGCCACCGCGGCACGGTCGGCGTCGCTCACGCCGGAGAAGCGCCCGCGGTGCGGATGCCGCCCGTACGCGACGACGTCGGAGACCTCGATCCCGGACGGGTGCGGCCGGGACTGCGACAGCATGGCGACCGTCTTCGCGAACTCCTTGGCGGACAGGGCGGCGGCGTCGCGCGACTCCGCGCCGCCGACGCGCACGGTTCCCGCCTCGATGCGGTGCAGCCGCGCGAGGGCACGGAGGACGGTCGACTTGCCGCTGCCGTTGGGCCCGATCAAGGCGGTCACCCGCCCCGGGGCGAGACGCAGGGAGACGTCGTGCACCACGCGGGCGCGGCCATAGCCGAGGACGAGGGATTCCCCCTCCAGACTGTGGCGATCGATGGTGTCGGTCATCTCAGCCCCGCATCGCGACGCCGCGGCGCCAGTAGCCCATGAACGCGACCTGCGCGCGGTCGATCCCGAGATCCTTCACGAGGTGCCGACGCAGCGTGGTCACGACGCCGCTCTCGCCCGCGATCCAGAAGTAGCGGCCGGCGGCGTCGTCGGGCGCGATCTCCTCCCCCAGGCTCGAGTACTCCGGGGTCTCCCAGAGCAGGTCTTCGCCCTCGATGTCGGTCACGCTGATCTCGTCGGCGGCGTCGTCGTCGCCCAGGTGCTCGAGCACGGCGGGGATGAGGCGCAGGCCGTGCGGCTCGCCGGCATCGCGCGGCAGCCAGTGCACGTCTACCCCGGCCGGCACGTCGATCGCGAGCACGTCGGCGGGCGACGGCACCTCGATGAAGGCCGTGCCGCGGAGGTCGCGCGGGGCGTCCTCCAGGATGCGGGCGATGGCCGGGGCCGCCGTCTCGTCGCCGACGAGGACCACCGAGGTGGCTGCTCCCGGCGCGTATTCCGCCCCGCCGTGCGCCACGACGCCCCGCCGCGGCCCGACCAGCCAGAGCTCCTGTCCCGCGGCCGCGGTGCTCGCCCAGCGCGAGGCCGGACCGGTGAGCCCCGGCTCCAGGTGCAGCACGAAGTCGATGTCGACCTCGGTGCTGCCGTCGGCGGCGACCCGCAGCTCTCGGACCGAGTAGGTGCGCATCGAGCCGCGCTCCTCCTCCGGGACGGCGAGGTAGGAACCCCACCAGTCGTGCGTCGAGCGGTCGATCTCGGCGAGCACACCGGACGCCGGCGGGAAGACGAGCTTGACGCGGCTGTCGTACACGGCCCCGGGCGTCCCCAGCTCGCCCAGTTCCTCACCGCCGAGGGTCACCCGCACGAACGAGGGGGAGACGCGGTCGACGGCGCGCACCTCGGCACGGGTGAGGACGTAGGTGGGGCGCTCGGTCGTGGTGGATTCAGCGGACATGATGCCTTCCGATGGGGGTGACCATCGGCTTGCCGGAGACCGGGTCGATGGTGATCTGATTGGGGAGGCCGAAGACCTCCTGCACGAGCTCGGCGGTGACGACGTCCTGGGGGGCGCCGATCGCGTGCACGCGGCCGTCCTTCATGGCGACGAGCTCGTCGGCGTAGCGCGCGGCGAGGTTGAGGTCGTGCAGCACCATGACGATCGTGGTGCCGCGGGCGACGCTCAAGTCGGTGAGCAGGTCGAGCACCTCGACCTGGTGGGCGACGTCGAGGAAGGTCGTCGGCTCGTCCAGGAGCAGGATGTCGGTCTCCTGCGCGAGGGCCATCGCGATCCACACCCGCTGCCGCTGACCGCCGGAGAGCTCGTCGACGCTGCGGTCGGCGAGGTCGCTGATGCCGGTCGCATCCAGGGCGTCAGCGACGACCTCGTAGTCGTGGGCGCTCCACCGCGACAGCGCCCGCTGATGGGGATGACGCCCGCGACCGACGAGGTCGGCGACGGCGATGCCTTCGGGGGCCACCGGCGACTGCGGCAGCAGGCCGAGGATGCGCGCGACCTCCTTCGTGGGGCGGGCGTGGATGGACTTCCCGTCGAGCACGACCTCGCCGCCCTCGGGCGACAGCAGCCGGGCGAGGGCGCGCAGCAGGGTCGACTTGCCGCAGCCGTTCGCGCCGACGATCGTGGTGATCTTCCCCGGCGCGATCTGCAGGTCGAGGCCCTCGACCACGGTGCGGTCGCCGTAGGAGAGCGTGACCCCTTCGGCGGACAGGCTATGGGCGGCGGTCACAGCGAGCCTCCGGTGCGGTTGGTGCGGATGAGCAGGTAGATGAGGTACGGCGCGCCGACGACACCCGTGACGACGCCGACCGGGTAGCGCGCGCCGAGCGCGAACTGGGCGATGAGGTCGCCGCCGAGCACGAGCACCGCGCCGACGAGACCGCTGGGCAGCAGCAGCGTGGCGCCCGGACCGGTGAGCCGCGCGGCGATGGGTCCGGCCATGAATGCGACGAACGCGATCGGCCCGGTGGCGGCGGTCGCGAAGGCGAGGAGGGCGACGGCGCCGAGGATGAACACGAGGCGCGTGGCGGTGACCCGCACGCCCAGCCCCGCCGCGGAGTCGTCGCCGAGCTGGAGCGTCCCGAGCGCCCGCCCCTGCGAGAGCAGCAGCGGCACGAGGATCGCGGCGGCGATCGCCATCGGCAGCACCCGCTCCCACGACGCGTTGTTGAGGCTGCCGGTGAGCCACTGCATCGCGGTCTGGATGTCCCAGTTGGCCGCCCGGGACAGGAGGTAGGAGATGACGCTCTGCAGCATCGCGGCGACACCGATCCCGATGAGGATGAGGCGCGTGCCCGCGAAGCCGCCCTTGATGGCGAGGAGGTAGATCGCCAGCGCCGTCACGAGCGCACCGACGAGCGCGAGGAGCGAGACGGCCGGGCCGTTGAGCGAGAGCATGACGATGCCGAACACCGCGGCGGCGCCGGCCCCGTTCGAGATGCCGATGATGTCCGGCGAGGCGAGCGGATTGCGCAGCATCGTCTGGAAGGTGACACCCGCCATGCCGAACGCGAGGCCGGTGAGGATCGCGAGGACCGCGCGGGGGAGCCGCAGATCGCCGACCGTGAACGAAGCGCCGGGCACCGTCTCGCCGAGGATCACCCGGATGATCTCATCCAGGGAGTAGAACGTGTTGCCGACCATGAGCGCCACGACGAACAGCACGAGGACGACGGCGCCGAGCACGGCGGTGGCCAGCGCATGCCGACGGTGGCGCGCCCGGCGGCCGGAGATGATGCGCGCGGTGCGGGCGGCGGCGGACTCGTCGGCACGGACGAGGGTGTGCTCGGTCGTGCTCACAGCTCCCGCACCTTCTGTCGGCGGACGATCCAGATGAAGAACGGCGCCCCGATGATCGCGGTGATGATACCGACCTGGATCTCCTCGGACGACGGCGAGATCACGCGGCCGACGATGTCGCTGGCGGTGAGCAGCGCGGCGCCGGCGAGGGCTGAGAACGGCAGCAGCCACCGGTGGTCTGTGCCCACGAGCAGCCGGCACATGTGCGGGACGATGAGGCCGACGAACCCGATCGGTCCCGCGATCGCCGTGGCCGCGCCGGCCAGGATGACCGCACCGAGGGCCGACAGCATCCGGGTGCGCAGCACGTGCTCGCCCAGCCCCTTGGCCATGTCGTCGCCGAGCGCGAGGGAGTTCATCCCGCGGGCGCACAGGAAGCAGATGAGGGCGCCGACCGCGAGGACCGGGGCGGTGATCGCGATGCGCGGCCACTCCGCGCCGCCGACGCCGCCGATCTGCCACGACTGGAACGTCTGCAGCAGGTCCACCCGCGGCAGCATGACCGCGCTGATGAGCGAGGCGAACGCGGCGGAGGTCGCCGCCCCCGCGAGGGCCAGCTTGAGCGGGGTGGCCCCGCCGCGGCCGAGGGAGCCGACGGTGTAGACGAAGACGGCGGCCGCCGCGGCGCCGACGATCGCGAAGGCCATCTGCCCGTAGGGGTTGCTCAGCCCGAAGAACGCGATGCCGAGGACCACCGCGAAGGAGGCGCCGTTCGAGACGCCGAGGATGCCGGGGTCGGCGACGGGGTTGCGGGTGACGGCCTGCATGGTCGCCCCGGCGAGGGCGAGGGCCGCTCCCACGAGCAGGGCGAGCACCGTGCGCGGGATGCGCTTGACGACCGCGGCCTGCTCGATCGTGTCCGATCGACCGGAGAGAGCCGCGAGGATGTCGTCGAGCGTCACAGCCCGCACGCCGAACGACACGGAGAGCACGATCAGCACGAGGACCACCCCGACGCCGGCGAGCAGCCAGAGGGTGCGTACCACCGCCGGACGCCGCAGGGTGGCGGCGTCCGGCGCGAGGACGGGTGCTGAGGTCACGGCGACTCTCCGCTGGGGGGCGGATGCGGGGTTACTTCGCGAGCGGCCCGGCGAGGATGGCCAGGTACTCCTCGAGACCCCACGGGATCGACAGCGCGGACGGGTTCGCCGAGGCGGCGATGGGCGTGGCGTCCGGCAGGATCGCGACGCGGCCTTCCGCGATGGCGGGGATCTTCGACAGCAGCGGGTCGGCCTGCAGCATGGCGAGGGTGGAGTCGTCGCCGTAGGTCACGAGCACGTCGACGTCGTCGAACTTCTGCGCCTCCTCGGCGCTCACCTCGAGGTAGAACTGCTCGCTGTCCTTGTTCTCCTCCACGATGGCGGGGAACGGCAGGCCGAGGTCGTGCAGGTAGCCGGGGCGCGTGTCGGCCGCGGTGTAGTAGGTGATGACGCTCAGGTCGCTCGGGTCGAAGAACGCGAAGATGACCTTCTTGCCCTCGAGCGCGCTGTTGGCCGCGAGGGCGGCGTCGGCGTCGGCGTGCAGGTCCTCGATCAGGGCCTCGCCCTCGTCCTCGAGTCCCAGCGCCTTGGCATTCATCTCGACCATGTCGTCGACGGACGTGCCCCACGCGACGTCGGGGTATGCGACGACCGGCGCGATCTTGGAGAGCGTGTCGTACTCCTCCTCCGTGAGGCCGGAGTAGGCGGCGAGGATGACGTCGGGCGCGGTGTCGGCGACCGCCTCGTAGTCGATGCCGTCGGTCTCGTCGAAGAGCACCGGCGTCTCGCCGCCGAGCTCGTCGAGCTTCTCCTCCACCCAGGGGAGGATGCCGTTGTCGTCGTCGTCGCCCCACGTCGCCTTGCTCATGCCGACCGGGACGATGCCGAGGGCCAGGGGCACCTCGTGGTTCGCCCACGCGATGGTCGCCACGCGCTCGGGCTTCTCGTCGATGGTCGTCTCGCCGTACACGTGCTCGATGGTGACGGGGAACGCATCGTCGGAGCCCGGGTTGCTCCCGGCGGAGGCGGTCGACTCCGGCGCGGAGGACGAGCAGGCGGAGAGCGTCACGGCGAGCGCAGCGGCCGCGCCGAGAGCGAGGAGTCGAGAGGTGCGCACAGGCGTTCCCTTCGGGATGGGAGATGGGGTGTCGACGCGAGAGCGTCCGGCCTTTGGTAAGCCTCGCCTAATCTAACACGGAGGTTAGGGCGCCCTCACTCCTGTTTCGAATCGCTCACCTGCTCCCCTCCGGTGCCCGGATGCCGCAAAGTGGGCGATTCGACAGTGCCCGGGGCAGCGAAAAGCCGGCCGGACCCGTAGGGATCCGGCCGGCTTCAGGAAGTCAGCGCACGCTCAGAGAGCGCGGATGTTCGCCGCCTGCATGCCCTTGGGGCCACGCTCAGCGTCGAATTCGACCTTCTGGTTCTCGCGGAGCTCCTTGAAACCGGAGCCGGCGATAGCCGAGTAGTGGGCGAAGAGGTCTTCGGTGCCGTCATCGGGAGCGATGAAGCCGAAGCCCTTCTCTGCGTTGAACCATTTCACAGTGCCAGTGGCCATGTGTTTTCTACTTTCTGTTGAACCGGCCGCTCGCGCGGCCTGCACCACGTCGGATGATCCGACACGCGTGCTCGGTCACGCTACCACGGCAGCCTGACGTGCAGCCTCGTCCGCGGCCGTGCGATGCGCGAGCGCGGCCTCGGTGCGGGTGCTCACGCCGAGCTTCCGCAGCACCGCGGACACATGCACGCTGACCGTCTTCACGCTGATGAACAGGCGTTCCCCGATCTGACGGTTGCTCAACCCCTCGGCGATGAGCGCCAGAACCTGCTGCTCCCTGGCCGTCAGGTGTTCCGCCTCGGAGGACTCGCGGGGACCGGACGGACGCAGCCCTGCCGCATCCCCGAACCGCTCCAGAGCGCCCTGCAGCGGGACGTGACCGAGATCCTCCGCGATCGCCGTGGCCGCGGAGAGCACCGCCGCCGCCTCCGCGCGCTCACCGGCCGCCACGTGCAGCCGGGCCCGTTCGAGGCGCAGCACCACCCGGAAGGTCACCGGCACATCATCGCCGTCCGCACGGAGCAGGGCCTCGTCGACCGCGGCGGCCGAGGGGTCGAGGAGCGCACCGAGCACCGTCGACCAGGCGTCGCCCTGCAGTTCCTGCGGCTGGGCCGCCCACGCCGCGCCGATCGCGGCGACCGCCGCCTCGTCGTCCCCACCGCTCGCCCGCAGCTCCGACACGAGGGCGCCGGCCTCGAGGAGCAGTCGGCGCTCATGCAGCAGAACCGGTCCCTTGTCCGCCAGCATCTCCCGCACCGCGTCCAGCGCCCCGCGGAGGTCGCCACGGCTCTCCGCCACCGCAACCGTCATCGTGACACGGTCGTACCAGATCTGCCGCTCCGAGACCCCTGTCTCCTCGAACGCCGGCAGCCACTCCTGCAGAGTCTCCGCGGCCTCCGCCGCCCGGCCCCGCCAGGCGAGCACGCGCACGCGGGTCATGCTCACGTACATCCGGAAGACCCGCAGCGTGCCCTGCAGGAAGTCTCGGGCCAGCATGTCCTCGACCGTGCCGATCTCCCCGAGTTCGAGCAAGGGCACGATCATGTTCTGCGCCATGATCGAGCCCGACGTCCGCTCGACGCGCAACTCCCGGGCCCGGCGCAGGCCCTCCTCCGCGACGGCGACCGCCTCCCGGTAGCGGCCCAGCAGCGTCAGCAGGTCGGAGTAGTTGACGCGGTACCGCATCTCGGCGGTCGATCCGGCGGCCAGGTCTCGTGCCCGTTCATACTCGCGCACGCCCTCCGCGACCCGGCCGAGGTGGGCCAGCGAGGCACCGCGGACGTTCGCGGCGATCGAGAGCTGATCGGTGGTCGCGGCGCCTTTCGCCCGACGCTCCGCTTCGTCGGCGAGCCGAATCGCTTCCTCGCGGTCGCCCGCGATCATCCGCCGACTCGCGAGCTGATTGAGCAGCTCCGCACGGAACACGTCATCGTCGACGCGCTCGGCCAGCTCGAGAGCCTCCTGCAGCAACGGGATCGCCCCCAGCCGCCCGAGGTTCACGAGATACAGCGCCTTGTTGCGGAGCAGCCGCGCGTGCAGTCGCGGATCCACGGTCGCCGGATCGACCTCGCTCAGGGCGACGTTCGCGACCGCCAGTGCGCGCTCCCCGTCGCCGGCGTTGCGCAGAACGGAGCCGAGCACGTGCAGCAGCGCGAGCCGCGCGAATCCGGTGGCCTCCGCCGCGTCCGGCACGAGCGGCCAGAGCTCGAGGACGAGTTCGCCGAAGCGGGCCGCGCTCGCGAAGGCGTATTGTGCCTTGGCCTGCCGCATGGCCTCGGCGGCGGCGGCGATGGCGCGACGGTCGTCCTGTGCGAGCTGCCAGTGATAGGCCAGCGCTGCCGCGTCGTCGCCCTCGCCTTCCTCCAGCGCCTCGGCATAGGCTCGGTGCAGCCGCGCCCTCTCGCCGGGCAGCAGGTCGTCGTGCACCGCCTCGCGCAGGAGGGCGTGACGGAATCGGTAGTCGTCCTCGTCGACGACGATGATGCTGCTGCGCACCGCTTCACGGACCGCCTCCTCCAGCCGCGCCTCCGGGAGCTCGGCGAGGCGCTGGAGGAGCGGGTCCGCGATCGGCCGCTCGGCGCCGGACAGGACCTGCACCACGCGGCGCGCGTCGTCGCCGAGACGGTCGAAGCGGGCGAGCAGGAGGTCGCGCAGACTCTCCGGCAGCGGCCCCTGGGCACATCCGGCGATCTCCTCCACGAAGAAGGGCACGCCCTCGGCGCGCACCTGCAGCCGTTCCAGCGCGGTCACGCTCGGCGCGCGTCCTGTGAGCTGCGCGACGAGCTCGCCGACCGCATGGTCGTCGAGGCGCGGCACGGTCATCCGTTCGAGCAGGCGGGCGCGCGAGGCCTCGCCGATGAACCGGCTCACCGCGTCTCCCCGACGCACATCGTCGGTGCGGCACGTGATGAGCAGGAGGAGGCGGCCCCGGTCGAGCGTGCGGAGCAGGAAGGAGAGGATCGCGAGGGTCGACTCGTCGGCCCAGTGCAGGTCTTCGACGAGAATGACCTGCGGCGCCAGTTCCGTGGCCGCTTCGATGAGCGAGGCGATCGCGTCGCGCAGGCGCTCGGGGCTCGTGCGGTCACGGGCGGCAGGGGTGTCGACGAGTTCCGGCAGTAGCATGCCGAGCGCTTCGACGCCCACCCCGACAGCCTCTCGGACCCGCTCCACCCCCAGCCGCTCGACGATCGAGCGCAGGATTCCGGCGAGCGGACCGAACGGGGCGCGGGAGGAGCCGAGATCGAGGCACCATCCCACGTGCACGTCGGCGGCGTTCGCGATGTCGGCGCCGAACTCCCGGACCAGCCGCGACTTGCCGATCCCCGCCTCGCCCTCGACGAGCAGCGCGGCGGGCACGCCCTCGCGCACGCCGTCGAACAGGCGGCGCAATTCGGCGAGCTCGGCGTCACGCCCGACCATCGCGGCGGTGGGGGCTGGGGCCATGGACCCATCGTGCCACTCCCCCCGGACATCCGGATGGCCGAGCGGGAAGGACAAGACGACGCCGTCGGTCATCGGGCGACGGCCGGGTCGCACACTCCCGCGCGCGGCGCCCGGTTCGCCGCGGCTCCGTTGCCGCGTCCGAGGCGGCGCAGCAGTCGGCGCAGCGGGCCTGCGGGGCGCGGGACGATCTGGTCCGCATGCTCGATGAGCATCCGGCGCCGGGCGACCGCGCGCTCGATCCGCTCCTGCTCGAAAGCAGTGGCCTGCTGGGTCAGGTAGGGGTGCTCGAACATGGTGTCTCCTCGCGGTTCGGTGTATCCCTACACTCCGCTCTGAGGTGGCACCTCGACATCGGACGGATGCCCTATCTTCCGCGCCCTCTCCCCGCCGCCTCCCTACGCCGACGCAGGCCTTCGCGCCGCATCAGGCGCGTGGGGCGCGCACCTGCCTGAGCCCGCGCGACTGCCTGTCCCGCTGCGCTCAGCGGACGGATGCCCACTCCCACTCCTCCGGAGAAAGCGCTCCCGAGGAGACCCCGGGGACGAGCTCGCAGTCCTGCAGAACAATGCCTGCATCGCGCGTCGTCCCCAAGAGCGACAGCGCCGCCGAGCGCCCGAGCACCTCGAGGTGCGGGTCGACGGATGTGAGGAAACGGTCGGGACTCCCGCTGTACTTGGACCAGTTGTCGTACCCGACCAGGGCCACATCGTCGGGGACGCGAAGGCCCCGCCGTTCGAGAGCGCGCGCCATGCCGATGGCGATGTAGTCGTTGGCACAGAAGACGGCGTCGAACTCCCCCGCCCGGTCCGCCAATTCGTGTCCGGCGCGGTATCCCCACGGGGTCGTCCAGTCACCGAACAGGGGAGGGAGAACGAGCGTCCTGCCCTCCTCGTCTAGCCGCGCGGTGAACCCGGCGAGCCGGTCCTGGACGGCGCGCGAATGGGGCATCGCGGTGACGTGGGCGATCCTCTCCCGCCCCTGAGCGAGGAGGTGCTCGGCCACGAGACGCCCGGCCTTCCTGTCATCGGGAAGAAGACAGGTGTCCCGAGGGCTGTCCGAGACACCGAAGGCATGGACGACCGGGGTATGGAAGAGCGAGGAGATCGAGGGGAAGGGGGTGTCCGTGCCGTCCCCGACGACGATGATGCCGTCGACCTTTCTCGCCTGCAACGTGCGGAGGTTCTGCGGACGAGCATGCGGGTCGTCCTCATCGTCGTAGACCAGGACGGCGATGTCCCGCGTGCTGAGCTCATCGATGATGCCGGTGATGACGGGCGCCGAGAAGTTCCCCGAGGCCTTCTGGGCGAGCACTCCCACCGTGAAGCTCCGGCCGAGGGCGAACGACTGCGCGAGGGCGTTCGGACGGAAGTCGAGCTGCTCTGCGGCCTGATGGATGCGCCGTCGCGTCTCCTCCGAGACGTGGCCGCCGCCGTTCAGGACACGCGACACGGTGGGGACCGAGACGCCACTGACCCTGGCCACGTCCTTCAGGGTGACGCTCTTCATGACTTCCCTCTTCGCGCATTAGCGGCTGGATTCCGTCGTCTCAGCGAGCAGGTCGGCGACGACCACCTTCGCGAACCAGTCCCAGTGTGGCACGACCTCGGCCGTGGCGATCGCGTCCGCGATCTCGCGGCCGACCATCTCGCGCGCCATCATCTGCACGGCGATCGCGCGCGCTCGTGCGACATCGGTTTCTTTCCGAAGGTCGGGCTGCATCGCGATGAACGCGTCCACCCTCGCGAGATCGGTCGTGATCGCCGCCGCCATCTCCGTCTCCTCGGCGGTGGCGGCATCCGCGAATTCCTTGTTCTCGAAGTCCACGAGCGTGTACTCCACTGGCCCGTACAGCACGTCGCCCGCCTCGTGGCGTCGTTCCCGATCGGCATTCTCCTCCGCGAGACGTCGCGTGAGCGCGCTGAACGTCGCATCGTCGATGATCCCGAGCCTCACCGCTCGTTCCCGCCGAACGGTGTCCGCGACGCATCGAGCACGCGCCCGTTCCAGGAGGAGGGAGCCCGGCGTCGTGACACCGGTCTCATGCTCCCAGAATCCGGGCCCATCCCCGATGCCGTAATCGCGCACCACGTCGCCGTACACGGCTGCGCGCTCCTGCAGCGCACAGTGCCGCAGACCAGCCGCGTCGACGTCGATGCCGTCGACGGTGAGCACGACCTCGTCCCACCTGACCGATCCGGACCCGTCTGCGGCAGGCTCGGTACCGGTGCAGCCCGTCAAGAGGACCGCCGCCATCCCCGCTGTCGCCAGGCCCACGCGAATGCGTTTCATCAGAATCACTTCCGTCCTGCCACGGGCGGGTGCGTTGTGCGCACCCGCCCGCAGCGCTCCGCTCATCCCACCCGGGTCAGCGCCAGAGAATCGCAGAAGCCGACATCGAGACCGGTCTCCTTCAGGCAGTACACCTTCGCCGAGGAGCTGCCATCGCCCATCGTGAAGGTCGTGGAGACCTTCGTGTACGACGCCGAGGTCACCGAGGCGAACTGTTCAGGGTTGCCGAACGAGTACACGCCGATCCGCACCTCCTCGCCGGCCTTGGCGACCTTCGCCCAGCCGGTGAGGGTGTATGTCGCTCCCGGTTCCAGCGCCACCGTCTGCTGGATGCCCTTATGCCCGTCGACAGACGTCTGCACGGCGAAGCGCCCTTCCTGCTGTTGTTGCGGTACGAGGAAGTTGTCGTCGTCGTTCGGCCAGATGGGTGTCCAGGGAGAGAGCCGACCGCTCTCGAACTCGCCGTTCTTGAGGAGCCCTTCGACGGACAGGTCGTCGCAGTATCCGGTCGCGCCGGACCGCTTGCTGCAGAACACAACTGCGCTCGTCGAGGTGGGACCCGTTGTAAAGGTCGTCGCAATCTGCGTATACGTGGTCGCGGTGACGGCGCGTGAGGTGCTCGTTCCGCCGTGGGACGTGACGCCGATAGTGACCGGAGCCGCCGATGAGGCGGCCTGAGCCCATCCGGTCAGCGTATAGGTGGTGTTGGGTTGCAGGCCTGCGACCTTCTGCTTCGCGACGGCGCGGCCGTGAAGCGCGAGGGCCGCAGCACCTGAGTGGTTCTCCCTCGCTCGTGGCTTCGCGCCGCCGAAGAGGTGCCAGGCCTCCGCTCCCTCCTCGAATCCGCCGTTCTGCAGGCCCGGTTGCCTGGTAGGCACCGTGGTGACCGGTGCGCCGGCGTAGGCACCGATCGTGGGCGCCGCCGTTTCCGACACGGCATTGCCCCAGTAGTCGCGCCCGCCGTTGTCGGTGATGAGACGACCGGCTCCGACCGCCGGAGAACCGGTCCGGAGCTTGTATCCGTCGACGGTGTTCGTCCCGTCCCTACCGGTGCCGGGGTCTGCGAAGAGCGGGTCGGCGTTGATGGCGTTCGCGTCGGCGGCCGGCCCGGCGAAGCCGTGGTAGATGTTGCGGTCGACCGTGATCCCGCGATCGGTATCGAAGCGCGTCACGCCGCTGCCGACGAAGATGTTGTTCGCGACGAGCGCGTTGGACGGCAACCGGACATCGAACGGGCGCTCGGGGTTGTAGAGGGTGTTGTTGTACATCTCCAGGCGCACGTTCCCATCTGCGCTGTTGATGAATCCCTCCCCCTGCGACACGTTGTAACGGATCGTGAGCTTCGGCACGTCCGTCTGCCCCGGACCGAAGCAGGTGAGGCACTCGAGGTAGAAACCACCGGTGTTCTCATGGCTGTAGTTGTACTGATAGGTGCAGGATCCGGTGATCCCCCAGTCGCAGTCCCAGCCCATCGAGTCCGGACCGGGCTGTGTGCGAGCGGACTCGTTGAACTGGAAGACGGGGTTCGCACTCGTGTAGGCCCAGATCCCGGCGATCGCGCCGCGGTTGCTGGCGTTGTACCCCGCGTCGTAGCTGATGTTGCGCTCGACGAGGGGGTCGATCGAGACACCGATGAGGATCGAGTCGGCGGCCGCGCGGATGACGGAATTGCCGCGGATCACGACGTTGCGGTTGTGGTTGACCGTGTCGTTGCCGTTCGGCGATCCCACGACTGCGATGCCCATCGAGCGCACATCGCGCACGGAGTTGTCTTCGATCGTCACTCCGTCGAAGTACCCCGTGAGACCCGAGGATTTCGCCGGCAGCCTCACCTGGATCCCCGCCGAGACATAGCGATCGCTCGCCGTGCGGTTCGACTGCCCCGTCACATCGTGCACGTCGAGACCCGCGACGCGGATGCCGCGGAGCACCGCGTTGCCGGTGTTCTCGATGAGAACGCCGCTGCGCTTGCCCTCGGCGGCGGCCTCGTTGGTCACCTCGAGTCCCTCGACGGTCCAGTAGCTGACATCACGGACCACGACGGGCGCTTCCACAGTGCCACCGCCGTTGATGATGGGCTTCGCTCCCTCCCCGTAGGAGCCGAGACGGATCGGAGCGGATGCCGAGCCACTTCCGACCGCCACGAACGATCCAGCGCATGCGGTGCCCGCCTTGAGCAGCACGGCATCCCCTGCCGCGAACGTGCCCCTCCCAGGCTTCGCCGCCGCCACGGAGTTCCACGGGGCGCTCTGCGTCCCGTTGCCGCTGGTCGAAGCGGAGCAGTCGACGTAGTAGGTCGTGGTCGCTGCGGTCGCGGGAGCCGCAGCGGCGAGTCCAGCCACCGTCATCACGGCTGCGGTTGCGAGCGCCACCATCGGTCGAGCGCGGTGCCTTCGCGGCCGTGGCCGTTTCATCGATCGGGATTGCGACATTGCATTTCCTTTCTCACGGGCACCGGCGACGTCCGTCGATGCAGGACCACGTCACGACTTCACGGCTCCGGCCGACATCCCGGCGACCACGTAACGCTGCAGCCAGCTGAAGACGAGGATGAGCGGGAGCGCACCGAGCAGTGCGGCCGGGAACAGCGTCGTGGGCTCGATGGTGTTCGGGTCGATCAGGGCGTACGCGTTCGCCATGATCGTCCTGTTCTGCTCCCCCTGGAGGAAGACCAGGGGGATGATCAGGTCGTTCCAGACCGCGAGGCTCACGTACGTGATGAGCGTCGCCGTCACGGGGTTCAGCAGCGGGAAGATCACGGTGAAGAAGATCCGCAGCGGACCCGCGCCATCGATGGCCGCCGCCTCCTCCAGCTCCGGAGGAACCTGGCGCATGAAGCTCGTGTAGAAGAACACCGCGATCGGGAGGTTCATGGCGGTGTAGATGAGGATGACGCTGAGGTGCGTACCGAGCAGATGAAGATCGCGGACGAGGAGGTAGAGAGGAGCGATCAGAACGAAGATCGGGATCGTGGTGCCGATGATGAAGAGGCGGTACGTGCCGCTCGACCATCTCCTGGTCACCCGGCTGAGCGGATAGCTCGCCATTGCCCCCAGGACGACGGTCAGCGTCGCCGAAGCCACGAGGATGACGATCGTGTTGGCGGCGCTCTGCAGATAGTTCAGCCGCACGAAGGCATCCACCACGTTGTCGAGGGTGAGATGCTCCGGCCATCCGAGCGGTGCGGCGGACACGTCGACCGCGGGACGGATCGCGGTGAGCACCGCGAAGACGAAGGGGGTCAGTAGCAAGCTGACGCCGACGAACAGACCGATGTCGCCGACGACGCGCGCAGTCCTCGCTCCGATCGATCGCCGTCTCATCGAGAGCTGAGGCAAGGAGGCGGACATGTCAGATCCTCTTTTCGCGCATGCGCAGGACGGATGTGGCCACGTTGCTCACGACGAGCACGATGACGAGGAGGAGCACCGCGATGGTGATGCCGTAGGCGAACTCCCCCGCCCCGCCGAAGACCTTGCGGTAGATCAGGAGCGTGAGCGTGGTGGTGGATCCCGCGGGCCCTCCGTTCGTGAGCACGAACGGGAACTCGAAGACCTTGAGCGAGCCGATCAGCGACAACGTGACGTTCACGGTCAGCGACGGTGCCAGCAGCGGCCATTCGATCGTGCGGAAACGACGGAATCCGCTGGCGCCGTCGAGGTCGGCGGCCTCGAGCACGTCCGCGGGAAGCGCGAGGTAGCCGGCGAGGAAGATCGCCGCCGAGTACCCCGCGAACATCCAGATGTTCACCAGCGCCACCGCCCACAGCGCCGTGTCCGGCGAGCCGAGCCAGATGTGGGTGAGCGAGTCGAGGCCGAGCGAGCGGAGCACTTGGTTGATCGTGCCGTCGGGAGCGTACAACGACGAGAAGATGAACGACGCCATCACGGGAGCGACCAGCGTGGGCATCAGGATCAGCACGCTCACGACCTTGCGGATGCGCGGGCGCAGATACAGGGCACGGGCGAGCAGCAGACCGAACAGATTCTGGAAGAACACCACGACGACGGCGTAGACGAGCGTCGTCCCGATCGCCCGCATGACCTCCTGGTCGCCGAAGAGTCGGACGTACTGATCGAGACCCACGAAATCGGCTCTGGGCCCTCCCCGACTGTCGGTGAGGCTCAGCCAGAGTCCGCTCCCGAGGGGATACAGCACGAGGAGGGCGTACACGGCGACAGCAGGGAGGACGAATCCCAGCGCGACGAGAGGGCGTTTGGTGATCACGACATGCTTTCGAGTTCGAGAGGCGCGTCCGGCGGCCAGAGCCGGACGCGCCCGGATCGTCAGTTCTCGGTCTTCGCGATGGAGTCGAACTCGTCGAGGAGCTCTTCCGTCGTGATCTCACCGAGGAAGAGGGCCTGCAGCCGTGACCCCATCTGGGTCTGCACGTCGCCGGCCATCCAGGTGTTCGTCTGCATGAACCGGAAGTGTCCCGATTCCCAGGACGCGGTGAGGGGAGCCGCGGCATCGCTCGCCGGGCTGGCGCCGCCGGTGAACGGAGAGAAGGCGTTCTCCGCTTCGAGGAACGGCGCCAGGTTCTCGGGCTCCGACCAGAACTCCACGTACTTCTCCGCCGCGTCCTTCACCGGAGAGGCCTCATTGATCGCCCACATCGTGCCGGCGAAGACCAGGGCATTCGGAGCGGTGCCCGCCGTCGCACCAGGCCATGCGGTGAACTGCGCATCGATGCCCGCAGCTTCCACGCCGCCGAGGTTCCACGCTCCCTGGAGCCAGAAGCCGGTCTTGCCCGCCTCGAAGTCGGCCGCCCCCTGCGACCACTCGTCCTCTCCGAGCTCGGTCTTCCAGTCGAGCAGCCCCTCGTCCTGCAACGCCATGAGCTGCTCGACCGCGGGCTCCCATTCGGAGAAGCTCGCATCTCCAGCGAAGAACTTCTCGTCCCAGTCGGCGTCGACCGTGCTCGCGGCGGCGTTCAGGAGCGCCATCACTCCGGTCCATCCGCCCTTGTCCGGCAGGGTGATCGGGTCATACCCCGCGGCTTTCAGCGCTTTGAGGGCGGCGATGAATCCGTCCCAGTCGGTCGGCACGTCGGTGATCCCCACCTCGTTCAGCAGCGCGGTGTTGGAGAAGAGCCCGACGCCGATCGCTTCCATCGGCATCGCCAGAAGTGTTCCGTCCTGCGAGGCGAAGCCCTCGATCGCCGGGTCGACGTCCGCTGCCCACGGCGCGTCGGACAGGTCGGCCAGATACCCCGAGTCGCCCCACGTGGCCAGCAGGTTGCTGTCCACCATGAGCACGTCTGCAGAGTCCCCGGCGAGGAGTTCGGGCTGCACCCGCTGCGAGTACGCCTCGTTGGCCGGGATGGCCTCGAACTCGAGCTTGATGTCGGGGTTCGCCTTCTCGAAGGCCGCATTGATCTCCGCGACATTGGCCGGCTCGCCCTCCGTCCCCTTCCAGCCGTAGACGCTCAGGATGGTCCGGCCGTCGTCCGTCGTCGTGCCTGAGGGGGCGGCGCAGCCGGTCAGCGCGACTCCGGCGAGCAGGCTGACAGCGGTGACGCTCGACCATGCGGCGCGGCGTGATGATCTCATGGGGTCTCCTCGTTGAGTAGGTGACAGGGCAAGGGACGCAACCTCTTGCCTCGCGTCTAGGCAAACGGTTGCCTAGACGCGAAAGCGAGTGTAGGTTCGGATTCCGCAGGCTGTCAACCCTGCCTCGCACCGCACCGTTCGACCTGCACCCCGAAGACGAGACGACCTATGATCCCGCCCACCTCCCTCGCCGACAGCTCCGCACGCACCCGCTGGTTCGCCGCAGCCAACTTCGGCCTCTTCATACACTTCGATCAGGCCAGCCAGCTCGGCCTCGATCTCTCCTGGCCGATGGTCGGGCTGACGAGCGACGACGGGTCCGGGGCATCCGCGCACGCAGCGGTCGACTACCTCAGACATGTCGACGATTTCGACCCGCGACGCTGGGACCCCGCCGCGTTGGCCCGCGCGGCACGGGAAGCGGGGATGACTTACGGCGTGTTCACCACGAAGCATCACTCCGGGTGGGCGTCGTGGCCCAGCACCGCGACGCCCCTCACCATCGCCCGCTCGCCGTACGGACGCCGCGGCGGGGATCTCGTACGGGAGTTCGTCGATGCCTTCCGCGGCGAGGGCCTCCGCGTCGGCCTGTACTATTCGCTCTCGGACTGGTCCGACCCCGATTATCCGGCCTGGCGCCCCGACTTCGCCCCCTACCCGTTCGAGGGCTATCCCCGCCCGAGCGCAGACGAGTGGGCGCGCTATCGCGAGGGGCTCAAGGCCGAGATCTCCGAGCTCCTCACGAACTACGGACGGATCGACCTGCTGTGGTTCGACGGTGGTTGGGAGCGCACTCAGGAGGAGTGGGGCAGCGCCGATCTCGAAGCGCACATCCGCTCCCTGCAGCCCGAGATCGTCCTGAACGACAGGCTCCCCGGGGTCGGGGACTATCTCACCCCCGAACAGACCTCACCCGGCGCCAGCGGCGGAGGCGTCTGGGAGACCTGCGTCACCATGAACGACACCTGGGGGTGGAGCCCTCACGACGAGAACTACAAGAGCACCGGTCATCTCCTGCGCACCCTGGTGGACAGCGTCGCGCACGGCGGCAATCTTCTGCTCAACGTCGGACCTGACCGCGACGGCGCCCTCCCCGCCAAGGAGATTCGGATCCTTCGCGAGCTCTCGGAATGGATGCAGCGGCACGGGGAAAGCGTGGTCGGGGCGACGTCCGGACTGGCTCCATGGCAGTTCTACGGGCCGTCCACGAGGAACGGCGATTCCCTCTTCCTCCATCTCCTCGCCTGGCCCGACGAAGAGGTCATCGTACGCGGAATTCACCCCCGCTCGGTGGTCCTCGTCGAACTGATGACCGAGGGACGGGAGTTGCCCTTCCGCGCCGTCATCGACCCGGCGGAGGCCCGCACGGACCACCCGGTGGGCAACCTCGTGATCAGCGTTCCGTCGACACGGCCGGATACCCCGCTTCCCGTGATCCGCATCCGCTCGCACGGGAGCCGGGCCTGACTCCCCTACGCCGACGCAGGCGGTCGCGCCGCATCAGGCGCGTGGGGCGCGCACCTGCCTGAGCCCGCGCGACCGCCTGTCCTGCCAGAGCGAGCGCCGCGCGGAGGGACGCGCCTCCCCCGGAGCGAGGATCGCCAGCACCCGCACGAGTGTCGTCATCCACAGCAGCCCGAGCCCGACGACGACCGCCTCCACCGCGGTCACCGGGAAGAAGCCGATGGGCCGCCACAGCAGCACGGCCGCGATCACGAGAACCCCGACCGCGACGGAGGTCACGACGAGGGCCAGCGGCCGACCGGGGACGGCGGCGGTCGTCACGCCGGCCGCCCCGAGGAACAAGAGCAGCGCCGCGACGGCGGCGATGTCGTGCGGTACGGGCGCCCGGGAGAGCGGGACGAGACCCACCGCGGCGAGCGCGACTCCGGCCGCCGCCCACAGCACCACCACGGTCGCGATCCGGGACAGCGCGTCGTCGCCGAGCAACCGGTGGAGGTCGCGGCCGATGTACGCGCCGACGGTGGCGACCAGCAGCCCGGCCACGACGAGGGTGCCGTTGAACGCCCAGCCCACCCCGAGCTGCGAGAAGTTCTCCTCCCACCAGCGGGGGTCGACGGCGGTCACCATCGCGAACAGCGTGCCGATCACGAGGAAGCCGAACAGGAGCCCGGCGAGGTCGGCGGTCCGGAGACCGATCCCCGCACCGAACGCGAGTCGTCCGCCGACCGCGGCCGCGACTCCCGTGAGCAGCCCGCCACCGATCGCCCCGAGCGCGAGACCGCGCAGGCCCGCCGCGAGCACCTCGGCGGTGAGCAGCACGCCCATCGACGTCACAGCCCCGAAAGCCACGGTGAGGGCAGCGGCCGAGAGGAGCGACACGATCCGCTGCCAGCGCGGCATCGCGATCGCCTCACCCCGACGGTGCAGCAGCGTGCTGACGACGAACGCCAGAGCCGCGACGCCGCCGGCAACTGCCGCGACGGGCATCGAGAGCCCACCCGCACCTGTCAGCGGTCGCGGCGGACCTACGAGCAGCGCCACCCCGGAGAGCGCGCCGACCACGAAGCAGAACACCGTCGCCAGCACGGCTCGGCCTTCGCCCCGCAGACGCTCCGTCGTGTCCATGCGCCCATGCAAGCACGCCCGTCCGACCTCCGCACGCCTGCGGACGCGACGAGGCCCGGGACCGCACGGGTCCCGGGCCTCGAAGAGGTTGCGTCAGGCGTCCACGTCACCGCGCCAGGCGCCGGTCTCGACGCCACGGCCCTCGATGAACTCCTTGAAGTTCTTCAGGTCCTTCTTCACCGCATGGGATCCGGCACCGACCAGCGACCCCACCTTCTCCAGCAGCCCCTCCGGCTCCCAGTCGAGCTGGACCGTGACGCGCGTGGTGTTGTCGTCGAGCTTGTGGAACGTCACGACGCCCGCGTGCTCGGTCTCGCCGCCGACGCTGTTCCACGCGACGCGCTCATCCGGGTGCTGCTCGGTGATCTCGGCGTCGAACTCACGCTCCGCGCCGCCCACGTTCACCTTCCAGTGCGTGCGGGTGTCGTCGATCTGCGTGATGGAGACGACCTCGTCGAGGAACTTCGGGAAGCTCTCGAACTGCGTCCACTGGTTGTACGCCGTGCGGACGGGAACGTCGACGTCGATGGTCTCGATGATCTGCACCATGGGGATGCTCCTCACTTGTTCGTCGTTCGTGTCCCTCCATTCAGCCCGCTGCGGGCGAGATCGGCGATGGGGTTGACATCGGCGCGACTACCGTGGAGGTCATGCGCATCCCCGCCGCGATCCGCGCCTCCCAGCGCTCCCCCCTGCTTCAGGTGGTGAAGTCGGCCGCGGCGACCATCGCCGCGTGGCTGATCGCGGGTTGGGTCTTCCCGGGGCAGCTGCCGGTGTTCGCCGCGATCGCCGCGCTGCTCGTCGTGCAGCCGAGCGTCAACCAGTCGCTGTCGAAGGCGCTGGAGCGCAGCATCGGCGTGATCGTCGGGGTCGTCATCGCGGTCGGTCTCGGCCTGCTCCTCGGCTCACCGAGCTGGATCGTGCTGCTGGCGATCGTCGTCGCGATGCTCGTGGCGTGGATCTTCCGGGCGTCCCCCGGCACCGGTAACCAGGTCGCGATCTCGGCGATGCTCGTACTGGCGCTCGGATCGTCGAGTCCGGAGTACGCGGTCGCCCGGATCGTGGAGACCCTCATCGGGGTGGCGATCGGCATCGTCGTGAACGCGCTGATCGTGCCCCCGGTGCTCGTCGAGCCGGCGCGCCAGAACGTGGGGATGCTCGGACGGGAGCTCGCCGCGAGCCTCGATCGCCTCGCGGACGCCTTGCCCGCCCCGCAGACCCCGGCGCGGCTGCAGGAGCTCATGCTCGAGGTGCGGCTGCTGCGCCCCATGAAGGATGCCGCCGACGCCGCGATCGCCGCCGGGGAGGAGTCGCTCACCCTGAACCCGCGGCGTTCGACCCATCGCGCCGACCTGCAGGAGCTGAAGGCGCTGCTCGACCGGCTCTCGCCCATCGTCACCCAGACCATCGGCATGACCCGCGCCTACTTCGACCACTACGACGACCGGCTCGGCGAGGAGCCCGCGGTGGCCGCGATCGCCGAGCAGCTCCGTCGGGCCGGACACGACGTGCGTCTCGCGGTGCAGACCACGGCTCCCGCCGCCGAGCCTGAGCCGCTGACCTCCGCGATCCCCGCGCTGACGGCTCCGCTCGTGATCCGTCCGCCCTCCTCGCAGCACTGGATCCTCATCGGCTCCCTCATGGAAGACCTCCGTCGCATCCGCGGCGAGCTCCTGGACGAGGACTGATCTCCCGCCGACCCACCCCCTTTCGCGCCTCCCGGCCCCTTTTGTGCGTCCGCAACGGGCCGGGACGCACCGAAAGGGGTGGGGCGGCGAGGGCTACCCTGGCGGAATGACAGTCGAGGAGGCGCTGGCGGAGCTCGCGGCGCTCGAAGACCCGAAGGTGCGCGCGGCGAACGAGAAGCGCGGCGACGACCACGGCATCAATCTGAGCTGCATGCGCGCTCTCGCGAAGCGCATCAAGACCGATCAGGCCCTCGCACGCGAGCTCTGGGCGACGGGCGAGACGTCCGCCCGGCTCTTGGCGCTGCTCGTATGCCGCCCCCGGGACTTCACGGCCGACGAGCTCGACACCATGCTGCGCGAGACCCGGCCGCCCAAGGTGAACGACTGGTTCGTGAACTATGTCGTCAAGAAGTCGCCCCTGGCCGAGGAGCTGCGCCAGCGCTGGTTCGACGACGCCGACCCGACCGTCGCGGCCGCCGCGTGGTCGCTCACGACGGTCCGCGTCACGAAGGACGCCGACGGGCTCGATCTGTCGCACCTGCTCGATCTCATCGAACGCGATCTGAAGGATGCTCCCCCGCGGCTGCAGTGGGCAATGAACGAGACCCTCGCGAACATCGGCATCTTCCATCCGGAACTGCGCGGCCGCGCGGTGGCGATCGGCGAGCGGCTTCAGGTGCTGGCGGACTACCCCACGGCCCCCGGCTGCACCTCGCCGTTCGCACCGATCTGGATCGGGGAGATCGTCCGCCGTCGCGAGGGCTGACTACGCTGAGCGGATGAGCACCCACATCGCTGCGGAACCCGGTCAGATCGCCCCCATCGTGCTGTTCCCCGGCGACCCGCTGCGGGCGAAGTGGATCGCGGAGACCTTCCTCGATGACGCGGAGCTGTACTCCGAGACGCGCGGGATGCTCGGCTTCACCGGCACGTGGGAGGGGCACCGGGTCTCCGTCCAGGGCTCGGGCATGGGACAGCCGTCGATGGCCATCTATGCGACGGAACTGTTCACGGAGTACGACGTGCAGACGATCGTCCGCGTGGGATCCTGCGGCGCGCTGACTGAGAAGCTCGCGGTGCGCGACATCATCATCGCCAACGGCGCGAGCACCGACTCCGGGATCAACCGCGTGCGCTTCCACGGCCTCGACTACGCCCCGCTCGCCGACTTCGCCCTGCTGCGCGCGGCGGTGGAGGCGAGCGAGTCGGAACCCCTGTCGTCCACCGTGCACGTGGGGCCGCTGTTCTCGAGCGACCAGTTCTACAGCACGCGGCCGGAGCTCACCGCGCCCTTCGTGCAGCACGGCATCCTCGGCGTCGAGATGGAGGCGGCAGGGCTCTACACCCTCGCAGCGTTCCATGGACGCCGCGCCCTCGCGATCTGCACGGTCAGTGACCACATCGTCACCGGCGAGGAGACCACGGCTCAGGAGCGCGAGCAGACGTTCGGCGACATGGTCCGTATCGCGCTCCGGGCAGCGACCTCCGCCTGAGACGGCACCGCCACGGCTGCTGCTGTGTGACAGCCTTGTCGCAGCCCCGCACCGCGATCGTGCACATGATGCGGATGGGATGATCGAAGCACCATGAATTCCACGCCGCGGCTCGAACCCTCTCTCGTTCCCGACGCGGCGGACCCCGATACGGTCTACCTGACGTTCGTGGAATGGGCGGAGTCGACGGGCATCCGCCTCTACCCCGCGCAAGAAGAGGCGCTCATCGAGATCGTCTCCGGCGCGAACGTCATCCTGTCCACGCCGACCGGCACGGGAAAGTCGCTCGTCGCGATGGGAGCCCACTTCGCGGCGATGGTCGGCGGGCACCGGAGCTACTACACGGCGCCGATCAAGGCTCTCGTCAGCGAGAAGTTCTTCGCCCTGGCAGAGGTGTTCGGCGCCGAGAACGTGGGGATGGTGACGGGCGACTCCGCCGTGAACGCGGACGCGCCCATCATCTGCTGCACCGCGGAGATCCTCGCGAACCTGGCGCTGCGTCAGGGCGATGCCGCCGACGTCGGGCTCGTCGTGATGGACGAGTTCCACTTCTACGGCGACCCGGACCGCGGCTGGGCCTGGCAGGTGCCGCTCCTCGAGCTCCCGCAGGCGCAGTTCGTGCTCATGTCGGCCACCCTCGGCGACGTCACCACCCTCGCCGCCGACCTGACGCGTCGCACCGGACGGGAGACCGCCTCGGTCACGGGGGTCGAGCGCCCGGTCCCGCTGCACTTCTTCTACGAGACGACGCCCATCCACGAGACCATCGACGACCTGCTGAACACCGGACAGGCGCCGATCTACATCGTGCACTTCTCGCAGGCCGCCGCCATGGAGCGAGCGCAGGCGCTGTCGAGCACCAAGGTCGCGACGCGGGAGCAACGCGACGAGATCGCCGCCCTCATCGGGGGCTTCCGCTTCACGACGGCGTTCGGCAAGACGCTCTCCCGCTTCCTCCGCGCCGGCATCGGCGTGCACCACGCCGGCATGCTGCCGAAGTACCGCCGGCTCGTGGAGCAACTCGCGCAGCGCGGCCTCCTGCGAGTGATCTGCGGCACGGACACGCTCGGCGTGGGCATCAACGTCCCCATCCGGACCGTGCTGCTCACCGCGCTGACGAAATTCGACGGTACCCGGATGCGCCAGCTCAACGCCCGGGAGTTCCACCAGATCGCCGGGCGGGCCGGACGCGCGGGCTACGACACCGCTGGTACCGTCGTCGCCCAGGCCCCGGAGCACGAGACGGAGAACCTCGCCGCGATCCGCAAGGCCGGCGACGACCCGAAGAAGAAGCGGAAGATCATCCGCAAGAAGGCCCCAGACGGGTTCGTGTCGTGGGGAGAGCCGTCGTTCCGGAAGCTCATCGACGCGACGCCGGAGACGCTGACCTCGCACATGCAGATCACGAGCGCGATGCTGCTCAACGTGATCGCCCGGGGCGGCGACGTGTTCGGGAACGTCCGCCGGCTCGTCTTCGACAACCACGAGCCGCGCGCCCGGCAGCGGGCGCTGGCCCTCCGCGCCCTCGCTATCTTCCGGACGCTCCGGGAATCGGGCGTCGTGGAGACGTTCGACACGGGCGTACCCGGAGCGCCGAAGGGCGTGCGGCTCACGGTCGACCTGCAGCCGAACTTCGCGCTCAACCAGCCGCTGTCGCCGTTCGCCCTCGCGGCGTTCGACCTGCTGGACCCTTCGACAGGCTCAGGGACCCAGACTTCGACAGGCTCAGGGACCCACCCTTCGACAGGCTCAGGGACCCAGGCAGGGTTGGGGGACCAGGGAGTGGGGACGGGGTCGTACGCCCTGGACATGATCTCGATCGTCGAGGCGACGCTCGACGACCCCCGCGCCGTGCTCAGCCAGCAGGAGTTCCTCGCGCGGGGCGAGGCGGTCGCCGCCATGAAGCGCGAGGGCATCGAGTACGACGAGCGCATGGAGCTCCTCGAAGGGATCACGTACCCGAAGCCGCTGGAGGAGCTTCTCGATGCGGCGTTCGAGACGTTCAGCGCCGCGCAGCCCTGGATCCGCGACTTCGAGCTCCACCCGAAGTCCGTCGTCCGGGACATGTACGAGCGGGCCATGTCGTTCGGCGAGTACGTCGCGTTCTACAAGATCGCTCGCTCCGAGGGCGTCGTCCTGCGGTATCTGTCGGACGCGTATCGCGCCGCCTCCCAGACGATCCCCGAGGAGCGGAAGGACGAGGACCTCCACGACCTCATCGCCTGGCTCGGCGAACTCGTGCGCCAGATCGACTCCAGCCTGCTCGACGAGTGGAGCGAGCTGACCGCGGGTCCCGTCGTCCACGGCGATGCCGACGAGCCGATCGTCCCGCCCGCGCCGAAGCGCCTCACGAGCAACACCCGCGCCTTCCGCACGCTCGTCCGCAACGAGCTGTTCCGACGCGTGCAGCTCGCCGCCCGGGAGGACGTGGACGCCCTCGCCGAACTCGACCCGACGTTCGGTGCCGCCGCCTGGTCCGACGCACTGGACGCGTACTTCGCGGAGCATGACGACATCGGCACCGGGCCGGACGCCCGCAGCTCCCGCATGCTGCTGCTCACCGAGGGGCCGACCGAGTGGTCCGCGCGGCAGATCATCGACGACCCGGCCGGCGACCACGACTGGGGCATCAGCGCCACCGTCGACCTCGCCGCGTCCGACGAGGCCGGCGAGGCGGTCGTGACGGTGACGGCGGTCGACCGGCTGTGAGCGACGCGGGCCCCGTCAGGCCTGCATGACCGCGAGCACGTTGCCCGCCGGGTCGCGGAACCACGCGATGTCCGGTCCCTGCCCGTTCCCGCGGACGATGCCGCGGGAGTCCGACGGGAACTCGTCGTCGCCGTAGATCTTGGTCTGCACCCCGCGCTCGTTGAGCTCCTCGACGGCGGCATCGACGTCCGCCACCGGGAAGTTCAGGATCGTGAAGCTCGCCGGGGTGTGGTTCGGTTTCGCGTAGACGAGGATCGACCCGCCGCGGGGCAGGCGCAGATCGAGGAACCCCATCGCGTTGACCTCGACGTCGAGCCCGAGGGTCGTGCCGTAGAACTCTTTCGCCGCGTCGATGTCGTCGACGCTGAAACCGCTGAACGCGTTCTCCGCTGTGAAGGCTGCCATGCCCCCAGCATCCGCCTCCGCGCGCGCCGTGTCGACCCCCTCTCACACGGCCGCTCGGACGAGCCGGTCCACGAGGTCGACGTAGTCCACCCCGACCGCCGCGAACATCCGCGGCACCTGGGAGGCGGCGGTCAGCCCCGGCATCGTGTTCACCTCGTTGAGCACCGGACCCTCGTCCGTGAGGAAGAAGTCCATCCGGGCGACGCCGTCGCACCCCAGGGCGTCGAACATCGCGATCGCGGCGCGCTTGAGCGCCGATGTGGCGGCCGCATCGAGCTGCGCGGGAACCGTGAAGCGGGCCGTGCCGTCGTACTTCGTCGCGGTGTCGAAGAGCCCGGGGGCGTGGATCTCGAGGGGCGGGGCGGCCCACCGCACCCCGCCCTTCTCCCGCAGCACGGCGACGTCGATCTCCCGTGCCTGCACGACCTCCTCGACCAGGATCCGCCGGTCGAAACGCGCTGCCCCCCGTAGTGCCGTGAGCAGGTCGCCCTCCTCCGTCACCAGGCTCACGCCGTGGCTCGAGCCGGCCGTGACCGGCTTGACCACGACGGCACCCTCGAACTCCACGTCGCCGATGTCCTCGGCGGCGACCAGCCGTCCGCGCGCGGTCCGCAGCCCCACGGCCTGAGCCACGAGCTTCGTGGCCCATTTGTCCATGCCGATCGCGCCGGCGCCCAGCGCCGAGCCGACGACCGGCACCCCGGCGAGTGCGCACAGCGCGGCGAGGGCGCCGTCCTCCCCGAGCGCGCCGTGCACGGCCGGGAACACGACGTCGCTCGCCGCGAGCAGCGGAAGCGCGTGCTGCAACGACGCCGCCGGACTGGCGCCCGGTGGGATGCCGTCGGCCCGCCACACGCCGTCGCGGTCGATCGTCACGGTCGTGACGGTGTGTCCGCCCAGCCGCAGCGCTGCAGCGACCGCCGCCGCCGAGGCGAGCGACACCTCATGCTCGGGATTCTGTCCCCCTCCGATGACCAGGACCTTCGTCATGCCACGCTCCTCTTCACTCGCGGGCCGATGCCCGTGACGATGGTGTGCGGGATGGTGCCCGCCCACCGCGCCCAGTCCTGCACCGACGGCACCGCGCCCCCGTCCGGCCCGAACACCGTCGCGACCGCTCCCCGTGGGAACGCCCTTCCCCCGGTGTCGACGACGATCTGATCCATCGAGACCCGGCCGACGATCGGATGCCGCGCCCCTCCGATCTCCACTCCCGCACCCGGCCCGAGCTCCCGCGGGATGCCGTCGGCGTATCCGACGCCCACGACGCTCAGGTGCGTGGCCGTCGCCGTCGTATGCGTCCCCCCGTAGCCCACGACGGTCCCGGCCGGCACGGCGGCACTGTGCACCACGGGCGCGGTCCACCGGGAGGCCCCGACGAGCGACACCGTCTCGGACGGGTCGATCCCCACCAGGGCGGCGCCGACCCGCACCATGTCGAAGTGCGTCGCCGGATCCGTGAGCGCCCCCGACGTCGCCGCGAGATGCACGAGCAGCGGTCCGAACCCGGCGCGCAGAACCGCATCCCTCCCCTGGCGCATCCGGAGCACTGCGGCCGCGTTCGCCCGCGGATCCGCGGCATCCGCGCGAGGGAGGTGCCCCATGACCCCGACGACCTCGATCCGGCCGCGCGCCGCCCGCGCCGCCCGCAGCAGCGCGTCCCAGTCCTCCACGGGACACCCTTCCCGCGCCATCCCGGTGTCGAGGTGCAGGTGCACCCGCACGGGAGCCGCGGCATCGGCCGCGAGCTGCCGCAACTCCTCGACGGAGCCCACGGCCACGTCGATACCGGCCGCGGCCGCGCGCGGCGCATCGATACCTGCGGGGTGCAGCCAGGCGAGGATCGGCACCCGCAGTCCGGCCTCGCGCAGGGTGACGCCCTCGGCGACGTCCGTGACCCCGAGCCACTCGGCCCCCGCGGCCACGGCGGCGCTCGCGACCGTCACCATGCCGTGGCCGTAGCCGTCGGCCTTGACCACGGCCATGGTGGGCACGGGGGCAGCGGCCCGCACGCAGCGGAGATTCTCGGCCACGGCGCCGGGAAGAGTGCACAGCGTCGGCGCGTGCAGGCGCGAGAGGGTCATGCCCTCCGCGAGCACGGCGGTCATCGCTGCATCCTCGGGTCTTCGGTGGGGTCGGCGTACTGTGCCGGGCAGCCGTCCTCGACGGCCTCCGGGCGCAGCTCGTAGTGCCAGGACTCGTTGCCGTAGGTCTGGCAGAGCCCGTAGCGCCATCCGCGCTGGGTGAGCCAGTCGAGGGTCGGGAGCGGACCGAGGTCGACCGCGTCGCCGGAGACGTGTGCCGAGGTCTCGGCGGTCGCCACCCAGCGACGCGCCTCCTCCTCCGAGCCGTAGTCGTCGATCGCGTCACGGAGCAGCTGCTCCTGCAGTGCCGCCGAACGCCACCCGCTGTTCACGAGGAAGGTGACCCCGTCGGCCTCCGCATCGGCGGCGGCGCGCTGGAGCGCGTCGAGCAGGGCGGGGTCGAGGTGGCCGACGGCGACCCTGTCCACGTCGAACACCGTGGGCTGATCGCCGTCCCGGATCACGCCGTCCGCCTCGCTCGGGGCGAGCCCGGATCCGGTCGGCGGGTGCGGATAGGCGGAAGGGGCGGGGCCGGCGACGTGCGGGGCGGTCTCGGCGAACGCGGCCGTCAGCGACTGCTGCACGGCGACGGCGCCGACCACGGCGAGCGCCAGCACGGAGGCCGTGGTGGCGATCCGCCGACGGCGCCGTGCGCGGACGGCTCGGGGGGTGTGGAGGTCGTTCATGCTTCCAGTGAAGGGAGCACGCGGTTGCCAGGGCGTATGGCGTTTTCCATACACCGCCGATATGCCGCACTGCGTAGGATCGCTGCCATGCGTGTGCTGATCGTCGAGGACGAGCCCTACCTCGCCGAGGCGGTCCGCGACGGACTGCGGCTCGAGGCGATCGCGGCCGACATCGCCGGCGACGGCGACACCGCGCTGGAGCTGCTGAGCATCAACGCCTACGACATCGCCGTCCTCGACCGCGATGTGCCCGGCCCCTCCGGCGACGACATCGCACGGTGGATCGTCGCCTCGGGGAGCGGCATCCCCATCCTCATGCTCACGGCCGCCGACCGCCTCGACGACAAGGCCTCCGGGTTCGAGCTCGGCGCCGACGACTACCTCACCAAGCCGTTCGAGCTGCGGGAGCTCGTGCTGCGGCTGCGCGCCCTGGATCGCCGCCGACAGCGCGCGCGACCGCCGGTGCTGGAGATCGCCGGTCTTCGCCTCGACCCGTTCCGCCGCGAGGTCTACCGGGACGGCCGGTATGTCGCCCTCACACGCAAACAGTTCGCCGTGCTGGAGGTGCTCGTCGACGCCGAGGGCGGGGTGGTGAGCGCCGAGGAGCTGCTGGAACGGGCGTGGGATGAGAACGCCGACCCGTTCACGAACGCCGTCCGCATCACGGTCTCCTCGCTGCGCAAGCGCCTCGGCGAGCCGGGGTTGATCCTCACGGTGCCCGGCGTCGGCTACCGGATCGGGGCCGACGCGGATGCGTAGGCGGCGGGGGATGAGCGTCCGCCTCAAGCTGACGCTGAGCTACGCGGGCATCGTCGTCGTCTCCGGCCTCCTGCTCCTCGGGGCCGTGGCGCTCTACCTGCTCCGCTACGTCCCGGATGTGCAGATCCCCGTCGTCGAGTTCTTCGTCCCCAACCGCTCGGATCTGATCCGGGCCTTCGTGCCGGTCGCCGCGATGGTGATGGTCGCCCTGCTCGCGATCGGCCTCGGCGGCGGGTGGCTGCTCGCCGGCCGGATGCTGGCCCCGCTCGACCGCATCGGCGACGCGGCCCGGCTGGCGGCGCAGGGCTCGCTGTCGCACCGGATCCGTATGGAGGGCCCGAGCGACGAGTTCCGCGACCTCGCCGACGTCTTCGACACGATGCTCGAGCAGCTCGAGGCGCACGTCGCCGAGCAGCAGCGCTTCGCCGCGAATGCCTCGCACGAGCTGCGGACCCCGCTGGCGATCTCGCAGACCCTCCTCGACGTGGCGCGCACCGACCCCGACCGCGACGTCGAGGCCCTCATCGACCGGCTCCGCGAGGTCAACACGCGCGCGATCGATCTCACCGAGGCGCTGCTGCTGCTGAGCAGGGCGGATCAGCGCACCTTCCCGCGGACGCTCGTCGACCTGTCGCTCCTGGCCGAGGAGTCCGTCGAGGCCCTCCTCCCTCTCGCCGACCGCCGCGGGGTCGCCGTCGAGGTCTCCGGCGTCCCGGCGACCGTGCTCGGCTCCTCCGCCCTGCTGCCGCAGCTCGTCACGAACCTCGTCGCCAACGCGATCGTCCACAACCGTGCCGACGGTGGCTCCGTCGCGGTGCGCACGCATTCGCTCCCGGATGCGGTGGCCCTCGTCGTGGAGAACACGGGTGCGGAGCTGCACGCCTCCCAGGTCGCCACGCTCGTCGAGCCCTTTCAGCGCGGCACCGAGCGCACCCGCGGGGCGGAGCACGCCGGGGTGGGTCTCGGCCTCGCGATCGTCCAGCGCATCACGCAGACCCACGGCGGCACCCTCGTGCTGACACCGCGCACCGGCGGAGGCCTCATCGTGACGGTGTGGTTCCCGCACCCCTACCCCGGCTGACCCGCTGTCAGGCCACGCGGGGATCGCGCGTCGCCGCGAGCTCCCGACCGTAGGTGCGCGCGTCGGCCTCGGCGCTCTGCTTCAGCTCGCGCGCGGTATCGGTGAACGCGTCGAGAGCGGGATTGACACCGACGAGCGTGAACGGGCGCTGCACGACGCGCAGGTCCAGACCCCAGACATCCTCGAGAACGCGGCGCAGCCAGCCGGTCGAGTGGTCCCAGCCCTCCTTGGGTGAGCCGGGCGAGTAGTTGCCGCCGAGGACGGTCACGAGAGTCGCCGGCTTGCCGTTGAGCGCGGTGCCGGTCGGGTCGATCCGCTGGTCGGTGTAGGCCAGGTCGAACCAGGTCTTGAAGTGCTGCGAGACGCCGTAGTTGTAGAGCGGGACGGCGAACAGCAACGCGTCCGCACCGATCAGCTCGTCGGCGTACCGGGTCGCGAGCGCTCGGGCCTCGTTCTGGGCGGGCGTGCGCTGGCCCTCGTCGACGAATCCTCCGGTCACCGCGTCCGCCCAGGCCGTCGCGGGAACGGGGTCGCTCGCGAGGTCGCGGCGCGTCACGGTCGAGTCGGGGTGCGACGCGGTCCACTCGGCCTCGACGAGGTCGGCGAGCTCACGGCTGGCGGACGACGCGGGAAGGATGCTGGCATCCAGACGGAACAGGGACATGACTCCACCTCTCGTTTTCCTAGCCGCTCTGTTTTTCTTAGCGACGTCGGTTAACGTAGCACGAGTAGGATGAGGGCATGGCCGAGGTCGACGAGGAGCATCAGGGGTGCGACGCCGCCGTCACCCTGGCGTTCAGCGTGCTCGGCAAGCGGTGGAACGGCATGATCCTGGCGACGCTCGGCTCCGGCCCGTCGACGTTCGCCGCTCTGCGCCGCGCGGTCGGCGGCATCAGCGACACCATGCTCTCCGACCGCCTCGCCGAGCTCGCCGACGCCGGATTGGTCGCCCGCACGGTGGACCCCGGCCCGCCGGTGACCGTCTCGTATGCCCTCACCCCGAGTGGCGACGGACTGCTCCCGATCCTGAATCAGCTCGGTCAGTGGGCGTCGGCGAACCTCGCCTGACCCGGCTTTCAAATCGCGCGATTGGCCCCATTCTGGCGCCGAACCGGACCATTCAGGCGATTCGAACAGCCGTCACCAGGGGCTGGGCTCGTAGTCCTTGAGGAAGACGCCGTGGATGTCCTCGCCGGCCTCGCCGCGCACGATGGGGTCGTAGACACGGGCGGCGCCGTCGACGAGGTCGAGCGGGGCGTGGAAGCCCTCCTCCGCGAGCCGGACCTTCGTGTAGTGCGGACGCTCGTCGGTGATCCAGCCCGTATCGACGGCCGTCATGAGGATGCCGTCCTTCTCCAGCATCTCCCCCGCGCTCGTGCGGGTCAGCATGTTGAGCGCGGCCTTCGCCATGTTCGTGTGCGGGTGGCCCGGTCCCTTGTAGCGCCGGGAGAACTGCCCCTCCATCGCGGAGACGTTCACCACGTACTTCCGGCGCGACGACGACGCGGCCATCGACGCCCGCAGCCGGCTGATGAGCAGGAACGGAGCGGTCGTGTTGGCGAGCTGCACCTCGAGCATCTCCAGCGGATCGACCTGATCCACGGACTGCACCCAGCTGTTGACGCGGTTCACGTCCGGCACGAGGCCGCCCGCGTCGATCGCCGTGCCGTCCGCGTGCTTCTCCAGCGAGGAGGAGCCGGGGGCCATCGCGAGCCGTGCGAGGTCTTCGGCGGTGAGCGCCTGTCCCCCCTGCTCCGCGACCGTGCCGCCGAGCGCGGCCACCGACAGCAGCGGGTGCGCGTCGACGGACGCCTGCAGCGCCTGCGGGTGCGGGTCGACGGTGTGCCCGAAGGTCTCCATCTCCGGCAGCGGACCGTCCGGCAGCGGCTGGAGTTCTGCGTCGGCGAGCAGCGAGTACGCCCCCGGAGAGCGCCGGACGGTCTGCGCGGCGTTGTTGATGAGGATGTCGAGGGGCCCCTGCGCGGCGACGGAGTCGGCGAGCCCGATCACCTGGGCGGGGTCGCGGAGGTCGATGCCGACGACGCGCAGCCGGTGCAGCCAGTCGCCCGCGTCCGGCAGGGCCGAGAACCGGCGCACGGCGTCACGCGGGAATCGCGTGGTGATCGTGGTGTGCGCGCCGTCGCGGAGGAGTCGCAGCGCGATGTGCATGCCGATCTTCGCGCGGCCGCCGGTGAGCAGGGCGCGCTTGCCGGTGAGGTCCGTGCGGGCGGTGCGCTTGCCGTGGCTGAAGCGCGCGCAGTCCGGGCAGAGCTGGTGGTAGAACGCGTCGACGAGCGTGTACGGCTGCTTGCAGATGTAGCAGTTGCGGGGCTTGAGGAGCTCGCCGGCGATGGGGGCGTCCACCACGCTCGTCGCGAGATCGTTGCCGCGGGTCTCGTCATCGATGCGGTCGGGAGCGCCCGTCGCGGTGCGGGCGACGACGGCCTTGTCCGCCTCGGCGATCGCATCCCGGATCTCCTTGCGGCGTACGCGCTTGACCGCCTTGAACATCGCCGCGGTCGCGTGGCGCACGGCCACGAAGTCGGGATGCTCGTTGTCGATCGTGTGCAGCTCGGCGAGGACGCGCAGCGTCGTGGCGAGGTCGTCGGGGTCGATGCCGGGGCCCAGGTCGGGAGTGGCGTCGGGCGCGTCGGTCATTAGGCCGATTTTACGCGACAGTCCTGGGGGTCTCCTGCCGTGTCCGATCCCCGGCGTAGGGTCGACGCATGAGCAGCGCAGAATCCTTCCCGCACCCCGGCGTCGTCCCCTCCTACCTGCTCGCGCGCCTGGCGGAGTCGGGTCGTTTCCCGAAGGCTGCGGCCGCCGCCCGACAGACACTCACCGCCGGCCGCCCGCCGTTCCGCGCCCGCATCGATCTCTCCATCGACGAGAACGGCGACCTCGTCGCGCAGGTCTCCGATGCGCCGAACCGCACGATCAGCGACGCCGGCAACACGCAGCAGCTCCCGGGGGCCGTGGTCCGCACGGAAGACGACGAGCCCGTCGCCGACGCCGCCGTCAACGAGGCTTTCGACGGCCTGGGCGCGACGTTCGAGATGCTGCTTTCGGCGTTCGGCCGCAACTCGCTCGACGACGCCGGCGCTCCCCTCGACGCGACCGTCCACTACGGCATCGACTACGACAACGCCTTCTGGGACGGCGAGCGCATGGTGTTCGGCGACGGCGACGGCGAGGTGTTCCAGCACTTCACGGGCTCGCTCACCGTGATCGGGCATGAGCTCGCCCACGGTGTCGTACAGCACACGGCGAACCTGGAGTACCAGGGCCAGCCGGGCGCACTGAATGAGTCCGTGGCCGACGTGTTCGGCGCCCTCACCGAGCAGTACGCCCTGGGGCAGTCCGCCGACCAGGCGAGCTGGCTCATCGGGGCGGAGATCTTCACGGATGCGGTGGAAGGGTCGGCTCTGCGCTCCATGATCGCGCCGGGCACGGCCTACGACGACGACGAACTCGGGAAAGACCCGCAGCCCGACCACATGAGCGGGTTCGTGCGCACGACGGAGGACAACGGGGGCGTGCACATCAACTCCGGCATCCCGAACCGCGCCTTCGCCCTCTTCGCCCTCGACCTCGGCGGCAACGCCTGGGAGCGCGCGGGCACGGTCTGGTACCGCGCGCTCACGGGCGGGCTGTCGAGCACCGCGACCTTCACGGAGTTCGCCGACGCCACGGTCGCCGCCGCAGCGTCCGTCGGCCAGGAGGCGGTCGCCGCCGCTCGACGCGCCTGGACGACCGTGGGAGTCTATGAGAATGACCGAGGACCCGACTCCGCCTGACGCCCCCGTCGTCATCGCCGTCGTTCGCTCGGGAGGGCTCGCCGGCATCCGTCGTCAGTGGCGCGTGGAGGCCCAGCCGCCAGACACCGAGCAGTGGATCGGCCTCATCGACAGCTGCCCCTGGGACGACGACGTCGACACGGAGCCGGGGGCCGACCGGTTCGTCTGGAGCATCCGCGCCCGCACCCCGTCCGAGCGGCGGGAGCGGGAGCTGCCCGACTCCGCTGTGGACGGTCCGTGGCGCGCCCTCGTCGATGCCGTGCGGGAGGCCGCGCGCGAGAGGTAGCTCGGGGGTGACAATGGACGCATGGGACTCTTCCAGCAGCGACCCGAGGAAGAAGAGAAGCAGTGGGGTCTTCCCTCTGAACCTCTCGAGAGCTCGGCAGCCGACACGCTTGACGCCGCGCCGGCGCTCGACCCGCTGACCCTCGGCCTCGACACCCCGTCCTCGGTGAGCTCGATCGTGTTCCCGGTCGCCCCGCCCGCGCCCGAGGCCGCGAGCACCGAGAACGCCGACCCCGAGGACTGATCCGTGCGACCGCGGCGCGAAAGTGCGTCCGCGGCCAGCGATACGGTGGACGGATGACCATCACCGCCGCCGCAGACGGCTCCGCCCTGGGCAACCCCGGCCCGAACGGCTGGGCCTGGTACATCGACGACGCGAACTGGGCGGCCGGCGGCTCCCCGCACGGCACGAACAACCAGGGCGAGCTCCGCGCCGTCCTCGAACTCCTCCAGGCGACGGCCGGCACCGACGAGAAGCTGCTGATCGAGTGCGACAGCCGCTACGTGATCGACTCCGTGACGAAGTGGATGCCCCGCTGGAAGCGTCGCGGCTGGCGGAAGTCCGACGGCGGGCCCGTGCTGAACCGCGACCTCCTCGAGGGGATCGACGAGGCCATGCGCGGTCGCGACGTCGAGTTCTCCTGGGTCAAGGGCCACGCCGGTCACCCCCTGAACGAGGCCGCCGACGAGCGCGCGAACGCGGCCGCCAAGGCCTATCAGCAGAAGCAGGAGCCGCGTCGAGGCCCCGGGTTCACCCGCGCGACAGATGCGGGGGCCGCCGTCGCCGCCTCCGCCCCGGTCGCCGCTGCCGCTGTCCCTGCGGAAGCCCCGGCATCCTCCTCGACGGCAGCCCCGTCCCGCAGCTCGGCGCCCGTCGCGGAGGCGGACTTCGCTCAGCCGCTGTGGGCCGAGACCTCGGACCTCCTCGACGGACTCGACATCGCCCAGGACGACCCCATCGTGCTGCAGGTGCCGCTGTCCCCCGACGAGCACGCCCGCCTCCGGGACCGCGCCGAGGCGCAGGGCATCACCCTGGAAGAAGCACTCCGCCGCCTGATCTGACGGGGACGGCGAGGCGTACACTCGCAGCATGTCGACTCCCCGCACCATCGGCCGGATCTTCCTCGGCGCCTCGCTCGTGTTCGCCGGCGTCTCCCACCTCACGTTCGCCAGGGAGGAGTTCCAGGCGCAGGTTCCGGAATCGCTGCCGCTCGATCCGGACACCACGGTGCTTGCGTCCGGCGTCGCCGAGGTCGCACTCGGCTCCGCTCTCCTTCTCGCGCGTCGCCGCCGTCGCTCGGTCGGCACCGTCGCCGCTCTCTTCTTCGCCGCGGTGTTCCCCGGCAACGTGGCCCAGTGGATGCATCATCGCGACGGCTTCGGCCTCGACACCGATATGAAGCGCTTCGTGCGTCTGTTCTTCCAGCCGGCCCTCATCGCGCTGGCCCTGTGGTCGACGCGCGCCCCGCGCCGCTGACCGACCCCGCGAGAACAGGCATTCCCGCGAGAACAGGCCCCCACGTCCGCCCGCGCCTGAACCCGCGCGGGAGCCTGATGCGGCGCCACCCCGGGTCCGCTCCGTAGACTCGGCGGATGGCGGAAAGGACGAGGCGACGGTGAGCAGGCGCACCGTCTTCGGCCTGCTCCGACTCTCCGCCGCCGCTGTCTGCCTCATCGCGCTCATCCACCGCCTCGCGTGGGGACTCGGGTCGAACACCATCGCGAGCCAGAACTTCTTCGCGTACCTGACCAATCAGTCGAACATCGCCTTCGTCGTCCTCCTCACCATCGCCGGGATCCTTGCGCTGCGGAGAGCCCGCGACCCGCGGTGGCTCACGGTGGCGCTCGCCCTCGTGCTCACCTGGACGATCACGGCGGGACTCGTGTTCGCGATCCTCGTCTGGCAGGCCGGAGTCCGCGGGATCCGCATCGACGTCCCGTGGTCGGATCAGGTGCTGCACTTCTGGCTGCCCGCGGTGACCGTCGCGGCCTGGGCCCTGGCCCCTGGGCATCGGGCGGTGCCGTGGCGGGTGATCCCGGTGACCCTGGCCTACCCGGTGCTGTGGGGCGTCGCGACGCTCATCCGCGGACCGCTGATCGGCTGGTACCCGTACTACTTCCTCGACCCGCGTCAGGTGAGCGGTCCCGTCGAGTTCACGCTCTCCTGCGCGATCGCGCTGGCCGTGTTCGCCGTCGTCGCGACCGCGCTCGTGCTCATCAGCCGCCTACCGGACCCGTGGGACCGCGCTCGTACGGAACCACCGCCCGAGGACCGCGCCCCGGCCGAGGCCGCGCGCGAGACGGTTCAGGCGTAGAGCGCCAGGGACGCGAGCGCCGCCTCGACGGCCTCCGCGTCTCCGAGCTCCGCGAAGTCCCGCGCCGCCGCGCCGCCCACGATCCCGACGAGCACGTTCTCGCCGGTCGACGGGCGGAGGTTGATCCACGTGGGGATCGCGATGTCGTCGCCGACCGCGTGCCAGATCGCCTCGTCGCCGTCCCAGAACGGCTCGTCCCATCGCAGCCACACCGTCTCGATGGCGCCCATGCCGAGCGCGGACACGGCGCCGCGGTTGTCGAACGGCAGCGGCGGATCGAACTCGATGCCCTGCTCCTGCAGCACGCCGAGGGGCACGGTCAGCAGCACCCGGTCGAAGGAGAGTGCCTCCCCGGTGCCGAGGCGCACACTCACCCCGGTGTCGTCCCACGCGAGGCGGGTGACCGGCGAGCTGAGCCCCACCTTCACGCCGTCCAGGGCGCTCTCGATGAACGGGGTCAGATCGTCGCCGACTCCCTGCTGCGCCGCGTCGGGGAGCGGCGGGGCGAACCAGCTCGACAGGTCAGCGGCGTCCGCGCCCGTGCGTGCCGCGAGGAGCGCGAGGAGCGCGGCGGTCGCCGGATCCTCCGGGTCGATGCCGGCCGCCACCAGGGCGTCCGCTACCGAGGAGTCCTGCGGGGCGGACTGCGCCGCGGTCACCGCGGCCTCCACCGGCTGCGGATCCACGGGGTCGACGTCGCCCTCGGCGGAGCGCCACCGCGAACCCTCGAGGTCGACGAGGTCCCCGTCGCCCTCGTCGATCGTCTCGAGGAGATCCGCGTCGGCCTCACCGAACAGCCACGCGCCGAGCTGCACCGGAATCGGCCAGTCGTCGTCCATGCGGGAGAGGATGCGGCCGCCGACGCGGTCGCGCGCTTCGAACACCGTCACCTGCAAGCCGTCGTCCGCGAGCTGCGCGGCGGCGGTCGCCCCGGCGATCCCGGCGCCGATCACGGCCACCCGCTCGCCGTCCTCGGCGGCGACCGTGAGCTCCCGTGCGGCACGGCGGCCCGAGCGCAGGGCTCCCCGGACGGTACCCGGCGCCTCGTCGTCGGTCGCCTCGCCCGCGAAGAAGAGCCGGTCGTCGACGGGCTGCGCGAGGGCCGTGCGGGTCGCGGCGAGCACCCCCACGGGCGTGAAGCTCGCAGCGCCCCGGGCGAAGGGGTCGGTGGTCCAGGTGCTGCGGATACTGCCGCTCGGAGCGGGGACACCGGGCGGCGGTTCCGGTTCGCGCGTGCGGGTGGGGGTCGGCGTCGGTTCCGGCTCCGGTGTGCAGGAGGCGAGAAGCACGGAGACGGCACCGGCTCCGGCGCCGAGGAGCAGGGTACGGCGCGTGATCCTCATCGTGCCGCCACTTTATCCCGCTTTCGCGCAGGCAGAAGCGCCGGAACAGGCGGCTCTCCACGAGAACCGCCTGCTCCGGCGCGAGTGCCTGCGTGTCAGACGGACAGCAGCTCCCGCTCCAGCCGCGCGAACGAGGCCTCCATGCCGTCGGCCATGCCGGTGGCGAGGATCATGTCCCGCGTCTCCTTGTCCGGGTACTCGATGAGCACCGTGACGAGGGTCGCGCCATCCTCCTCGTAGAGGTTGAGGTCGTTGAGCGTCTCGGTCGGCATTCCCTGCATCCGCTCGGTGGTGACGGCACGCTTCGGGGCGTCGATCAGCAGCGCCTCGCCCTCGAATCCGAACGGCTCGCCCTCCGTGTCGCCCACGGGCGCCCAGGAGTTCCGGTACGACTGGCCGACCTCGGTCGCCGACACGCACTCGGTCATCTCCCACCCGTCCGGGCCGAGCATCCACTGCCGGATGAGGTCGGGCTCGAAGTGGGCCCGCCACACCAGCTCGCGCGGACCCTCGACGAGCCGCGTGATGCGCACGTGCGTGTCGTCCAGCAGCTCCACCCGCGTGCCCTTGCCCTGCGCGTAGTCGCGGAGGTCCTGCAGCACCGCGTCGAGCTGGGCCATGGCCATCCGGGTGCCCTCCACGGCGCCCATCGCGACGACCTGCTCGAGCGCCTCGGCCGAGGTGAAGTGGCTCGTGTTGACCATGCGCGTGCCCTCGGCCGTCGGCTCGAACGTGAAGGTCATGCGCATGGAGGGGAGGTTGGCGTCCGGCGTGCCGTCCTCGTCGGCGAAGGAGTCGAGCACCGTGAAGCTGCGCGGCGCGTCGATCTCCAGGAACTCCCACGTGCCGGACGCCTTCTCCCCGCGGGGACCGTTCATCGTGTAGACGGCTCGGCCGCCGACCGTGTGGTCCCACCGGGTGAAGGTGGCCGGCCAGCCGGGAGGACCCCAGAACCGCTCGAGCTGCTGCGGGTCGGTGTAGGCGGCCCAGACGCGCTCGACGGGCGCGGCGAGGTCGGCCACGACGGTCATGGTGAGGTTCTCGGCATCCGTGATGATGTCCGTGACAGGCATGTCAGTCTCCTTGCGATTCGTTGCGTTGACTGCTGGTGGGGTCGGTGGGGGCCGGCTTCCCCGCGGAGGGGGAGGGCTCGGCCAGGAGATCGTCGAGCCGGGCGATGCGCGACCGCCACAGCTCTTCGTATCGGGCGAGGAGCGCCCTGGCGCGGGCGATCATCTCGGGGTTCGCGCGGACGAGCCGCTCGCGTCCCTCGGCGCGCTTGACGATGAGGTTCGCCGCCTCGAGCACGGCCACGTGCTTCTGGACCGCGGCGAACGACATCTCATACTCGGAGGCGAGGGTCGAGACGGACTGCTCCCGCTCGATCGTCCGGCGCAGGATGTCCCGCCGGGTTGACGTCGCCAGTGCGTGGAAGACACGGTCGACCTCCGCTTCGCTCAACTCCGTTTGTGCAACCATTTGGTTGTACGTTAGACCCGCGCCGGAAGCGTGTCAAGATCTTTTCGCGGCATTCACGCCCCACGGCCGCCCGGCACCCACCCGGTCGCTCGCGCCCAGGCCTCCATCTCCCCCTGCGCCCGGTCGAACCAGTGGTCCTTCGCCCGCGCGTAGTCGTCGAAGTCGCGGTCGTCCCGGTGGGCGGAGGCCAGAGCGGTCTTGAGCGCCGCATACTCGTCGCGCGCCTCCGGGTCCGCCCGCAGCCAGTCCCGGAACAGGAGGGCGTACCGCGCGTTCGACGCCCCGACGCGTCGCACATGCACGATCGCCCGCGCCCTGGCGTCCACGCTCGCGAACAGGCGTTTCGACCACTCGTCCGGGTCGCCGCCCGTCCGGGCGTTGTCCCGGGAGACGCCCGGCGCGTCCGGCACGATGCGCTGCACGTTCACGAAGCCGGCGTCCCCGAGGCGCTGCTCCGCGGCATCCGCGTCCGCGAGGTCGCGCACCCCCACCTGAAGGTCGATGATCGGCTTGGCGCGCAGCCCGGGCACGGCCGTCGAGCCGATGTGATCGACGCGCACCGGGATGCCGTCGAACGCCGTGGCGACGCGGGCGCCGAGGCGAGCGGCATGCGCCGCCCAGTGTGGCGACCACGGCTCGAGGATCGGCGGCGTATCCGGAGGGAGCCGTCGCCCTCTCCGACGCGCGTCGAGGTCCGACGCTCTCGCGAGAAAGCGGGACAGACCCTCCTCGTCGCCGTCCGCGAGAAGCGCGTCGCACCAGGCGGGGCCAGACACATCGCCGATGCCGAGCACGAGATGAGCCGTCGCGGCGGCGTGCGCCACGGTGGCCGCATCGCCGGACCCGAGTCCCGTCACGACCGCATCCGGCCGCGCGGCACGCAGGCGGCGCACGACCACGCCGTCATCGTCTCCGACAACGACCAGGGCGAGGGGCGAGAACACGTAAGCCTCCGAGGAGACTTCAGGCTCAGTTGCGAGCGGATCCACTGGTCGCCTCCTCCGGATTCGTCCCGCCGGAATCGGTACTCCCGCGGCAGACGGTTCCCACAGCGTAGCCAGGCGGTCGAGCATTTCCATTCACATGAATCCACAGCGGTCCTCCGGGCGTAGGCTGGAGGGAAGGACGGACCGTCCGAGAAGATCTCCCGGCACCGCGCCCGCCCGGGAAGGAGCCCGAAAGTGGCTCAGTACGACGTCTCGAACCGCTCGGCGATCGTGACAGGAGCGGGCAGCGGCATCGGCCGCTCGGTCGCCCTGCTGCTGGCGCAGAACGGCGCGGCCGTGGTCGTGAACGATCTGAACGCGGAGAACGCG
This sequence comes from Zhihengliuella sp. ISTPL4, assembly GCF_002848265.1. Classification (GTDB taxonomy): domain Bacteria; phylum Actinomycetota; class Actinomycetes; order Actinomycetales; family Microbacteriaceae; genus Microbacterium. The sequence goes on from NZ_CP025422.1 coordinate 2,373,798, forward strand.
AACGCGGTCGTCGAGGAGATCCGCGCCGCCGGGGGCACCGCGGAGGCGTCGGTCGGCGACGCGACGGACCCGGCCTGGATCGCCTCGTCGGTCGAGCTCGCCAACTCGCTCGCCCCGCTACGCATCGGCGTCAACAACGCGGGCATCGGCGGCGCGACGGCGCCCACCGCGGACTACGAGGAAGACGCGTGGGACAAGGTGATCGCCATCAACCTCAACGCCGTGTTCCGCAACATGAAGGCGCAGATCCCGTCGATCCTCGCCAACGGCGGCGGCTCGGTCGTGAACATCGCCTCGATCCTCGGCAGCGTCGGCTTCGCCGGCTCCCCCGCCTACGTCACCGCCAAGCACGGCGTCGTCGGCATGACGAAGACCGCCGCCCTCGAGTACTCGGCGCAGGGCGTCCGCGTGAACTCGGTCGGCCCCGGCTTCATCGACACCCCGCTCCTGGCGAACATGGGCGACGAAGCGAAGGACTTCCTCGTGTCGAAGCACCCGATCGGGCGTCTCGGCCAGGCCGAGGAGGTCGCGAACCTCGTGGTGTTCCTCGCCAGCGACGCCGCGAGCTTCATCACCGGCAGCTACCACCTGGTCGACGGCGGCTACACCGCCCTCTGACGAAGAAACGGCATCCGGCTGCCGGGAACCCGAATCCCGGCGGCCGGATGCCGCGGTCGGCGATCGAGAGCCCCCGCTCCGTTCTCGCCATAGCCGTCACCACCCGGGATCCGAGAGCCCTTGAAGAGGATCCCGAGGCGGTGAGGCAGGTCTTGCACCCCTCCGTTATCAGGCGGACATCGCGTGCAGTTCGCGCGATACCGCATCGAGCGCGAGCTCGGGGTCGGTGAGGTCGAGTCCGCCGGTCGAGCCCGCGGCCTGCATGAGACGGGCCAGCAGCGGTCGCTGCAGGGCGACCGACGTCTCGACGACGAAGCGGATCGGGATGGACGCGTGGATCCACAGCGTCTCGGTGCGGTCGGCGCCGGTCTGCACCGTGAGCGCGAACGGCTCATTGCGCCGCAGCTTGGTCACGGTGGCGGCGCGAAGGTGGGCGAGCAGCTCGTCGTCGATCTCGATCGGTTCGGCGAGGTTCGCGTAGGTGAGGGTTCCCATGTTCTTCTCCTCGTGGCAGAAAACCTGGACGAGGATAGTTTACTAGTTTAACTAGTTAAATCAAATCGATCAGGGAAGATCGCCGAGCTCGTCGGTCAGGCGGCGCAGGAAGCGGGAGATCACGGTCGCCTCTTCCGCGGTGAACTCGCCCTCGACGGCGGCCACGCGCTGGGCCAGCTCATCACCCTGGCCATGCAGATCACGCAGGGACGGGCGGAGGACCTTGGACCGGGCGTCCAGGGGGTGCGGGGCGACGACGATCTGTCCCCGCTCCGACATCCGCCGGACGACGCTCGTGACGGCGGCCGTGCTGATACCGAGGTAGGTGGCCAGGTCGCGGGGAGTGACGGGCTTCTCGACGGGCGCGGTGCTGATGAAGTGCATCGCGGCGCGGTCGGTATCGTTGGGTTCGCGCCGAGCCGCGAGACGGCGATTCAACTGCGCGTCGGCGCGACGGAAATCGTCGACATCGCGCGCGAGCGCTGAGGTCGAGACGTCGGTGCTCACGTTTCCCATGCAGAGATCCTCCTTCCCCGCTCTCCATGGTACCTCGACAGCCTGACAGTAAGGCTGACTAGCGATATCCGCAGGCGACCAGGGACTTCCAGAGGTGCGATGATGGAACCCTGCCCCCGAAAGGATGCCATGCCCGAGCGACTGAGTCTCGAGGAGGCGTCGTACATCCGCTACGCCGATCTGCTCGCACGCCTGGAGGAACTCTTCCCCTCCGTCTCGCGACGCCGGATCGAGCAGATCATCGGTGCCGAGACCGACGCGATCACCGGCGGGCTCCTGCGCATCGTCCCGGCCGAGGTCGAGACCGGCGCGATGGAGATGCTCGAGCGGGAGGCCGGTTCCAGCGACGAAGGAGAGGTCGCGTGACCGACAGCACCGGCGAGTTCCACGCCTCCGGGTACTGGTACCCCGACAGTGAGCGCGCCACCACGGTCGACGTGCTCAACATGCTGCGGCGGTACCGCAGCGCCGAGACGGCGATGCGCGCCCGCACGCGCGCGTCCATGGGGATGAACGAGACAGACCTCGTCGCCCTCCGGTTCCTGCTGCGCGAGCAGAAGGCCGGGCGCATCGTGCGGCCCATCGATCTGGCGCGCATGCTCGACATCTCCACCGCGTCGACGACGACGCTCATCGACCGGCTGGAGAAGGGCGGGCACGCCCGGCGCGAACCGCACCCGACCGACCGCCGCGCCGGGATCGTCGTGCCCACCGTGAGCAGCGACGACGAGGTGCGCGCGACACTCGGTGCGATGCACCGCCGGATGCTCTCCCTCGTGGACGACCTCTCCGATGAGGAGCGCGTGGTCGTCATGCGGTTCCTCGTCGGGATGACCGCCGCGATCCAGGAGGCCGCCGAGGCGGACGCCGTGCACGGCGGCGCCGACCTCGTGGAGGAGCCGGCCTAGTCCGACGCCTTCCGCGGACGCCGCTTGGCCAGGAAGCCCGCGAGCAGCACCGCCACGAGCGCCGCGGCAGGCGCGACCACGAGCCCCGCGCGAAGGCTCTGCGTCTCCGCCAGCCACCCGACGAACGGCGGCGACAGCAGGAAGCCCAGCCGCAGCAGCCAGGACACCACGGTGAGCCCGACACCGGGCCGCAGTCCCGGAAGCTCGTCGGCGGCATGCATCGCGGCGGGGATGAGGGTGGCGATACCGAAGCCGACGGCCGCGAACCCGAGGATCGTGCCGGGAACGCTCGGGTACAGCAGCGCGAGCGTCATCCCGGCCGCGGCGATGAGGCCGCCGACCCGCGCCACCCAGCGCTGCCCGAAGCGGTCGGTCATCGGATCCCCGAGCAGTCGCCCGACGAACTGCGCACCGACGAGGGCGATGAACCCGAGCGGCGCGACGGCGGCCGCCGCCCCCAGGGAGTCGCCGAGGTAGAGGGTGGCCCACGAGTTGCCGGCGTCTTCGGCGATGGCTCCGGCCATCGCGATGAGGGTCAGCGCGATGACGGCGATGATCGTCCGGGCCGGGACACCACGGCGGACGGCGCCGGAGATCCCCTGCGGTTCCGCGACGGCGTCCTCCTCGACCTCGTCGTCGCGACCGGGGAGGCAGAAGCGCAGCGCGACGAGGGCGACCAGCGCGAACACCGCGGTCGAGATCCCCAGGTGGACGGCGAGCGGCAGCTGCAGGGCGATCGCGCCCGCGGCCATGACCCCGCCGAGCACCGCGCCGATCGACCAGATGGCATGGAAGGAGTTGATGATGGAGCGTCCGTATCGCCGCTGCACGCGGAGGCCGTGGGCGTTCTGCGCGACATCGGTGATGGCATCGGAGGCGCCGCCGACGAAGAGCGCTATCGCGAAGAGGACGCCGGTCGGAGACAGCGCCGCCGACAGCAGGCCGAGGCTCGTGAGGACGGTGCCGATGACCGCGACGCGGGCCGACCCGAAGCGACGGATCAGCGTGGCCGCCAGGAGTCCCGCCGCGATCGCGCCGGCGGGGAACGCGGCGAGCGCAAGACCGTAGCCGAGGTTGTCCAGCCCGAGGGCGGCCTTGATCTCCGGGTACCGCGGCAGGATGTTCGCGAACAGGGCGCCGTTCGTGAGGAACAGCGCCGAGACGGCGAGGCGCGCGCGGCGGGTGGCGCGATCCGCGGGCCCTCGTCGAATCGATTCGATGGAAGTCACGGATACGACCGTACCCTGCCGCGAGGGGTGCTGGCGACCACAACGGAGGCGGCGAACCGGCGCGCGCAAGCCCGTATCCGGTGTCGGCCCCGGGATCTACGCTCAGAGCATGAGCGAGCTCACCCAGCCCACCGGTCGCGAGGACGCCCTGCGGGCGGTCCCCCGCGACGACGGCTCCGCGCCCCGCGCCCTCGTGCTCGGCGCCACCGGCTACATCGGCGGCCGCCTGACGCCGCGCCTGCTGAACGCCGGCTACCGGGTGCGGGTCCTCGCCCGCGACGCCGCTCGTGCGGCCTCCTTCGGCTGGGGCGAGGAGTGCGAGATCTTCGAGGGGTCCGCCGAGGACGAGCATGCCGTGGCCTCTGCGATGGACGACGTCGACGTCGTGTATTACCTCATCCACTCCATGTCGGCCGGCAAGGGCTTCGAGGAGAGCGACGAGCGCGCGGCGACCACCGTCGCCACGGCCGCTGCCCGGGCGGGCGTGCGGCGGATCGTCTACCTCGGTGGCCTGCACCCGGACGACGTGGAGCTCTCTCCACATCTGCGCTCGCGGGTCCGCGTCGGCGAGAGCTTCCTGGAGTCCGGCGTGCCGACCCTCGTCCTGCAGGCGGGCGTGGTGATCGGCTCCGGCTCGGCGTCCTTCGAGATGATCCGGCACCTCACCGACGTGCTGCCGTACATGCCGGCGCCGAAGTGGGTGCGCAACCGCATCCAGCCCATCGCCGTGCGCGACGTGCTGCACTACCTGCTCGGGGCGGCGCGGGTCGACGACGAGGTGAACCGCGCCGTCGACATCGGCGGACCGGATGTGCTGCGCTACGGCCAGATGATGAACGGGTACGCGGTGGAGGCCGGGCTGCGGCAGCGCGCCATCGCGGCCCTTCCGGTGCTGACCCCGGAGCTCGCGTCGCACTGGGTGAACCTCGTCACGCCGGTGCCGCGCTCCATCGCCCGGCCCCTGGTGGCCTCGCTGCAGAACGAGTGCATCATGAAGGATCACGCCGTCGACACGCTCATCCCGCGGCCCGAGGGCGGGCTCACGCCGTATCGCCGCTCCGTGGCGCTGGCCCTCGGCCGCGTCGACGCAGACGCCGTGGAGACGAGTTGGCAGGATGCCGAGGTCATCGGAGCGCCGAGCGACCCGCTGCCGAGCGACCCGGACTGGGCGGGGCGGACGGTGTTCACGGACAAGCGGTCCGTCGCGACCCGCGCGTCCGTCGCGGAGCTGTGGCGCGTCATCCTCGGGATCGGCGGCGAGAACGGCTGGTACTCGTCGCCGCTGCTCTGGGCCATCCGGGGACTCATGGACCGGGTGATCGGCGGCGTGGGCCTCCGTCGCGGACGCCGCAGCCGCACGGCCGCCCGGGTGGGCGACGCGATCGACTTCTGGCGCGTCGAGGCGGTGGAGCAGACCGAGTCCGGCCATCTGCTGCGGCTCCGCGCCGAGATGAAGGTGCCGGGCGAGGCGTGGCTCGAACTGCGCGCGGTGCCCGACGGCAAGGGCGCCCGCTACGAACAGCGTGCGGTGTTCTTCCCGCGCGGGCTCCTTGGCCGGCTGTACTGGCTCGCCGTGCTGCCGTTCCACGGGCTCATCTTCTCCGGTATGGCCGCGCGGATCACCGCCGCCGCCGAAGAAGGCGATCACGCCGGTTCAGGCGTCCTGCGTGAGGACGTGCCTGACCCGGCGTGATCGCGTGAGTTCTCGCCTCAGTCCTTGTCGGCGGGGGCATCCATCGCGGCATCGACGGCGGCATCCACCTCGGCCGGCGGGATGATGTCGATCGCCTCGGTCGCGGCCTCGTAGACCTCGGCGAGGGTGTCGTCGACGGTGTCCTCATCGATCCAGGCGAGGTCGTCCTCCGAGTGGTCGTACTCGACGGGCACGAGCGCGAAGTCGTCGCCGTACTCCTCGAGCCCCGCCATGACGCTGTGGCGGACGGCGGCCCTGGCGTAGCGGTCGCGCAGGATCAGGGGATCCCGCCGCAGATCCTTCATGAACGCGATCATCATGAACGCCATGATGATCGCGAACGGCAGCGCCGCGATGATCGTGGCGTTCTGCAGCGACTGCAGGCCGCTCCCCTCGGCGCCGCTGACGAGCAGCACGGCCGCGATCACACCGACCAGCACACCCCAGACGACGGCGACCCAGCGCGACGGCTCCGGGCGGCCCTGCTGGGACAGCGTGCCCATGACGAGCGAGGCGGAGTCGGCACCCGTGATGAAGAAGATCGCGATGAGGATGATCAGGATGATGCTGGTCACGAGCGGGAACGGCAGGTTCTCCAGCACCCCGAACAGCACCTCCTCCGGCGGGTCGACGACGAGGCCCGCGCCGTCCATCTGCTGCTGGATGGCCGTCGTGCCGAAGATCGCGAACCACACGAGCGAGATCGCGGAGGGCACGACGATGACGACCGACACGAACTGACGGAGCGTGCGGCCGCGCGAGATCTTCGCGATGAACATGCCGACGAAGGGCGACCAGGAGATCCACCACGCCCAGTAGAAGATCGTCCAGCTCGACAGGAAGGCCTGCGCGGCCTCACCCTGCGAGGCGGAGCGGCCGATCATCGTCGGCAGGTCGCCGAGGAACTGGACCGCGACCGACGGGATGACGTTGAGGATGAGCAGCGTCGGGCCGACGAAGAACACGAAGAACGCCAGCAGGATGGCGACCACGGCGTTGATGTTCGACAGCGCCCGGATGCCCTTGGAGACCCCGGAGACGGCGGACGCAATGAAGCATGCCGTGAGCACCGCGATGACGGCGATGAGGATGCCGTTGCCGAGCGGGCCCATGCCGCTGACGAGTTCCACGCCATGGCCGATCTGCAGCGCACCGAGCCCCAGCGAGGCGGCCGTGCCGAACAGGGTCACGATGATGGAGAAGATGTCGATCGTGCGGCCGACCGGGCCCGTCGTGCGGTTCTCGCCGAGCAGCGGGGCGAAGATCGAGGAGATCAGCGGCGTGCGACCCCGGCGGTAGGCGCCGTATGCGATGGCTCCACCGACGAGCGCGTAGAACGCCCAGGCCTGCGGGCCCCAGTGGTAGAGCACCTGCGTCTGCGCGGTGTGCATGGCCTCGAGGGTGTTCGCCTCGACGGTGCCGGGCGGCGGATTCTCGAAGAAGGTCAGCGGCTCGGCTGCGCCCCAGAACACCAGGCCGATGCCCATGCCCGCCGCGAAGAGCATGGAGATCCACGAGAACATCGAGAACTCGGGCTCCTCGTCGTCGCGGCCGAGCGGGATGCGCCCGTACTTGCTGAAGCCGACGAACAGCATGAACACGAGGATGATTGTGGCGATGGTCGTGAAGAAGAAGCCGAAGTACTCCACGACCCACGCGAGGACCGTGCTCGTGGTGCCGGCGAGGTTGTCGCCCGCGAACACGCCCCACGCGATGAAGGCGAGGGCGAACGCCGCAGCAACGCCGAACACGAGCGGGTCGGTGCGGTAGGTGCGCCCGGTCTCCTCGACCGAGACACCGGGCACGAGCGCCGGGTGTACGCTGCGCGGCGGGACGGTCGTGATGTCGCGGACGATCTTGCGCGCGGTCTCGGAGGCCTTCGCGGCTTGGCGGTGCGTCCCGGTCACGACGGCGTCGGTGCGCGGACGGATCGGGGATCCTGCGGAGCGTTCGGTGGGCTTCTCGTCAGGCGTATCCATGAGAGTCCATCTTTCCACCTGCGCGGGCTCCGGCGAACTCCGCGGATCAGGCGCTTCCCGGCGGAAGCGCCTGATCTCGCGGGAGTGCCTGTTCTGGCGGGGCTTCCCGCGGGTCAGCGGGGGCGGCGGCGACCCAAGAAGAGGGCGCCCAGCAGCGGCAGCACTGACACCCACAGCAGCGTGACACCCAACGGCGGCAGCGGACCGACGAGCAGCGCCCCACCCACGAGCATCGCCGCGAACAGGACCCCGGAGGCGATCCGCCGCGCGATGCCCTCCAGCCGGTCGAGCCGCCGCTCCAGGCGCGAGGTGTCGAAGGAGACGTTGCCGTCGTCGACGCGGGTGATGATGTCGTCGATGCGCTTCGGGAGCCGCCAGGTCGTGGCCGCGTTCGCCATCGCCTGCTCCGCCATGTCCTGCATGAGGTTTCCGGACTCGTCGCGGAGCAGCCGCGCTGCATACGGCTCGGCTGCGTCCCACACGTTGAACGCCGGGTTCAGGGCGCTGCACATGCCGGAGGTGAGGGACACGGCCCGGATGAGGAGCAGCATGTCCTCGGGGAGCTGCAGCGGCAGGCGCCGCACCATGTCGCCGAACTCCTCGGCGAAGTCGGTGAACTCCCGCGGGTCCACGCGGCTCAGCTCCGCGAAGCCCATCCCGCCGAAGCGCGCGAAGAGAGCGGTCAGCGCGCGCTCCAGCTCGCCGGTGTCGGCGGTCGGGAGGAGGACGCCGATCTCCTTCGCGGCGCGCACCAGGCCGCGGCTGTCCCGGGCGGTCACCGCGATGAGGAGCGTCCGCAATCCCTGCCGGAGGTTGTCGGAGACCTCGGCCATCATGCCGAAGTCGATGAACGTCAGGCGGAAGCCCCCCTGGTCAGGCGCGGGGGTGACGAAGATGTTGCCGGGGTGCGGGTCGGCGTGCACGAACCGGTGCGTGAACACCTGATCGAACATCACCTCGGCGAAGGCATCGGCGACCGCGGAGGGGTCGATGCCCGCCGCCCGGAGCGCCGCGGTGTCGTTGATCTTGATCGCGGTGACGTCCGACAGCGTGAGCACCCGACGGGTCGTGCGCTCCCACACGATCTCCGGGGCGGCCACGCGCGGGTCGTCGGCGAAGTTCTCGCGGAACCGCTCGGCGCTACGGGCCTCGTGGAGGTAGTCGATCTCCTCCAGGCTCGTGACGGCGAACTCCTCGACGAGCGCAGGGGCGTCCACGCGGTCGGCGACGATCCGCACCCGGGTCAGCCATCGCGCCACCCGGCGGAGGGCGGCGAGGTCGACCGCGACGATCTCGTCGATCCCGGGCCGCTGCACCTTGACCACGACCTCGTCGAGCCCGGTGTCCGCCGCATCGAGCGCCGAGAGGCGGGCGCGGTGCGCCTGGCCGAGGGACGCGGCCGCGACGGGGGTGTCGTCGAACCAGGCGTAGACGCGGTCGAGCGGCATGCCGAGCTCGGCCTCCGCGAGCGCCCGGATCTGCGGGGTGGGGACGGGCGGGACCTCGTCCTGCAGCCCCTCCAGCTCCGCCGTGATCTCGGGCGGCAGCACGTCGAGGCGCGAGGACATGAACTGTCCGACCTTGATCATGAGGCCGCCGAGGTCGACGGCGAGCGTGTGGAACCGCCGCGCGAATCGCTGCATCCGGCGGGCGCGGGTGCGCTCGGCGACCCCGGACAGCCCGAACCGCGGAAGGACGAGCTCGAACCACCAGATCTTCAGGAACTCACGGCTCGCGAAAGACAGGATGCGGCGGTACCGGGCACGATGAGGTCCCTGTGCCGCCGCTGCCGTCATCGCGTCATCCTTCCGCCGTTCCGCGCCGGACGCCGCACGACGCGGTCAGTCCTGGGCGAGGATCGTGTACAGCCTACGGCGGGCCTCGTCGAGCACTTCGATGGCCTGCTGCACCTGCTCCGGCGAGCCACTGCGGCCCACCTGCGCGGCGGCCGCGGCGAGGTCGACGCCGGCCTTGGGCAGAGCGCTGTACCGGGCATCCCGATTGCGATCCTTGTCGGAAGACGGCACCCACGGCGGGGTCTCGGTGCTCTCCGCGGCGACGGCGCGGCCGGCCTCGGTGAGCGCATAGGTCTTGCGGCCGTTCTGCTCCTCGGCCTCGATCAGGCCCTCGTCGGCGAGAAGCTGGAGGGTGGGATAGACGGAGCCGGCGCTCGGCTTCCAGGTGCCGCCACTGCGCTCGGCGATCTCGTTGATGATCTGGTAGCCGTGCATCGGTCGCTCGGTGAGGAGCGAGAGGACGGCGGCGCGCACGTCGCCGCGGGCCATCCGGGACCCGCCGGAGGGACGCGACTCGAAGGACTTGCGCAGCTGGTCCATCGCCTCGAACAGCGCTCCGGCGGGACCCTGCGGTCCGCCGAGGAGGTTGCCGAGACCACCGACGAAGTCGCCGCCGCTGTTGCCGTTGCTGCTTCCGCCGAACGGGGCGGAGGGGAATGCGTTGTTCATGATGACCTCCCAGTCGTGAACGATACTCAACGATATATCGTTGAGTCTGGATATGGGGTGGGAACTTTCGCCGACGCGGCGGCTGGACGCTTCTCGGCGCGCGCCTGGCGCGCTCCACAGGAAGGGATGGTTGGCTGGAACCTCCGGCGGGGGAGAGTCGAGCCGGGAACGACCACAGGGGGACGGCAGACATGAGCAGTGCGACCGCGAACGAGGCGGCCGGAGGCCGCGTGCGGGTGAGCGTGGTGGTGCCGGTGTTCCGGCCGAAGGCGTCGTTCGACGACCTCATCGCCTCGCTCGACGCCCAGACGCTGAGTCGAGAGGCCTTCGAGGTCCTGCTCTGCGACGACGGCTCCGGGGAGGAGACCGCGGCGCGGCTGGAGAACATCGCGAAGGGTCGCCCCCACGTCCGCGTGCTGTCCCTGCCGCACTCCGGCTGGCCCGGCACTCCGCGCAACCGCGGTGTCGAGGAGGCCAGAGGGACGTACGTGCAGTTCGTCGATCAGGACGACTGGCTGTACCCGCGAGCGCTGGAGCGGTTGTGCGACTACGCGGACGAGAACGGGTCCGACGTCGTGGTCGGGAAGGAGGTGGGCATCGGACGGAAGCTGCCCGCCAAGATCTTCCAGCGCGACATCCCGCAGGCGGTGCTCGGCGAGGACCCGATCCTGGAGATGCTGACGCCGCACAAGATGTTCCGGACGGCGTTCCTGCGCGAGCACGGCATCCGCTTCCCGGACGGCAAGGTGCGGCTCGAGGACCATCTCTTCGTGATGCAGGCGTACTTCGCCGCCGACACGATCTCGGTGCTCGCAAGCGAGCCCTGCTACGCGTGGGTGAAGGAGCCGGGGAGCGCCAGCTCGGCCCGCATCGACCCGGAGTCGTACTTCCCGCATCTGGAGACCGTGCTCGACGTCGTCGAGGCGAACACCGAACCGGGGAAGGTGCGGGATCGACTGCTGCGGCACTGGTTCCGCGGCAAGATCCTCAACCGCATCGCCGGACGGCGGATGGTGAAGTATCCGGCGGAGTACCGCGACCGCCTGCTGGATGTGGTGGTGCCGCTCGTGCAGCGGCGCTTCGGCGCGGGTGTGGACGCGGGGCTGTCGTTCCCGCAGCGCATCCGGGCGGCGCTGCTGCGCGCCGACCGCCGGGACGACCTCCTGGCCTTCGCCGCCTTCGAGGCCGAGACGACGTGCACGGCGACCGTCACGGCGGCGCGGTGGTCGCGCGGCGGGCTGCAGCTGACCGCGTGGGTCCGTCTGCTTCGAGACGGCGAGGAAGCCTTCGTCTTCGAAACGGTCGGCCCCACCGACCGACTGGTCTCCCTCCCGCTGTCGACGACCGAAGGTCTGCCCCCGAAGCTGCTCGATGCCCGCAAGGAGCGCCGCGCGGACCGCGTCGACCTGGTCGCGCGCGACACGCCGACTCCCGACCAGGCCCCGACGTCGACGGCCGGTTCCGAGCGCAAGATCGGTGGCCGGCGCCCGAAGCGCCTCGACGCGGTGCCGATCGCCCTCGACCCGATGAAGGCCTTCCCGGAGCATGGCACTCGCGAAGCCGACCTCACGGTCGCGGTCCGCTACGCCGGGTGGATGTTCACCGCCCCACTGACCGCAACCCCTGACGTGACGGCACACCTCGGCCGCTCGCCGCTTCTCGCGGGCCGCCGGGTCGAGCTCGTGCGCAACGAGGACGGCAGCCTGCGGCTGCGCCGCGAGTGGCCGAAGGGCGCCTGGCGCGACGCCCTCGCGCGTGCCGCCCGACGCCTCCGCTCCCGCCTCCGGCGCTAACGCCCTCGATTGCCCTATCGAATGATTAACGATAGATTCTCGTTGTTCTTCGACAGCTCTCGGAGGTGTCCCCATGACGAAGGCGACCATCACCGCACTGCGCGTCCTTCTCGCTGTCGCCCTCGCCGGGTCGGTGGGGGTGCAAGCGCTGATCCTGCCTCTGCTGTGGCTCGACCTCGCTGACGAGCAGCCCTGGGGACGGATCACCGTCGTGGTGCTGCTCGGGGCCGGCATCGTCACACTGCAGGTGGTGGGGGTGTGCGTCTGGCTCCTCCTCACGAGGGTCCGGCGCGGAGCGATCTTCACGGCATCCTCGTTCGGACCCATCAATGTCATCATCGGGGCGATCCTCGCGGCTGCCGTGCTCACCTGGGCGCTGGCTGCGGTCTTCGCCGCCGGCACGGTCGCTCCCGGGGTGGTCGCGCTGGTCGGCGGCGCGGGCGTGGTCATCGCGGGGGTGGCCCTGCTCGTCGTGGTGATGAAGGCCCTGCTCCGCCAGGCGATCGAGCGCGACGCCGAGGCGCGAGCATTGCAGACCGAGCTCGACGACGAGGTGATCTGATGGCCGTCGTCGTCGACATCGATGTGATGATGGCCCGCCGCAAGATCGGCGTCGGCGAGCTGGCCGAACGTATCGGCATCACCCCCACCAACCTCGCGGTGCTCAAGAACGGGCGCGCGAAGGCCGTGCGCTTCACGACGCTCGACGCCCTGTGCGCGGCGCTGGACTGCCAGCCGGGCGACCTCCTGCGCTGGGTCCCGGACGAGGGCTGACCGCACCCCGTCACGCCGCGACATCGAAGCGCGCCCGTCCGCCCAGCCGGGGCGTCCGCCGCGGGTCGACCCACGCCGGCGGGAGGAACCATGGCCGACCGGCCAGGCCGGAGCCCTCGATCACGATCTCCCAGCCGTTGTCGTGGATGCGGTGATGACACGTCTCGCAGAGCAGGATGCCGTTCGAGAGATCGGTCGGACCTCGATCTCGCTGCCACCAGCGGAGGTGATGAGCCTTCGTCATCCCCGGCGGAAGCCCGCACATGGCGCACCCGCCATCCCGCTCGGCGAGGGCCAGGCGTTGAGCTCGGGTGAAGAGGCGCTTCTCGCGGCCCCAGTCCAGGACCTCGCTCGCCCCGCCGAGGACGCAGGGGATGACGCCCCCACTGGCCGCCATCCGCCGCGCGGCACCGATGTCGATCACCTGGTCGAGCCCGTCGATCGTCGCCGACCCGGTTCCTGCTTGCAGGTCGTCCAGCGATACCCGGACGATCACCGTCGCGCCGGCGAGCGGAAGCCGATCACCCTCACACCCGAGCACGTGCGCGCAGAAGAGGGACAGCGCGTCGGCCTGGACCATCGCGACGGAGCGCCGGTCTGCGTCAGCCGCCGCGCCATCGGGAGTGTCGAGGCGGGCGGCGAACACGGCGGACACGTGCCCGCGGATCGCGGTGACGACCGGCGCCGCCGTCTCGGCATCGAGCTGCGCGTGCAGGTGCACCATGCCGTCACGTTCGAAGATGCGCAGTCCGCGCCGACCGCGCTGCTCCTCCGCCCGCGGCGCCACGCCGTCGGGGTCGAGCCACGCTTCGGCGCGGAGGACGAGCTTGCGCACCGCATCGAGCTCGAGCCCTTCGGCGGCGGCGGTCAGCACACGCTCCGCCTCGGCGATGCGCTCCACACCGGCCGCCACCCGGCAGCGATCCAGAAGAGCGACGAGGAGACCGGTTGCCGGCGCTCCGAGCGCACCCGACGCGAGCTCTTCCCGAAGGAGCGGATACCGCGCGGGCAGCGGCGCACCGAGCAGGTCGCTCCGCGGCGCCGTCGCCTCTCCGACCTTCACGAGACGCTGCGCCTCGCCCGTCGAGATGCCCGTCGTCGCGGCGATGAGCTTCGCCGCCGTGCGGTACCCGCGTTGTTTCGCCAAGCTGTCGGCCCCGAGTTCCGCGCGCGACTCCCGAGCGATGCCGGCGGCCACATCGACGTGCATCGCGTCGAGCCGACGCTGCAGGAGTCCGATCGCGTCGGCGACGTCGACGAGCTGCGCGCGGGAAAGCTCCGTCGCATCGTCGGCGGCACCCCACGCCTCGTCGAGGCGATCCATCGCCTCGCGCAATCCGGACGTTTTCGACATGCTTCATTTTATCTCAGCATGGACCGACTTTCGTAGATTTGTTCGAATGCATGCCGGCATTTCGCGTTGCGCGGCCGCGCGCCTCGCGCTCCTGCCCAGACAGTTCACCCGCCCGTTCACCTCGTCGCATCCTCGCGTTCACGCCCCGCGCCTACCTTGAGTGCGGACGCGCGACCGCGCTCACGAAACCAGACAATCTTTGTGCCTTCACCACAAGAACCGGTAGTGTCGCATCGACACACCTCGAAGGCGAGAAAGGGACGAACATGGCCGACAGGCAGCAGAGGCGCTGGACGCTCATCGGATTGACGGCCGCGACGGCGATCGCACTCACCGGATGCACGGCGGGCGGCGACGGAGACGCGGGCGATGGCGGCGGCAGCGATGGCGGCTCCGGCGACACCCTCATCGTCTACACGAACTCGAACAGCGACGGCCGCGGCGAGTGGATCACCGAGAAGGCGGCGGACGCGGGCATCGACATCGAGATCGTGGGCCTCGGCGGCGCCGACCTGACGAACCGCATCATCGCGGAGAAGAACAACCCCGTCGGCGACGTGGTCTTCGGCCTCAACAACATGTTCTTCGAGCAGCTCAAGACGGAAGAGGCCATCACGGCCTACGAGCCGAGCTGGAGCGGCGAGGTTCCCGCGGACGCCGGCGACCCGAAGGACGGCGCGTTCTGGCCCCTCGTGGAGCAGGCGATCGTCACGGTCTACGACGAGAACCGCATCAGCGACGCGCCCTCCGACCCCGACGACCTGTACACCGACGAGGAGTACGCCGGCCGCTACGAGGTCAACCCCGCGCTCGGCCAGGCCACCCCGCAGCTCGTGCTCGCCAGCATGCTCAGCCGCCACCTCGACGAGGACGGCGACCTGGGCGTGAGCGACGAGGGCTGGGACCTGGTGAAGTCGTACTACGCCAACGGCTCGCCCGCCGTGGAGGGCACCGACCTCTACGCCCGCCTCACCCGCGACGAGGTCGACTACGGCGTGCTCCCCTCGAGCGGCATCGCGTCCCGCGACGAGGAGTACAGCACCAGCACCGGCATGATCGTCCCGGAGTACGGCGTCCCCTACGTCACCGAGCAGATCGCGCAGATCAACGGCACGGACAACGAGGAGAAGGCGCAGGAGTTCATCGACTGGTTCGGCAGCGCCGAGGTCCAGGGCGAGTTCGCCGCCGAGTTCAACGCCATGCCGGTGAACGAGGGCGCGGTCGAGGACGCCAACCCCGAGGTCGTCGAGCTCATGGGCACGCTCGACCGTCAGGACATCGACTTCGGTTTCGTGAGCGAGAACCTCGGCGCCTGGGTCGAGAAGGTCACGCTCGAGTACATCGGCTGACCCGAGCCGTCCCGCCGCTCCGGCAGAGAGAGAAGACGATGATCCGTTTCGACGACGTCGAGGTCGTGTTCGGCGACCACCGTGCGGTCTCGCACCTCGATCTGGAGATCCAGGAGGGTGAGTTCTTCACCCTCCTGGGTCCGTCCGGATGCGGCAAGACCACCGCCCTGCGCACACTCGCGGGCTTCATCGAGCCCACCGGCGGGCGCATCCACATCGCCGGTCGCGACGTGACCCGCGTGCCGAGCGAGAAGCGCGGCGTGGGCATGGTGTTCCAGAACTACGCCCTGTTCCCCAGCATGAACGTACGGGAGAACATCGCGTTCGGCCTCTCGGTGCAGAAGGTGTCGAAGGCCGAGCAGCGGCGGCGCGTGGACGAGGTCGCCGACCGGACCGGACTCGCCGCGTCGCAGCTGGAGAAGAACGTGGCGGAGTTGTCCGGCGGCCAGCAGCAGCGCGTCGCCATCGCCCGCGCGCTCGCCCTGACCCCCAGCATCCTGCTGCTCGACGAGCCGCTGTCGAACCTCGACGCCAAGCTCCGCGTGCAGCTGCGCGAGCAGCTCAAGGAGCTGCAGCACGAGGTGGGCGTGACCACCGTGTACGTCACGCATGACCAGGAGGAGGCGCTCACCCTCAGCGACCGCATCGCCGTGCTCGACGCCGGGACGCTGCAGCAGGTGGGCACCCCCGAGGAGATCTACGACCGCAGCGCGACGCCCTTCGTCTGCCGGTTCATCGGCGAGAACAACCGCCTCACGCCCGCGCAGCTCGTCGCGATCGGCGCGGGCCTCGACGCCACGGCCGAGAGCTACGTCCGGCCGGAGAAGCTGCACCTGGCGTCGCCGTCCGAGGCCACCGCCGGCGGCACGGCGTCGCTCGACGGCACCGTCGCCGAGCGCACGTACCACGGCAGCCACAGCGTCTACACGGTCTCCGCTGCCGACGCGACGCTCCGGGTGAGCGTGCCCGCGGCGGCGAGCGCGCGCCGCTGGGACGTCGGCGATGCCGTGCGCATCGACGTCGACCCGCGGTGGATCCTGCAGTACCCGGCGGCGTGACATGAGCGCTCCGCAGAACGACTCCCGTCCGGTGCCGCCGCCGTCCGCGGCGATGACGGACACCCCCGGCGCCCTGACGACCGAGGCGGCCGAGGCGGGCACCGCGACGAAGCCCCGCCTCCGCCGCGGCCGTCCCGGCAGCGTGCGCGCGATGCTCCGCTCGCCGCTCGCCTGGGTGACCGGCATCGTCGTGATCTGGTTCGCCGCCGCCTTCCTCGTGCTGCCGAACGCCGAGCTGCTCGCCGCGACCTTCTTCCCGGACGGACAGTTCAGCATCCGCGCCGTCGAGAAGCTGCTCGGCAGCGAGCGCGCGCTGAAGACGCTCGGCAACAGCCTCCTCCTCGCGATCACGCTGTCCGTCACGGTCAACGTCGTCGGGGTGTTCATCGTGCTGGTGACGCAGTACTTCCAGGTGCGCGGCGCGAAGCTCCTCTGGCTCGGCTACGCCACGACACTGATCTACGGCGGCATCGTGCTCGCCGCCGGCTACAACTTCATCTACGGCAAATTCGGCTTCATCACGAATCTGATGGTGAACATCTGGCCGGACATGAACCGGGACTGGTTCTCCGGTTACTTCGCCGTCGTGTTCGTGATGACGTTCGCGACGACGACGAACCACATGCTGTTCCTGTCCTCGTCGCTCGGCAAGGTGGACTACGCGTCGATCGAGGCCGCGAAGCTGATGGGCGCCTCGACGTGGACGATCCTGCGCCGCATCGTGCTGCCGGTCATGAAGCCGATGCTCTTCGCGGTCACGGTGCTGACGTTCCTCATCGGCCTCGGGGCCCTCACCGCGCCCCTCGTGCTCGGCGGGCCGGACTTCCAGACCGTCGCGCCCCTCATCATCGACCTGTCGCGCAGCCCGATCACTCGTGACATCGCCGCGCTGCTGGCGATCGTGCTCGGTGTCGCGACGATCATCCTGCTCGCGATCATGAACCGCGCCGAGAAGTCCGGCGTGTACTTCTCGGTGGCGAAGGTGGCGACGCCGATCCAGAAGCAGCGGATCAGCAACCCTTTCGCGAACGCCGTCGTGCACGTGGTCGCCTACCTGCTCTGGGTGATCTACCTCATCCCGGTCGTGCTCATCGTGGTCTTCTCCTTCGTGGACGCGCGGAGCATCCTCGCCGGATCCATCACGCTCGACAGCTTCACGCTCGACAACTACATCACCGTGTTCTCCAGCGCGGCGGCCCTCCGGCCGTTCATCGTGAGCGTCGTCTACAGCGCCCTCGCTGCGGTCATCGTGGTGGGCGGGCTGCTGTTCGTCGCGCGGATGATGCAGAAGCACCGCAACCTGCTCACCACGGCCATCGAGTACGTGCTGCACATCCCGTGGATCCTGCCGATCGTGCTGATCGCGCTGGCCTTCGTGATGGCGTTCGACGCCCCGCAGCCCCTCGTGGGCAACATCGTGCTCACGGGGACGCCGGTCCTGCTGCTCGTCGCGTACATCTGCGTGAAGATCCCCTTCACGCTGCGGCTGCTCAAAGCCGGGTTCGCGTCCGTGCCGGACTCCCTGGAAGACGCCTCGCGCATCCTCGGAGCCCGCTCGCTGACCACGTTCCGGCGCGTGCTCATCCCGCTCGTGCTGCCGACTGCGGCCGCGATCACCGCGCTGAACTTCAACAGCCTGCTCGACGACTACGACGCCGCGATCTTCCTCTACCACCCGCTGTACAAGCCGCTGGGCGTCGCGATCCAGGAGAGCACGCGCGGGGAGAACAACCTCGACGCGATGCCCATCACGTTCGTCTACACCGTGCTGCTCATGATCATCATGGGTGTCACCATGTATCTCGTGTATGGACGAGGTTCGCGCGCCGGAGCGCCCCGCCGACGGAAGCAGCGCGCATGAGCGGGGCGGAGGCCGGGACGCCCGCCCTGCGGGTCACGATCAGCGACGTCGCCGCCGCGGCCGGGGTGTCCCGCGCGACGGCGACCAGGGCGCTGAAGGGCGAGGGCCGTTTCGCACCGGAGACGCAGGAGCGCATCCTGGAGGCGGCCGAGCGACTGGGGTACGTGCGCAACACGATTGCCGCCGAGCTCGCCGCGGGACGCACCGGCACCGTCGGCCTCATGCTGCGCGATGCGAGCAACCCCGCGTACGGTCTCCTCTTCTCCCGGTTGCAGGAAGAGGCCCATCAGCGCGGCCTCGACCTCGTGACCGTCACGATCGGTGCCGACGAGCAGGGCGCCAAGCAGGTGAATGCGCTGCACCGGCTGCTCGGCATGCGGGTCGCGGGACTCATCGTCGCCACCGGCGGCATCTCTGCGGCGCAGCTCGAGCCGTTCGCCGACCAGGTGCCGATCCTCCGTGCCGGGCGCGTGGAGTCGGCGGGCCGCATCCACACCGCCCACTACGACGACGAGGGCCACGGACGTCTGCTCGCGGAGCACATCGTCGCGCTCGGGCATCGGACCGTCGTCGTGCTCGCCGGAAGCCCCGACGCGTCATACCCGGAGCACCTCCGCGCGCTCGCGATGCAGGAGGTCCTGACCGCGGCGGGCGTCGCCGTGACGATGATCTCGGCCGGTGCGCGTCCCGAGGACGGCGTCGACGAGGCCCTCGCCGCCGTGCGCGCCGGGGCGACCGCCGTCATCTGCGCCTCGGACTACCGGCAGCTCGCCGTCATGCGCGCCGCCCGCGCGGCCGGG
Organism: Zhihengliuella sp. ISTPL4; assembly: GCF_002848265.1. GTDB lineage: Bacteria > Actinomycetota > Actinomycetes > Actinomycetales > Microbacteriaceae > Microbacterium. The sequence continues at coordinate 2,392,690 of NZ_CP025422.1, forward strand.
CTCCGCGTGCCGGAGGACGTGAGTGTGACCGGGTGCGACGGCATCCTGCCCGGCGCCGATCTGCTCGGGCTCACCACCCTGCGGATCCCCGTGGAGGCGGTGGCCGCGGCCGCCGTCGAGACCATGCAGCAGCTGCTCACCGCGGACGAGCCGGAGACGCTCGTGCGCCGCTCCTTCACGGGAACGCTCGTCCCCGGGTCCACGGCCGCCGCCGTCTGACCCCGCCCCGACCTGCCTCCGTCCGCCGACCAGGAAGAGACATGATCCTCACCGAACACCCTCGCCCGTCGCACACGTTCGTGCACATCTCCGACACGCACCTGCCGGGTGAGCGGTCGCCGCTGTACGGCAGCGGGGCCGACGCCGACGCGAACCTGGCGGAGATGCTCGACCGGCTCGTCGCCTCGGGTCTCCGTCCCGACGCGCTGTTGTTCACGGGGGACCTGACGGACCGGGGAGACGCCGCCGCCTACCGGCGCCTGCGCGAGCTCGTGACGCCCGCTGCCGCGGCGCTCGGCTGCGAGGTCGTGTGGGCGGCCGGCAACCATGACGACCGCCGTGCCATGCGATCGGAGCTCGGACTCGCGGGGGCGGGTGACGAGCCGATCGTCGAGGTGCGGTGGTTCGGGGGGATGCGCGTCATCGTCGTCGACTCGACGGTGCCCGGCGCGCATTGGGGGGAGGTGCCGTCGTCGCAGCTGGATCGGCTGGAGGGAGAGCTGTCGACGGCGGCACCGCAGGGCACGCTGCTGCTCATCCACCATCCGCCCCTGCCGACGGTGCTCGACCTCGCCGTGACGGTCGAGCTGCGGGATCAGGACGCACTGGCCGCGGTGCTGCGGGGGTCGGATGTGCGGGGCATTCTGTCCGGGCACGTGCACCACCCGTCGTTCGGCACCTTCGCTGGGATCCCCGTGGCCGTGGCCTCGTCGAGCGCGTACGGACAGGACCTCGCGCAGCCCGTCGGCGCCACCCGCGGACAGGATGCCGCGCAGGGCTACAACCTCGTGCACGTGTACGCCGACACCATCGTGCACTCCGCCGTCTCGCTCGAACGCGGGGCGGATGTCGGCGAGCCGGTCGCCGCCGATGAGGCCGGGCGACGGATCGCCGGGGTCGGGATCGACTGGCGCGACTAGACGGTCACGAGGTCGTCATCGGCGTCACCTCGACGTCGATCGAGCCGAACGGGAACGGGCTGACGACGCTCCAGGAGTCACCGGTGAACTGCTCGAGCGGGATCAGCGCGAACCACACGTGCGAGACGACGATCGCGAGCACCACGAGCAGCCCGACTCCGCGCAGCGTCCACTCCAGGGTGCGAAGCGCCGCGCGCTCGTCGGTCGCCTTCATCACGCGACCGAGTGCGAGCAGCACGATGACGGCGATGGCGATGTAGACGAGGGGGCTCGGCGCGAGCGTCAGCTGGATGCACTGCGGCGCCTCGTCGACAGACTGGCCCGCGGAGTCGATGAACCCGCCGTTCGCGTCGACGCCCCCGGGGCAGATGCCCTTGCTGGCGGTCATGAACGCCGGATAGAGGAACGCGACGATCAGCGACCAGAGGAGGACGCGACGGATCGCGGCGATGACCCCGGCGCCGGGGAGCGCGGCGGATGCCGTGTCCGGGGCGGTGGAGGGGGCGAGCGACGACATGCGAAGGCTCCTTTCGGGGCGGTCGTGTTCATACTGGCGGATGTGGGGTGCGGGGCGGAAGGGGGCGGGGCGGGCGGCTCGCGCATCAGACGTAGGCTGGAACGTCTGCCTCCTCTCTGAGGCGCCTTCCCCTGGAGCCCTCCATGTCTGCACCCGCCCTCGACGACCGCGCGCGCTATCGCGCCCACCCCTCCGTGCTCGATGCGCTGAAGAACCCGCGCATGCTGACCCGCGAGGTGCTGGCCGGACTCGTCGTCGGGCTCGCGCTCATTCCGGAGGCGATCGCGTTCTCGGTGATCGCGGGGGTGGACCCGAAGGTCGGGCTGTTCTCGTCGTTCATCATGGCGGTGTCGATCGCGTTCCTCGGCGGGCGACCGGCGATGGTGACCGCGGCGACGGGAGCCGTGGCGCTCGTGATCGCTCCGGTCGCGCCGACGTACGGGCTCGACTACTTCATCGCGACGGTCATCCTCGCCGGGATCTTCCAGGTGGTCCTCGGAGTGCTCGGCGTCGCGAAGCTCATGCGGTTCATCCCCCGCAGCGTGATGGTCGGGTTCGTGAACGCGCTTGCGATCTTCGTGTTCAGCTCGCAGTTCCCGCAGCTCATCGATGTGCCGTGGCTGGTGTATCCGCTGGTGGCGCTCGGGATCGTCGTGATGCTGGTGATGCCGAAGCTCACCAAGATCGTGCCGGCGCCGCTCGTGTCGGTGATCATCGTGACGGGCGTCGTGCTCGCCTTCGGGATCACGGTGCCGACGGTCGGGGATCAGGGCGAGCTGCCGCGGAGCCTGCCGTCGCTGTTCATCCCGAACGTCCCGCTGACGTGGGAGACGTTCACGATCATCGCGCCGTTCGCGCTCGGGGTCGCACTCGTCGGGCTCATGGAGTCGCTGCTCACCGCGAAGCTCGTCGACGAGATCACCGACACCCACTCGAACAAGACGCGCGAGTCGTGGGGGCAGGGCGTCTCGAACGTGCTCTCCGGGATGTTCGGCGGCATGGGCGGGTGCGCGGTGATCGGTCAGACGATGATCAATGTGAAGGCGTCGGGCGCGCGGACCCGTATCTCCACGTTCTGCGCCGGGATCTTCCTGTTCCTGCTGGTGGTCGTGTTCGGCGACTTCGTCGGGACCATTCCGATGGCGGCGCTCGTGGCCGTGATGATCATGGTCGCGATCGGAGCGTTCGACTGGCACAGCGTGCGGCCGTCGACGCTGAAGCGGATGCCGAAGAGCGAGACCTTCGTGATGATCGCGACGGTGGTGCTGGTGCTGATCACGCACAACCTGGCGGTCGGGGTCGTCGGTGGGGTGCTCGTTGCGTCGGTGCTGTTCGTGCGGCGTGTGGCGCACTTCGTTTCGGTTCGTCGGGTTCTAGGACCCGCGGGCGATGTGGTGACGTATGTCGTGGAGGGGGAGTTGTTCTTCGCGTCGAGCAATGACCTGACGACGTTGTTCTCCTATACGGAGGATCCGGATCGGGTGGTGGTGGATCTGTCCGGGTCGCATGTGTGGGATGCGTCGACCGTTGCGGCATTGGATGCGATCGAGACGAAGTACGCAGCGTTGGGGAAGACGGTGGAGATCGTCGGGATGAACGACTCCAGCGGGACGATGCATGGGCGGTTGACGGGCGGGTTCGAGTAGTCCCGTTCGACGCCGGTGCGCTGACTCGACATAGGGACCGTCGCGCAAACCTGCCGCGCGAACCAGGTCGATGTAGTCGGACCATGGCAGCGAAGCCGATGCTCCTCGCCACTTCACCGGCTCCTGGTGGGCAATGAGATCTGCCGCACGTTCGCCCTACGAGGCGCAACGCTGTGAAGTGGGACGCGATGCGGCTCGGGGTCCCCGTGTTGTTCGACGACATCTAGAAAGACGAGCCTTGGAAGTGGAGCCGCAGGGCACCGGCAGGCCGCCGAGGAACGCAACGTAGCCGACGCCGCGCTACGACGGGCGACTTGCCGCGACCTCACGATCGCGGTCTACGGCTCAGCTTCGCGAGCGCGTGCAGTCACGAGTCTGCTGACGCCATTCCCTCCATCCGACCGCTTTACGCCCACCTGCGCCGGCAGGATGACTCGATCGCCAGGACTGTCACGGCCGTCGGCGGCAGGTCGTCGGCTCAGTGGGTCGAGACGTGTACGCGGTGGGCGCGGGAGGACGGCATGTTCCTCACCTCCAAAGGAACCGCGCTCGCGATGCAGCGAGCAGGTCCTGAGCAATCGGACACGCGCATCGTTGATGAGTGGTGAGTGCGGCCGGACATCCATCTAGTTCCGTTGATGCTGGGGTCAACTTGATGCGTGCGGCGACTCGCGGACGGCTCGCGCCGTCCTCAGATCAGCGCATCAGCGAGCAGATTGCCGATCGCCCTGCCCAACGGAATCGGCACGGCGTTGCCGATCTGTCGGGCGATGGCGGTACGAGAACCCGCGAACCGGTAGTCGACAGGGAACCCTTGCAGCACTGCTGCTTCAAAGTGCGTGATGGCACGGTCGGCGAAGGGATGCAGATAACGACCCTTCTCCGGTTTGAAGAACTCGGTCCTGATCGTCACCGACGGCTTGTCGAGATGAAGCCGACCCATCACGTCGCCGGAGCCGGACTTATGCTTCCGCCAGCACGGGGCGAGAAGCTCATCCGGGAGGTCGAAGCGATTGCCGCCCGGTGGGATCTCCGCGAATCGTCGAAGTGAGATGTCGGCGTAGTCACGCCCGACGTGGAGCTCTCGCGATGACCACCAACCGCGGTGATCACGGCCGTCGATCTCGACGCGACGATCATCGAGATGGAGGCCAACCCCATGCGAGATGCCCGAAAAGGCCTCGCCCACGCTGATGTGCTCGTCACGATGATGGCTGGGCTTCGGCAGTCCGGTCTCCGGCATGTCACGATGGCGCCCGATCAGGATCGCGCGCTTGCGCGCCTGAGGCGTGCCGAAGTCCGCTGCATTCAACACATCCCATTCGAACGAGTAGTCACGAAGGATGCCGTTGCTCTCCGTTGATTCCGTGAGTGCTCGGAACTGCGGGGACTTGGCGAACACCGCGACGTTCTCGAGCACGAAGTACTTCGGCTGCGCGCGGATGATCGTCTCTGCATACTCCCTCCAGAGAGTGTTCCGCTCGTCTTCGACGTTCTGCTTCCCCAGCGTCGAGAAGCCCTGACACGGCGGCCCGCCGACGACGATGTCGACCGACGGCACCACTTCATCCTGCAGCCAATCCTCGATCCCCCCCTGGAAGGTGATGCCCTCCCCATGGTTGAGCGCGAAGGTCGCGGCCGCGTCCCGGTCCTTCTCGACAGCACGCACGACGTCGAATCTCGACGATGCCTCGTGCATCCCCTGCGTGAGGCCGCCTGCGCCGGCGAATAGGTCGAGGACGGTGATGGCGTTCCCCAACGGTGCCTCCCGGGCGTTCGAGACCCGCAGTGCAGAACGGGTCGATCTGATCCTACGACGTTGCAGTATTGACGGATGGAGACGTCGCCGGCATCCGCGGGATCCGATTCGTGGGCGAGCAGTCCGGGAGCGAGAGCGAGCATGCGCGCTAACCGTGGACGCGATACGGGACCGGAGATGCTCGTACGACGCCTCGTCCATCGGTCCGGTCTCCGATATCGCGTCAGCGCTCGTCCTGAGCGAGACCTGCGCCGCACCGCCGACCTTCTGTTCCGACGGGCTCGGGTCGCTGTGTTCCTTGACGGCTGCTTCTGGCACGGGTGTCCTGATCACCATCAGTCTCCGAAATCGAACGCGACGTTCTGGTCTGACAAGGTCGCGGCGAATCGAGCTCGCGATGCCGACACCACCCGTGTCCTCAGCGAACGAGGTTGGTCGGTCGTACGCATCTGGGAGCATGAGATCCGGACGGACGCACATGACGTGGCCGCCCGGATCGTCAAGGAAGTGCGACGGAGGAGGTCACCCGACCCGTTGCCCGAGAAGGGTGTCGAGAACGGGACCGAAGAATCCGGTCACGTTTCCGCCCCCGACGACGAAAGTCCTGTCGAGTAGGAGGTTCGACGACTCGCACGACGTTTCGGGGGCAAGACTGCACGCGTGGCATGCAGCCAGGTTGAGGCCGTCGATGCTCTGCGGTTCGGATTCGGAGCACACCGGATCGTTCGGGCACCACGCGGCCTGCTGGAGCGCCGCCACGATGCCCTCGACGAGGAGGTCCGGTTCACCCTGCCTCACAAGTCCCCCAAGAGTGCCCTCGACGTCCGACGTGGTCGTGTAGATGAAGATGCCGTAGTCACCCTCTGACTCGCAGTAGATGCGCTCCTTGAGCGAGGCGGCTGTGTACCCGCTGGTGAACGCGAGTTCGCGCATCAGCAGATGCGCGAAGGAGTGGAGCAGCACGTACTCGGCGGAAGCCAGATGAAGCCGCCGACCCAGTACCGAATGGTTCTGATGTTCGAGAAGCGTGGCTGCCAGGTGCTGCACCGCCGGTTGCTCAGCCCAACCCTTGACCGCCTGGGGATCGAATCGGATGAAGATGCCCTCGCCGTATCCCTCGGCGGCCGGCAACCATGTCTTCTCGAACGACTTCGTCGGCACCGCTGGGACCGCCGTCGCGTCCGGCGAATATCGGCGGAAGCCGCGCACCGCACGAACGTCTCGGAGTCGGTCGACCAACACCACGTCCTTGACTCGCGCGACAACGCCGTCGACCGCGTCGATGCCCTTCGGATGCAGCTTGACTGCCCGAGTGACGAAGTCCTTCGTCGGTGTCTTCCCCGTCACAGCGCCCACGAATGCCTCGAACTCCTCGGCCTGAAGAGTGCTCATGATCTCCCGGCGTTCGCCGGGAGAGTCGTCGACCTCCAGCAGCGCCTCGATCTCAGCGGCAGGCACTCCGAGGTCGGCGACCATCTGCGCGATCATGACGTCGCGTACCGATGATGGGGCCCCGCGAAGCCCTTCGAACATCGCGTGGCCGCGAACGGCATCCTCGTTCTCGAATGCCCGGCTCGGCACCGGCGGGATATCGATCGCACTGACGGAGTCGCTGAAGTGGAGGCTCGTGGCCCCACGCTGCTGAGCGTCGAGAGGCTTACCGCACCCGGGCCATTCGTGCTCCCAGGGTTGCGTGCCGGTGCACTTGAACCCGTCCTTGGCGAGGGCATCGCGGCGGAGCTCTCCGAGCGAGCGGCGCGCTTCACATGCATCGCACGACACCTGCAGGCTGCTGAGACCGTCGCCCGCGCCCTCGAGCGTCGTGAACCTCAGCTTCTCCGCCGACTTGCATTCACCCTCGGAGCCTCGGTGGACCCAGTCGGCCCACGGAACGTCGCTGAGATGACTGTTCTCGGTGCACACAAGCACGAAGCGCATCGGCACCAGGCGCCCGTCGCAGGAGACCTGCGTGCAGTGCGGCACTCCTCCGGTCTCGAGACTTGCGCTCCATTTGATCAGTCGTCGACACACCTGGCAGAACAACCAGCCGGGGAACCTGACGAGTTCGAGACCGGGCACTGAGCCCTTCTCCGGTTCATGCGTCGTCGGTGCGGCCCACAGTTCCTGCACGTGCAGTGCATCGGCCAGACGGTCGGACTCCACGCGCTCGCGCACCTTCGGCGACGGCCAACGATCACCCGTGGGCACCATGAAGGACTGACCGAGAATGTCGACGATCGCTCCCGGCCCGTAGGGAGCGACCGTCTCCGATGCTCGGATCGTCTTCACCGTCGACTCAGCCATTCCGCTCTCCCTTCGCGCGCACCTTCACGACTCTGTCCACGTTCCTCATCGAGTTCATCACCGGCCAACCGGCACCCGGCTCCGTGAACTGCCGGAGCAGGCGCTCGTCCTGGTTCTTGGACTGATAGACGAGGGACTTGCCCGCCGCCTCAGCTCGCTCCCTGGCCTCGACCCATTGGAGAACCGCGTCGTCGATCTCCTTGCCGACCTCCGCCGCTTCACGCGGGTCGGCGTTCGCCACATGCTGCTTCAGCAACGAGATTGCCTTCTTGACGCCAGCCGACTCCGGGTCGAAGTAGGCGGCGTCCGCGTTGCCGTTGCGTCCGGCCCCGTGTCGCACGAGTATCACCAGCGCTGCGTGCAGAGCACGACGTCGCGCCTGAAGCGACCAAGGCGTGACGCTCGAGGGCTCCACGAATCGGTAATAGGAACCGTGATACGTCTGGAACGACTCGAAGACCGAACGGTCGCGCGGCTTACCCGCCCTGAACATCGTCACGACGAGCCCCGGTGTCGATCCACGCCCGACGCGCGAGGTGGCCTGGATGTATTCGGCGGTGGTCTTCGTGTGACCGTTGACGAGCATGACGCCCAGACGCTGCACATCGATGCCGACCGACATGATGTTGGTGGTCGCGAGGGCGTCGATGACCTCGGGATGCTTGGGGCCGCGCTCGAGCCGTCGCAGAAGGCGCACGAGCTCGTCGGACGGCACATTGCCGTTCAACTCCTCGACGCCGTCCGGTCCGAGCGTGCGGGTCGGACGGTCGCCACCCGAACGGCGGAAGAGGTTGCTCTGGACGTCGTCGCGAAGGATGGTCACGGTCCTGCCGAGCTCGCGGAGGCTGTTGTGGTACACCGCGAGGGTCCAGTAGCGATCCTTCGCCTCGCCGTCGAGCCCAGTCGAGACGGGAGCATCGAGCAGCTCCGTCGCGATCTGGCCGATCGCCCACGATGGCGTGTGCGCCTGAGGCATGATGCCGAGGTACAGGCGGCCCGCAGCATCGGGATCGGGCTCGGAGAAGTGATTGTCCTCCGCGCGCAGCCCTGCTGGCGGGAACGCCTCGACCGGCTTCGCCATCAATCCCGTCACCTGCTCTCGCGACGCACGGGTCGTGGCCGTCGACGCCACGACCTTCGGGGCCGTGCCGTTCCACCGCAGAAGTGCTCCGATCGCCGCTTCGTAAACACCCACGATCGTGCCGAGGGGGCCGGAGAGCAGATGCAGCTCGTCCTGGATGACCAGCGAAGGCGGATCGCAGACCGTGTCGATGCCGAACATACGGGAGCCGTCCGAGATCCAGGCGAGACGCGCGAGCTTGTCGACGGTCGCCACGAGCATGGTCGGCGGGTTGGCGTAGATCCCCTCATCGACCACCTGCACCGGCAGCGTGGCCGAGAACGGGCAGTAATCGTCGGGACAGAAGAACTCGAATCCGTAGGCGTCCGCCCTGACTCCGTATGAGCGATCCTTGTTCGAATGCCGCTCGGGCATGATCGACGTCGCACACCACGGACATACCAGCAACTGGAACGGATTGTCGGGCCTGCTCTGCTGCCGCACTTCCCGCAATTGCGTCTCGGCCTTCTTGAACGTGTTCGGCGTCGACGCGATGCCGAGCCAGAGTCCAATGGAGAAGTCGGGCATCCCGTCGAACCTCTCGTCATCGAGACGCATCAACTCGAGCGCGCAGATCAGCGTGGCCGCTCTCTGGAACTGCTGCGCGGTGAGTAGGCGCATCGTGTAGCGCGTGAGTACGGCCATACCGCCGCCCTTGACTCCGCGTGCCAACCGGCGCCGGATCATCTCGATCGCGGCCAGACCGAGGTAGGCCTCGGTCTTTCCACCGCCGGTCGGGAACCAGATCAGGTCGACCAGTTCCCGATCCTCATGCGCCTCGTCGACGGTGGAAGCGAGTGAGCTGAGGATGAACCCGAGCTGGAACGGACGCCAGGTCGGCTCGTCGGCTCCCTTGTCTTCGAACAACCGCCGGCCGTATCTCGTCTCCTTGGCCACGACCCCGCGCTGACGCAGCATCTGCCACCGCATGGCCGCGTTCGCCATCCGGAAGGCCTGCAGCACCTGTTCGTCGTCGCCGAGCAGCCCGATGCCCTCTTCGATCCGAGCCAGTGCTCGCCTCTGCCGCTCCACGATGCCATCGGCGATGTTCCTGTCCTCGGCAGCGACCGAGGATGCATCGACGGCCTGTCCCTCGATCCACTTCGCATAATCACGTGCCACGGACGAGAGCCCCTGGACCAGGTCTGATGTCGACACCGACTCGTCCGCCAGCCACCGCATGCGCACGGCATCACCTGAGCCGCGCTTCGCCCGGATCGCGCTGACCTCGGTCTCGGGGATCGTGGTCGTGCGTACGGTCACGGGTGCCGCCTCCGGTGACCAATCCACGGCGACGCCGTGTCCGATGGCGAAGGACGGCTTGTCCCGATAGCGGAAGGCGAGTTCTTTGTCGTCGTCGGACACCAGCACACCCGCCTGCGGATATGGCAGCAAGCCCGTCTCGTCAGAGCAGGCCAGTTCAACCTGGAACAGGCAGAGTTCGGCGTCGCGCTTCGCCTCGCCCGCGCCGACCTCGGCAGCATTCGAGAGCGCGACGGTCGTCAGCCATCGACCGTCGAATCGGCGTGATCTCCACGACAGCGTGGCGCGTTTCCCGAAGACAGGGATGCTCGAACTCGCCCCCACCTCGATGAACTCCGAGCTCTCCAACGGGCGGCGTACCCAGTCCTCCTCGTCGTTCCTCTCGTACACCCCTGCGGCGAGGTCGACTCGGAGCGTCGACCCACCGTGCAGGAACGACACTCCCATCGATGCAGGAGCCCAGCCGAAAGCGCCGGTGAGGTTGACACCGAGATCCTCGGCATCTGCATCTTCCGTCTCGCCCGCCGCCAGCTCGGTCTCCCACTCGAGCTCTTCATCCCTCGATGCTGGACCCGTCGTGTCCTCGACGTCCTCAAGTTCGACGGGAGCCGCCGCCCCCTGCTCGACCGGGTAGAGCGTGCCGACCAGATAGGCGTACACCGGGCTGCGGTGCAGCACCTCTTCCTCACCACCATAGGGGCCGAGCCAGCGCCGACGCACTTCGGCGACGACGGCATCCCTCCCTTCGCGCGCGTCCGTGATCGGCGTGGATTCTGCGACGACCTCTGCGGTCTCGATGTCGGTCATGCTTTGCTCCAGAGATAGTCGAATTCGTTGTATGCGAGGTCTTCACCGAACTGCTCGAAGGTGTCCTCGACGTTGACGATGAGGCACCGTTCGGTGCCACCGTTGGCCGGTCCGCGGAGCCCGCGGCCGACCATCTGCAGGTATCGGTTCGGGCTGAAGGTCGGGCGCGCGATGTAAAGCGCTCGAATCATCGGCGCGTCGAACCCCTGGGTGAGCAGATCGCAGTTCACCAGCACCTGCGTCTGCCCGGACTTGAACTGCTCCACCACGCGCCGGCGATGCTGTCGGCGCATGCTCCCGTCGACGGAGTCCGCCCGCACGCCCTCCAGTCGGAGCAGGGCGGCGATCGTGTGCGCCGACGCTACGGATGCGGCGAACACGAGGATCGGCCAGTCCTCCTTCTGCTCTTTGATGTGCCTGACGACCGTGAGGGTGCGCTGCATGTCCTGACCGATCGCAGCGAGCATGCCGGGCGTGACCTCCTTCATCTTGCGGAATTCGGCGTCCTGCTGGCCGACCCTGACCTCGACACCGTCGAGCACGTGGTAGTCGACCTCGGAGAGGACGTTCCATGACCGCAGCTGCGCGATCGGGTCGTCAGGGTCGAGTGACTCCAGACGGTTCTCGCCGAATCGCTGGGCGAAGAGGCGGTTGATCTCGTCGTTGCGGCCACGGAAGGGAGTAGCCGTGAGGCCGAGCAGAGGGCGATCGGTTCTCTGCGCCGTGAGTCCGAGATGCCGCAGGATGTCGGTGTAGGTCTTGGACAGCGCCGTGTGGGCCTCATCGATGACGACGATCCCCGGCGTCGTGAGCCATGCGTACTGCGGTTCTCCCAGACGGCTACCGAGCGTCGCGTCGATCGCGACGACCACTTGGAGTTCCTCGTCGGACTCATCCAGTTCGTAACCACTCCAGAACCGGCTCACGTCGAGTGCCCGTTCGTCCCCGAACGCACGCCAGACCTCAGAGAACGAGTGGATCGCCTGCTCGCAGAGTTCCTCACTCTGCGCGATCCACAGCACGGGCGACTCGATCTCGCCCGCCTTCATCAGCCTTACGAGCGCCTCCACCGTCACGCGGGTCTTGCCCGCTCCGGTCGGCAGATAGAGGAGACCGCGTCGCCCAGCCGGGTCCTCGGAGGCGACCAGCGCCGCGATCTTTTCTGCCACCTCTCGTTGGTAGTCATGCAGCGGATTCAGCGTGAGCTTGCCCTGGATGTGGCTGACGGCGGACGGCTTCTTCTCTCGGCTGCCGGCGTAGGAAGTGTGAAAACCGAGGTTCTTCACGGCCGCCAGTGCTTGCGGAGACCCGTCCCATCGCTCGGGGACGGGAATGCCCCGTTGACGGAGGACGTCACGCAGCTCTCGAACCGAGTCGTGTCCGTGCACCCGCACGAAGAGCTCGGCGACACCGCCATCGTCGAGCGTCCCGGTGTTGGACTCGACGGCGGCGAGAAGACCGTCGGGCAGGTTGCTCCGCAGTGCGTCCACCCCCGCGAGGATCAGAAGACGCTTCTCGTCGTTGCGAGCCGCCCGCGCCGACGCGATCAGTTCACTCTGACGCAGGCTTTCGTCGTGGCGCAGCACAGTCCGCACGTCGTCCGCAGAGAGCCCGAGCTCCAGTTCGTCGGACACGACGACCAGCGCGTCGTCGATCTCGAGCGACGCGTCGACGATAACCGCTCGATCCTGGCGTGTCGCCTTGAGCCGCTTCTTCCTGGTTCCTCGCGCGCTCTGGAGCACGCGATGGATGGAGACGGCGCGGGTGACGGTCGCCCGGGCGAGCGGCACGAACACGTGGCTCTGCAGACTCGGATGGATGTCGAGGAGCGGGATCGCCTCCGTGGCTCCCACGACCTCGACCGACTGATGCAGCGCATCCTCGGCGGAGAGCAATCCCCAACGCTCGACCAGACGCGGATCGCCGGCCGCGATGGGGATGTAGGCAACGCCGGCCTCCTCGAGGTCTGCGGCGTCGGCGCTGTCGACCACGATGGCGACTTCGCTGCGCGGGGTGAGGACGACCGAGCCGTTGATCACCGCCGGCACGTGCTCGGGAACCGCGACATCGGACCGGCGCGCACACTCCTGAATCAGTTCAGCGAACTCCGCTGCGTGAAGGAGCTTGTAGTCGCCGCGCCCGAGGAAGTCCTCGAGCATGCTCACGGGTACCGAGGCGAGGTCTCTGGGTAGCGGCAATCCGGCGACCACGTCATGAGAGGCCACCGGAAGGAAGGCCGAGAATCTGCGCAATGAGCCCGACACGGCGGCGTCCGGCCGTCGCGCACCGGCGGAGGTCTGGATGAGTCCGCGACTGCGTACCGCCCACCACTCCATCGTCGAGACCATGATCTCGGCCCTGCGACCACGAAGCGGCACGTCGAGGACGAACTGCGTATTGCCCATCCGCGCGAGGATCGCGTGCGTCCACGCGACACGATCCTGCTCGGAGAGGTCGTCCACCAGCAGATCCAAAGGTCCGACGCCACGCATGTCGGGGACGGTGATGGTAGGGGCCGTTAGGCCATTGGCCGCGAGGTAGCGGCGTACGACGTCTTCGATCGTCGCGACGTAATCGCCGCGCAGGCGGTCCCGCTCGAGCTCGCGATCGCGCTCCGGGGCGGTGAATGCTCCCGCCGCTGTTCGAAGCGCGATGTTGGGGACGATCGATGCGTCGATCTGACGCGTCGCGATGTCCCGTGCGATCGACCCATCGGCGACGAGATCCGACGCAGCACGCCAGGTGCCGGCCTCCGTGCGAACGAGAACGCGCACCCCTCGCTCACGTATCCCCTCCACGGCACGGGCGGCGACCTGTGGCGTGGCGGTGTTCAAGGTCGCCCAGAAATGCGCCCATTCGGCTTCGCTCCATCGATCTGTCGCCGAAGCAGCCAGGGCTGAAGCAGCCTCATCGACCGTGACCCCGCGGAACCGGAGCCGCCGGAGCAGATCGTGAGAAGCGTCCGCGACGTCCGACCGGACGAGTTCCACGCCGTCGGGTACGACGGCGCCCGGGACGGGGAGCAGAACTGTGTCGGACTGATCGGCCCGTACCCATCCACCGCTCTCTAAGGGGATGACGCGGGCTGAGAGCGCCAGGTCATGAGTGGGGCGGGCGTTCGCCGCGAGTTCCACGAGGATCCGAAGAGCGCCATCGACTCCTTCCACGCTCTGGTCGCCGACGAGTTCGGTCAGCCACGCCGCGACGCCCGACTCCTGCGGGCTGCGCTCTTCTTCGTCTCCGCCGAGCAGTGACCGAAGGCGATTGCGGCGGGCAGGCGTCGAGAAGCACCGAGCGTGCGGCATGGTCTCGCGGGGAGCACGCTCCTGCCAGATCTCGGCTGAGGTCACGGTCAGGGGACTCTTGACGATGTCAGGTACGCCGGTGAAGTACGGTGGCACCTTGAGCGCGCCCGTCACGTCGGGGATCAACGCGCGACTTCTCGCGCGTCTCGGGATCTCGGCCGACAGGAAGCTGTCTGCCGCGCTCCGGCTCTCGCGGCCGCGAGCGGGGAACAGATCTAGATGCGCTCCCGGATCATCCGCCGTCGAGGCGCGCGACACGACGTCGAGGAACAGCTCGGCGCCGACCTCGAGCATGGCGGCGTTCAGCTTCGATGCGACGATCAACGACGTGCGGTCGTCGTTCACCTGCCAAGGAGCGTTGAAGATGCCGCTCGCGGTGGTCTGGTCGCGCAACGGAAACCACGCCCAGAGCTGCCCGGGGCTCGCACGTCCCTCGGGCCTGACGGCGTAGGAGTTGGTCATCGACTGGCGCAGGGCCGTGGCCGACAGCGTCGAGGCGACATCGATCGTCGGCTTGTACTCGCGCTCGGCGTAGAGCCAGCGGCTGCGCACGCCCTCGGGGTCGACGATGACGACCTGTCCGTCGTCCTGATCGCCCTCGCGGTGGAAGTCCCGCGAGACCGCGGCGGTACCCGGGCGGTCCTGCAACGTTATGCGCAGGCAGTCGAGGCCCTTGAAGAAGAGCAGGGACTCGGGCGAGAACGCCTTGAGCTCCTGTCGGAGCCGATCCCCCTCACGAGTGAGTGGCAGTTTGACGATCGTGGTCGCCCAGCCCATCATCTCCGCGAGGTTCTGGTCCTCACGCCTCGCTTCGTCGACGTCGACCACACTCGGCACGCGGAGAAGAGGATACCGACCGCCATCGGACGGGATCCCCGCGAAGAGCTCCGACGTCTCGGGGGCGTTGAAGGCGAAACTGACCGAATGGCTGTAGATCTGCGGGCGATCACTCACACCGAGCACGGACTTGAATCCGAGTCCGAACCGTCCGATCTCATCGCCGCGTTTCGAACTGAGAAAGGCATAGGTGACGGCCGTCAATCCGTCGGCGTCAAAACCCGCGCCCTCGTTGGCGCAGTACAGCGCTCCGTCGGCGAGGCGGAACTCCACCATCCCCGGCGATCCACCCGCGGCGAGCGCATCCACCGCGTTCTGCAGCAGCTCAGGGATCTGCCTCGTCCCGTACCCGCCGGACTTGAAGCTGTCCTCCTGGCGGACATGCTCCACCAGCAGATCATGGTCTTCCTCATAGACGCGCAGCGCCTTGGACTGTCTCTCCGAGATGTGATCCTGCAACTCGGGATCCATCAGCTCCGGCCAGCTCATGTCGAACCTCTCCTCCTGTCAGCGGAACCATGTCCGCGCCGAGGCGAGTGCTCAGCCGAGTGACGATACGGAGGACCTCAGACATTCCACTTCGAACGCCACCCCCTGGCGATCATTATGGAGGAGGTTTCATCCGCCCGCATGAAGTCGGAGCGTCGAATATCCGGCGATTCGACGAACTCCTCGAATCACATCGGATCGATACGATGGCGGAGAGCGGATCGACCGCACACCGGTCAGGGGAGGGACGAAGTCGTGCAGACATCGCAGTCGGATGCCGCTCGGAGTTTCCTCAACGTGGCCCCCGGATCGATCGTCACAGTCCGCGACGCGGATTGGCTCGTGACCAAGGTCGATCCGACCCAGGACGGCCTGCTGGTCGAGGTCACCGGGATCTCCGAACTGGTCCGTGACACCCGAGCGGCGTTCTACGAGGGCCTCGATGACATCGTGCCGCTCGATCCGCGAGCGGCACGGCTGCGCTCCGACTCGTCTCCCGGTCATCGAAGTACCCGCCTGTGGCTCGAGTCCACGCTGCGCCGCACGCCGTTGCCGCTCGGAGACGGCAGCCTCTCGGTGTCGACACAGATGCTCACCGACACCCTCGGCTACCAGCGCACCGCAGTGCGCAAGGCTCTGAGTTCGGAACAGCTCCGCCCCCGCATCCTCCTCGCCGACACGGTGGGCCTCGGCAAGACGATCGAGATCGGCATGATCCTCTCCGAGCTCGTGCGGCGCGGACGCGGCGAGCGCATCCTGATCGTCACGCCCAAGCACGTGCTCGAGCAGATGCAGTTCGAGATGTGGACCCGTTTCGCACTGCCGTTCGTGCGCCTCGATTCAGTGGGCATCCAGCGGGTACGCCAGAAGCTGCCAGCTACCCGCAACCCGTTCAGCCTCTACAAGCGCGTGATCATCTCGGTCGACACCCTCAAGCAGGAGCGCTACCTGCATCACCTGCGCCGGCAACAGTGGGATGCCGTCGTCATCGACGAGTCGCACAACCTCACCGGCGTCACCAAGAACAACGCCCTCGCCCGCGTGCTCGCGCCGAACACCGAAGCTTTGATCCTCGCGTCAGCCACTCCCCACAACGGCCGCAAGGAATCGTTCGCCGAGCTCATCCGCCTTCTCGAGCCCACCGCGGTGTCGCCGAACGGCGACGTGGATCCGCAGGCACTCGATCGTCTCGTGATCCGGCGGCACCGCTATTCGGACGAGGTCAAGCGTGAGGTCGGCGATCAGTGGGCGGAGCGCAAGGAGCTGCAGCATCTGGTCGTCGCCGCGTCACCTGTGGAGGATGCCGTCGCCGACGAGCTCGCCGAGGTCTGGCTCTACCCGCAGGTGAGCAGCCCGTACTCGGGTGACAACAAGGGGCTGTTCCCCTGGACCCTGGCGAAGGCGTACCTGTCGAGCCCTCCGGCTCTGCTCGAGTCGGTGCGCAACCGCATCCGCACTCTCGGCGACACTCGAACGCTCGAACAGGACCGCGAACTCGAGGCGCTCCGGCGGCTGGAATCTTTGGCGAAGGACAGCACCGAGGGCGAGTCGGCCAAGCTGACGAAGCTCGTCGCGTACCTCAAGCAGATCGGCATCGCGCGTGGCTCAGCCGAACGCGTGGTCATCTTCTCGGAGCGGGTCGCGACGCTCCACTGGCTGCTGTCTCGCCTTCGTGAAGATCTCAAGCTCAAGGAGGAGCAGGTCGAGATCCTGCACGGAGGTTTGTCCGATGTCGAACAGCAGGCAGTGGTCGAGTCGTTCAAGCAGTCGTCGTCACCGATCCGTGTGCTGATCACCGGCGACATCGCATCCGAGGGAGTGAACCTGCACTCGCAGTGCCATGAGCTGGTCCACTTCGACATTCCCTGGAGCCTCATCCGCATCGAGCAGCGCAACGGCCGCATCGACCGCTACGGCCAGCAGCACCCACCGCAGATCACCACTCTGCTGCTGAGCCCGTCGAATCAGCGGTTCTCCGGCGACATGCGCGTGCTGCAGCGTCTCGTCGAGCGCGAGAACGAGGCACACGGCGCGCTCGGCGATGCGGCAGTGCTCATGGGGGCGTACAGCGTCGCCGCCGAAGAGAAGGCGATCGAGCAGGCCCTGATGAAGGGGCACTCTATCGACGAGGTCGTCCCGGGAGTCGCCGACATCGCGGACGACCCCGACGATCCGTGGCGAGCATTCCTACAGGGATACTCCGAGTCGACTCCCATCGCGGTGTCCGCCACCGTCGACGGCGGCACGACCGGCCTCTTCGAGTCGGATGCCGACTACCTGCAGTCCGCCCTGCATGAGGTGTTCGAGACACCCGCAGAGAACCTCGGCGCGGGCGGCGTGGACTGGAAGGTGCACGTCGGATACGGCATCGTCGAGCTCAGCCCGACCGACGACCTCAAGCAACGATTGACCGTCCTGCCCCAGAGCTACCTGCAGGAGCGCAAGGTGCTCGGCGACATGAAGCTCGCGACCACCGAGACCCGGGCCAAGGCCTCGCTCAAAGACGCGCGTGACGATAGCTCGGAGCGCCAGAGCCTGTGGCCCGACACGCACTACCTCGGTCCGCTGCACCCCGTGCTCGACTGGGCGGGTGACCGCGTGCTCGCCAAGCTCGGTCGCAACGAGGTCTTCGTCGTTCGCGGTGACGTGCCGGTGCCCACCGTGCTGCTGCTCGGCACTCTCAGCAACGCCCGAGGTCAGGTGATCGCGACCAGCTTCGTAACGGTCGCGGGCGGCATGATCCACCCCTACGCGAGTGCCGGAGAGGCCCTCGCCGACCTCGGCATCACCTCGGCCCAGACCAATCCGGGCGCGATCGACGATGTCGAGGCGCTGCAGGACCTCATCCCGCGCGCCGTGGACCGAGCCGTGTCACATCTCGAGGTGACCACCGAGGCCGCAGCGGCGGACGCACGCCGGCGGGTCGACGAATGGTCGCAGCGCGTGGAGTCGTGGATCGATGCGTCGGGAGATCTCGTCCAGCGTGCGGACCTCAAGGGTCGGCGCTCCGCAGTGAAGGACGAGGAACGCACAGCGCGTTCGATGCTCCCTTCACGCCACCTCGCCCGCCCCCTGCTCGTCGTCGTCCCTGAGGAGGCCTGAGATGTCATCGGATGCGTTCATCGTCGGCGAGGACTGGATCAGCGAGCACTACTTCAACACCGAGTCCGCGAAGCAGTCGTTCCAGGGGCGGGTCATCGCGCGCCGCAAGGACTGGGACGAGCGCGAGAGCGCCGGAGAGAAGACGCCGCGGTCGCGCCTCGCGGCGGCCGGGGCCGCACTCACGGCACTGCTCTCCACCGTCAACACGGATGCCGGCGACGATGCGGTGATCGAGGTCGATGCGGGTCGCCATCGCAGCGAGGTCCTGGCCCCTCTCGCCACCGCCCTGGGATATGAGGATGCTCGTTGGCGTCGCGAAGCGAGCGGGCCGATCACGCTGCTCGCTCCAAAGGACGTCACCGAGGTCTCAACCGCCCTGGTATTCGCTCGCCCCGTCGCCGACGTGGTCGATCTCCTGGCGAAGAACAAGCCGACACTGCTCGAGCCGTTCATGCCGGAAGACGAGACCGACGAGATCGTGTCGGTGGCGCGAGCTCTCTCGTGGCTGTTCACGAGTGAGGACGCACCGGCCTTCGCGGTGGTGCTGAGCGGAGCGAAGGCACTCGTCGCCGAACGCGAGCGCTGGGCCGAAGGCCGCTACCTCGCCGTCGATCTGCAGCTCGTGCTCGACCGCAACGAGGTGAAGAAGCGAGGTGGGGAGTTCGATCGTGCCACCGCCGTGCTTGCTGCGGAGTCAGTCTCACCCGACGTCGACGGCACCACATGGTGGGCCGAGACGCTGGAGGACTCGGTGAAGCACACCGTGGGTGTCTCGAAGGACCTCCGTGACGGCGTGCGGGAGTCGATCGAGATCATCGCCAACGAGGTCGTGCGCCGCCGCGCCGCCGCGGGTCTCGAGCCGCTGCCCGCGAGTGAGGCGAACACACTGGCTCGGCAGTCGCTGAGGTACCTCTACCGTGTGCTGTTCCTGCTGTTCGCCGAAGCGTCTCCTGAATTGCGCGTGCTTCCCGTCGGTGCACCCGAGTATGCGCTGGGGTACGGTCTCGACCGGTTGCGCGAGCTCGTGCTGGTCGAGCTCGGCGAGGAGTCCCGCCACCGGACTCACCTGCACGAGTCATTAGACACCCTGTTCCGCCTCGTCGACGCCGGACATAAGAAGGCCGCCACCGCCGATGAGGCCGAGCTCCCCGAGGGACTCGAGTTCCACTCGTTGAGCGCCGATCTGTTCCGGCGTGAGTCGGTCGCGCTGATCGATGCGGTGAAACTCGGCGACGGCGCGCTGCAGCGTGTGCTCTCGCTACTGCTGCTCACTCGGGAGGAGCGGACGAAGAAGGGCGGAGACCGCGGCTTCATCTCGTACGCCGACCTGGGCATCAACCAGCTCGGCGCCGTGTACGAGGGCCTGATGTCGTACAGCGGCTTCTTCGCCGAGACGGATCTGTTCGAGGTGGCGAAGGACGGCGACTCGTCGAAGGGCTCGTGGGTCGTGCCCGTCGATCGTGCGCACGATATCGCGAAGCAACACTTCGTGATGGCCGAGGACCCGATCACCCACGAGCGAGTGCAGCGCCGCTACCGCGACGGCGAGTTCGTCTTCCGCCTGTCGGGCCGCGAGCGCCAGACCTCAGCGTCGTACTACTCGCCCGAAGTACTGACGAAGTTCGTGGTGGGGCAGGCGCTCGAAGAACTGCTCGATCAGGACGGTCGTACCACCTCGGCGGAAGAGATCCTCAGCCTGAGCGTGTGCGAGCCCGCCCTCGGCTCGGGCGCGTTCGCGATCGAGGCCGTGCGTCAACTCGCCAACGAGTACCTCAGCCGTCGCGAGCAGGAGGTCGGCGAACGCATCGAACCGGACGAGCGTCCGCGCGAGCTGCAGAAGGCCAAGGCCGCGATCGCCCTTCACCAGGTGTACGGGGTCGACCTCAACGCGACCGCCGTGGAACTCGCCGAGATCTCGCTGTGGCTCGACACCATGGTCGACGGGCTACAGGCACCGTGGTTCGGGCTACGCCTGCGGCGGGGCAACTCGCTCATCGGTGCCCGACGCGCGGTGTACTCGCAGAAGCAGGTCATTGACAAGGCGTGGTTGAAGGACACCCCGGCCGACGTACCCGTCTCGACTCTCGTCGACGACATGCGCGACGGTCGGATCGGGGGCGCGACTTCAGGCAAGATCCATCACTTCCTCCTGCCCGCCGAGGGCTGGGGTTCCGCAGTCGACGCGAAGGAAGCCAGGGACCTCGCACCGGAGGCGCACTCCACACTTCGCGAGTGGCGCAAGGCGACCCGCGTGAAGCCGTCGAAGAGGCAGCTCGAGCGACTGGTCGGCCTCGGGCATCGGGTCGAGGCGCTGTGGCAATTCACGCTGCGCCGCCTCGAGATCGCCGAGCGACAGGTCTCTCGCGAGCTGACTCTCTGGAACGATCCTCGACCGCGGCGCGAGGGTGACGAAGCAGTCGTCGGCCGCGCCGAGGTCGAGGCGTTCCTGCATGACGACAGCGGGGCGTACCGGCGTCTGAGAAGAGTGATGGACGCGTGGTGCGCCCTGTGGTTCTGGCCGCTCACCGACAACCTCACGCAGGGGACCCCACCGCCGAACCTCGACGAGTGGCTTGACGGGATCACCGCACTCATCGGCGGCCACTCGCGCGCAACTGCACGCAAGGCGGGTGAGGGAGCCCAGCAGTTCGGCCTGCCGACAGGGTGGGATGACCTCGCCGAAGCCGAGAAGGACGACCTCGACTGGTCGAGCGCACTCGATGTCGAGGACGCTCTGACAAGTCATCCATGGCTTCGGGTCACCGAGCGCATCGCCGAAGCGAACGGCTTCTTCCACTGGGAGCTCGACTTCGCGGGAGTCTTCTCTCAGGGCGGCTTCGATCTGCAGGTCGGGAATCCGCCATGGGTTCGGCCTCGGTCTGACGTAGATGCCCTGATGGCGGAAGGAGACCCGTGGTGGCAGTTGGCGGTCAAGCCGACCCAGGCAGAGGTCAAGGCCAGACGCGAGCAGACGCTCGCCATCGAAGGAATCCGCGACCTTGTCGTCGACGGCACCGCCGATGTCGCGTGCACTGCCGCGTTCGTCGGTTCTCCGATCCTCTATCCGCACCTGGCCGGTCTGCAGCCGGATCTCTACCGATGCTTCATGGAACTGACCTGGTCTCATCTCAGTCCCACGGGGGCTGTAGCTCTGATCCACCCGGAGAGCCATTTCACGGATGAGAAGGCGGGCTACCTGCGCCAAGCGACGTATGAGCACCTGCGACGTCACTGGCAGTTCATCAACGAGCTCTCATTGTTCGAGATCCACAACCTCGTCTCGTACGGCGTGCATGTGTACGGCGCTGCACAGAAACCGCGGTTCAGCATGGCGACGAACCTGTACCACCCGGAGACGGTAGTCGGATCCCTTCGACACAATGGCGATGGGCCGGAACCAGGGATCAAGAACGCCGACGGCAAATGGGATCTCAGCGCCCACAGCGGCCGCATCACGATCGTCGACGACGATGTGCTGCGATCATGGCACGGTCTTCTCGAGGACGAGTCCACGCCGATCCGGAGGACGCGCATGGTGTACGCAGTCAACCGAGCCACAGCAACCGTGCTGGCAAAACTCGCCGACGCTCCCCGAGTCGGATCGCTCGGACTCGAGTTCTCGCGCGGCTGGGATGAGAGCATCGACCGCAAGAAGGGAGTGTTCGACGTGGAATGGGGTGAGGTGGAGGCGTGGGATCAGGCGATCCTGCAGGGCCCCCACCTCTTCGTGAGCAACCCGTTCTATAAGTTCCCCAATGCCTCGATGAGCAACAATAAGGACTGGTCTTTGGTCGACTTGGAGACGCTCTCGCCGGATGCGATGCCCGTCACCTCCTACAAGCCAGCCAAACCGCGCGCCGAGTACGACGCCGCCTATACGCACTGGGGCCCCGACCGAGTTCCTGCCCGCGATCACTATCGCATCGCCTGGCGCACGATGGCGGCGAACACCGGTGAACGGACTCTGATCCCGAGCATCATCCCTCCCGGAGCGTCCCACATTCATCGAGTTTCGTCCGTGGGCATCCGGTCTGAAGACATCAGGACGCTACCGCTTGCTCTCGGCTACCTCTCGTCCCTAACGGCTGACCTGCTCGTCCGAGCTGTTCCGAAATCTGACATCCTTCTGGCGACGATCGCAAGAATTCCGGTCGAGTCGAACCCTTTGTCAGGCGAACTCATCACCCGTGTGCTGCGACTGGTGAGCCTGACCGCCCCCTACGCACAGTTGTGGGAAGGCGTGACGTCGACGAAGTGGACCCCCGACGTCCCCCTCCGACGCGCATCTGACCGACGCCAGGCGCAGGTCGAGATCGACGCTATCGTCGCACTATCCCTCGGCATCACGGCCGACGAACTCTGCACGATCTACCGCACACAATTCGCGGTCCTCTACGGTTACGACCGCAACACCTACTTCTACGACGCCAACGGGCGACTCGTCCCAAACGAGGTAATGAGGGTCTGGCGCCAGAAGGGCGCAGCGATCTCACAGGAGGAGCGCACCGCGACGAATGCGTCGGGTAACACCTATGAGTACGAGCTGCCGTTCGTCACGCTCGACCGCGAGGCCGACATGCGTCAGGCCTACGCGCACTTCGAGAAGATCCTGCAGGGGCGCTCATGAGTGAACTGCTTCCGTCGCGCGAGGCGGTGCAGATCCGCGAGGCTCTGACCGACTACCTCACCACCACCTTCGCACTGTCGGACATCGATGCCCAGCGGTCGCTCACCGAGTTCCTCACCGATCCCGGGGGCGGCATCTTCCGCGGCCCATTCGTCCGGGCGCGCATTCCGTTCCGAACGGCAGACGGCGGATGGCGCGACACCCTCGACTGGTACGAAGGTCACACCCCTTACGGCCACCAGGCCGACGCATTCCGTCGTCTCAGTAGCGCGAACCTCGGCGAGCAGCCAGACGGATCGGTCAAGGAGCATCCGCTTCCGACGCTCGTCGTCACCGGTACAGGCTCAGGGAAGACCGAGGCGTTCCTGTATCCGATCCTCGATCACGTGCTGCGCGCGAATGCCGCGGGCGCTGATGGCGTCAAAGCACTCATCCTCTACCCGATGAACGCGTTGGCGAACGATCAGGCGCGACGTATCGCCGAGATGATCCGTGGACATGACGCACTCAAGGGCGTGCGCGCAGCGCTCTACACCGGTGAACAGGCGGGTACGAAGCGCACACGAGTCACCGATGACGGCCTCATCAACCACCGCGAGACTATCCGCGACGATCCGCCCGACATCCTGCTCACCAACTACAAGATGCTCGATCAGGTGCTGCTGCGCCCGGCGGACCGCTCGCTCGTCGAGGCGATGAGCCAGAGCCTGCAGTACCTGGTGCTCGATGAGTTCCACACCTACGACGGCGCGCAGGGCACCGACGTCGCGATGCTGCTGCGGCGACTGGGGCTCGCGTTGCGTCGCTCACGCGGTGACGCGCGACCTCTGGACGCCGAGTTCGAGGCCTTCCCTCTGGGCGACGTGACACCGGTCGCGACCAGCGCGACTCTCGGTGACGATGGCGACCCGTCGGGCATGCTCGCGTTCGCGGAGACCGTGTTCGGTCGACCGTTCGACTCTCAGAGCGTCGTGACCGAGACCCGGCAGTCGGCCCGCTTGTGGATCCAGAACGCCCGTGCCGCCGGCCGGGTTCCGACGATACCGGCGGCAGGCATCAACAATGCTCTCGCGACGGCTATCGCCGAGGCCGATATCGCGGAGGACGCATCCTCGTCTGAGATCGCCACAGCAGTGCTCGACAGCCTGTACCCGGCATCGACCGATCCCGACGCGCCGTCTGTCCGCGTGGAATGGGCGGATCTGTCGAACGAGGATCTCCTTGCGAGCGTCGCAGCCCACCCCCTGATCCATTCCATCGCGCAGGCAGCAGAGAAGGCGATCTCGATCGACGACCTCGCCGAGAAACTCTTGCCGCGCGGCCTCGGTACCGATGAGACGTTCGAGTCGCGACGTGACCTCCGGCGGACCTTCCTGACCCGCGTCTTCGCGATGCTCAGCCATGTGCGCGCACGAGTCGGTCGCGCCGCGCTGTCGATCGACCTCAACCTGTGGGTTCGCGAGCTGACCCGCATCGACCGGGCTGCCTCCCCGATCGTGCGATTCTCGTGGTCAGATGACGGAGCGAGCGATGCCCTGCTCGACGACGGAGAGTTCGCCGTGTTCCCGGCGATCTACTGCCGCCACTGCGGACGTAGCGGGTGGGGCGTCGAGCTCGCGCCGACGGGCAACGAGCTTTCGGCCGATGACGAGAGCATCCGCCGCAACCACGCCTCACGGGAGACGCGCAGCCGCTTCCGGGCGTTGCTTCATGCTCCCGGTGAAGCTGAGTCCTTCGAGGCCGGCACCCCCGTCACGAGCCTGGCGTGGTTCGACCCCGGGCTTCGTCGCATCTCGGCGACCATTCCCGAGGATGACGACGGCACGACCGTCCACTTGCCTGTCCTGACTCTGACAGGCGACGACGCGAGCGACGACTCGCGCGACGACGTGTGTCCTGCATGTCAGCGCCGTAACGGCATCCGCTTCCTCGGGTCCGCCATGGCGACGATGCTCAGCGTGATCGTGACCACGCTCTTCGGCGACGCACAGCTCGATCGTGCAGAGAAGAAGGCCCTGATCTTCACCGACAGCGTGCAGGATGCCGCGCATCGTGCCGGATTCGTGCAGAGCCGCGCACACGTGTTCGCGCTGCGCAACGCCATCCGGCAGGCGGTGGGCGATCAGCCTGCTCCGCTCGACGAGATCGTCACCCGCATGGTGCAGCAGGCAGGCGACGACCCCGACGCCAGGTATCGCCTCATGGCTCCCGAGCTCGTCGAGCGCGAGGACTTCGCGCCGTTCTGGTCGAGCGACACCCTGCGCCAGGTGCCGACCCAGGTGCGCACACGGATCAACCGACGCCTGCTCTTCGACGTGGCGATGGAGTTCGGACTGCACTCTCGCGTCGGACGCACCCTCGAACTCACCGGCAGTCTGGCGGCAAGCGTCGACGCGTCCGATGCCAAACTCGAGGCGGTCGGACGCAAGGTGCTGGTCGACGGAGGATCGGAGACCCTCGGAGGGCTGTCGGCTGCCGACGCGGATCCGACGATCGTGCTGCGCTGGGTGCGCGGCGTGCTGGAGCGCATGCGCGAACGCGGTGCCATCGAACACGAGTGGTTCGCGAAGTACATCGCCGAAGACGGACGTCGCTGGAACGTGTGGGGTGGGCGCCCCCGCGGCTCAGGTATGCCTGCGTTCCCACCCGGACGGGAGGCACCTGCGTTCCCTCGCGTCGGACCGCACGCGCCGACCGGCACGGGCGGGCACCGCACACACCTCGACGTGGTGTCGTCGTCGCAGAGCTGGTTCGCCACGTGGGCGCGCAAGACCCTCTCGGTCACGGCGGGCGAAGGGTCGACACTCACTGCCGCGCTGCTGGCTTCTCTGGCTAAGGACGGGCTGCTGCACACGATGAACATCGCGACCGGCTCCGCGACCGTCTACGCCATTCCCCCGGCATCAGTGATCGTGGCGCCGGTGACCGACGCTGAGCTCTTCGATGGACGAACCCGACTCGTCTGCGATGTCTGCCAGAACCCGATAACAGGCCTTCCGTCCGCCGTTGCGGCTCTGCACGACGGGCCTTGCATGTCAGCGCGGTGCCCCGGCAGGCTGCGCACGGCGCAGACAGGTCAGAACTACTACCGCGGCTTGTACGACGAGGGGCAGATGCGACGTGTCGTCGCCCGCGAGCACACCGGTCTGCTCGACGACGATCTGCGGCTGCAGTACGAAAACGCCTTCAAATCCTCGGACGAAGACCCGTCCGCACCGAACGTCCTGGTGGCCACCCCGACACTCGAGATGGGCATCGACATCGGCGACCTGTCGACCGTGATGCTCGCAGGGCTGCCGCGAACCGTGGCCTCCTATCTGCAGCGGGTCGGCCGCGCCGGACGCCTCACGGGCAACGCGCTGTCGATCGCCACGGTCACCGGTCGCGGCGACCAGCTGCCCCGAATGGGTGATCCACTGTCGGTCATCAACGGAGCCGTCCGCCCGCCGGCCACCTATCTCGACGCACAGGAAATCGTCCAGCGGCAGTACATCGCATCTCTGCTCGACCGACGCACCGGGGCCGGGCTGCTGACGCAGATCGACACCCACGACGTGCTGGCGTCCAGCGAACGCGGCACACTCCTCGGCGATCTGATCGACGACGCGGACGGCCATCACGAGCAGTACGTGGAGGAGTTCCTCGCGACCCTGCCCGGGATCGCGCCCAGGACAGCCGAGCGGCTGCGTGCGTTCGCGGCGCCCGTCAGCGGTGGCGGAACATCGCCACTCGCCCACACGGTGCGCGATGCGGTACAGCGCTGGAATAAGCAGATCGACGTTCTGACCTTCCGCCGCAAGGAAATCGCCGACGCGATCCCGGATCTGGAAGCCGCCGCAGATCTCGGCCTCGAGCCTGATGCCGACGAGGCTCTCCGCACCGCGAGGATCACCCACCGTATGCTGGGCCGTCAGCTGAACAAGCTGCACACCGACCACTGGGTCGCGTCACTCGAGCGATTCGGACTGCTGCCGAACTACACCCTGCTCGATGACTCCGTGACGCTCGACGCCGCGATCTCGTGGGTCGACCCCGAGACCGGAACCTGGCAGGAAGATCCCGTGACCTATCAGCGCGGCGCCTCGATCGCGATCCAGGAGCTCGCGCCTGGCGCCTTCTTCTACGCCCAGGGACTGGAGATCGAGATCGACGCTGTCGATCTCGGCCCTGGGGGCGAGGCCGTGCAGGAGTGGGCGTTCTGCGCACGATGCGGCCATGGGCGCAACCTTGTGGCGGGCGACGGGCTGACTACCTGTCCGCGGTGCGGCGCGAAGGGACTGAACGATGTCGCCCAGCGACTTCGCGTGGTCGAACTCGACACGGTGTCGGCCATCGCGCGGCGCGAGGAGGCATCGATCAGCGACCGCAGCGACGAGCGTCGCCGCACGCGCTTCACCGTTCAGGTCGCAGCCGATCTCGACCCGGCAGGCGTAGCCAGGCGCTGGTTCGACGACGAGACGCATTTCGGCGTCACCTACGCGCGCGACCTGACAATCCGATGGCTCAACCTCGGGCGACAGGGCGCAGGCGGCGAGGCACGGATCATCGCCGGTCGGGAACATCACGCTCCACTGTTCCGTGTGTGTGACACGTGCGGAAAGCAGGACTCGCAATCGGGTGGAAATCGCCCGAGCGATCACCGGTCGTGGTGCGCCCGGCGCCGGGAGACCCGGGAGCACACGATCGCTCTCGCACTCAGCCGCACGCTCGTCACGCAGGGGACATTCCTGCGTCTCCCCATCGGGATCACGCTCGGCGACTCGCTCGCCGTGCCGAGCCTGGCGGCCGCGCTGATGCGTGGGCTGCGTGAGGTCATGGGCGGCGACCCCGATCATCTTCGCGTCATCTCGACGATCGAGCCCGTGGGTGACGACACCACCGCAGAGTCCCTCCTCGTGCATGATGCAGTGCCGGGCGGCACGGGCTACCTCGCCGAACTCGCCGATCCGGAACGCATGTTCGAGCTGCTGTCGACGGCGTGGAGGATCGTGCGCGACTGCGAATGCCGCAACGAGCAACGTGCCGCCTGTCATCGATGCCTGTTGCCCTATGCGAACGGGAACACGAGCTTCGTCTCGCGGGCGAGCGCCGAGCAGGCGCTCGCGAAGCTGTTGCGCGTGGACACCGACGGTGAGCCCCATGCCTTCGTGCCGGTCGAGCAGGACCCGGGCGTGGTGCTCGACGAGTCGACCATCGAGCAACTGTTCCGCCTGCGATTCATCGAACGGGCTCAGAAGCTCGGCGGAACGGTCAAGGAGAAACCTGGCGACTGGGGGAACAAGGTCCAGGTCAGCTTCCCGGGCGACGCGCGCATCTGGAAGCTGAGCCCGCAGGTTTCGCTCGGATTCACGAAGCCCGACTTCGTCCTCGAGCAGCACGGAGGCGGAGCCGAACCCATCGCGATCTACACCGACGGCATGGCGTTCCACGCCAGCATCCTGCACAATCGACTGGCTGACGATGCGAAGAAGCGTGCGCTCGCCCGCAACGGCGGACATCGGGTGCTCGCGGTGACATGGGCCGATCTGCAGGACGATGACGCGCTGGCTCGCGACTGGATCGATGTCGGCTTCGCCGAGCGGATCGCGCCGATGTACCAGCTTCCGCTGGTGCATCTCGACCGGCTCCACGCCGATCCGTTGACGACGCTCATGGAGTGGATGCAGGATCCGGCCGGGGAGGCGAAGCGCCGCGACAAGATCGCTCGCGCTCTCCCCATGATGACGAGGAGCGCCGGCAGCCCGGTGCCCGACGTCACGCCCGTGGATGCGGCATCCGCGATGATGCGCGGGGCTGCCGCTGCGCCTTCGGACAACTCGATGAGCTGGGTCGTGGATCGCGGTGCTCTCGTCCACGCGACCCGAATGGGCGATCAGGGCGCATCGGAGTTCGCCCTGATCATCGACGACCGCGACGCTGCTGTCGGCGCCGAGGGTTTCACAGACGTATGGCGACTCTGGTTGCATCTGTCGAACGTGATCGGTTGGCGACACGATCTCAGCGGTGTCGAGGTCCTCGCGTTGTCGCAGGTCATCGATGCAGGAGCCGACACCGCCGGGACGAACATGCTCGGGCACATTGACTTCCCCATCGCGAACGTCAGCATCGAATGGAAGACCCTCGCTGAGGGCGCCACCGCTGCCGAGAAGTCCCTGATCGCTGCACTCGCCACCCTCCCCGGGATCCCGATCCCGAAGATGGGACTCGAATTGGGCGACGGCATCCCGTTCTCCTTCGTCTGGGAGGATGAGCGCGTCGCGACCGCCTGGGGTCTGGACGATGACGATCGCGAGTCCCTCGCGTCACTCGGATGGACCGCGGTCGAACCCGAGGCGGACGCTGTCATGAGAGCCCTCGCCATTGCAGGAAGGAACTGACCATGCCCACGATTGTCTGGGGGGCCGCCAAGGACCCGAAGCATGATCAGGCCGTGAAGGCCAAGATCTACACGTTCCTCGGAAAGCTCAGCGACGATGACACCGTGCCGGGACTCCACATCGAGCCGATGCAGAACCCGCGGGATGCGCGAGCGCGCACGGGACGGGTCGACATCCACTGGCGAGCGGTGCTCTTCAAACTGGAGCCCGCCGGTGACGAGCCCGTCTATGTGTACGCCGGGACGTGGCATCACGACGAGGCCATCAAGCGGGCCCGGACCACCACGCTGAGCATGAATCCGGTCAACGGACTGGCAGTCCTTCGGCAGGAGCTCGACGCCGCCGACGAGACCGAGACTCCCGTGCTGACAGAGACTGCGCCCGCTGCCGACGAGGCTCCTACTCAGACGACGCCACTCCTCGCCGATCTCGGGTACTTCGTCACCGACCTGACCGAGGAGTTCGGATTCGACCAGGAGACGGCGGAGGCGGCCTTCCGCGTTCTGAACGAGGAAGCCCTTCTCAACTTCGCGACCGGTCTCGACACCGCCTGGCAGGCGGACGTCCTCGTCGCGATGGGCGCAGGAACCGCGCTCCACCTCATCAAGGAGGAGCTGAAGCTCGACCAGCCTGTCATCACAGATCCGGGCGCGGACGATGACACCAAGCTCGTCGAAGCACTGCGGCATCCGGCGGCGCAGATGCAGTTCACATTCGTCGACGACACCGAAGAGCTGCGGCGAGTCATCGAGGGCGGCGACTTCGGCGCATGGCGTGTGTTCCTCCACCCGGAGCAGCGGGACTACGCCGAGCGCCCCCGCAACGGCTCGTTCCGCCTCACCGGAGCGGCCGGCACAGGGAAGACCGTGGTGCTGTTACACCGCGCTCGGCACCTGTCTCGGAGGGATCCTCACGCACGGATCGTTCTGACGACGTTCACCCGAGCGCTGGCCGAGAACCTGCGTCGCGACCTGGAACGACTCGATCCCGACCTCCCGTTCGCGGCCAAGCTCGGGGAGCCGGGCATCCTCGTGCGCGGCGTCGACCAGATCGCCTCCGACGTGCGCGCAGTCGCCGGGGGTGTGGCCTTCGGCGATGCCTCACTGGCGGTCATCGGGTCGTCCCGTGACAGCATGGCGAGCGCCGCAGAGATCGATTGGAAGTCGGCGATCCAGGAGGCCGGCGGCAAGCTGCCGATCGCGCTGAGATCCGAAGCATTCCTCGAGGGGGAATACACACAGGTGGTGCTTCCGCACCGCATTCACGAGCTCGACGACTACCTGCAGGTTCGCAGGCCCGGACGCGGTGTCGCACTCGACCGTGGACGACGCGCCGCCGTCTGGACAGTCATCGAACAGGCGCGTAAGAACCACCGGATCGCCGGTGCGCTCTCGTTCGCTGAAGTGGCTGCCGTCTCGGCGGAGTGGCTGCAATCGAACGGGCGGATCCTCGCTGATCATGTGCTGATCGATGAAGCCCAGGACCTCGTTCCGTCGAAGTGGCAGTTGCTGCGTGCTCTCGTGGCCGAAGGCCCTGACGACCTCTTCATCGCCGACGACACGCATCAGCGAATCTACGGGCAGCCGACGGTGTTGAAACGCTACGGCATCGCCGTGCAGGGCAGATCCCGTCGCCTCACACTCAACTACCGCACGACTCTCGAGAACCTGAGATACGCGATGGAGATCCTGTCCGGCGTGGAGTACTCCGATGCCGAAGCAGAAGACGTGACGACCGCGGGCTATCGCTCGTCACGCAGCGGACCGAAACCGGTCACCCGTCCGTCGAAGTCGGATTCCGCGCAATTCGACGCGATCGCGGACGACCTCAAGCGATGGGTCGCCGACGGCGTGAAGCCGGAGACCATCGCCATCCTGTCTGTCTCGAACACCTCGTCGAAGAAGGTGCAGCAGGGGCTCGGACAACGTGACGTACCGGTGGCACTGCTGAACTCGCCTCGCATCCCAGGCGGACAACCCGTCGCGATGACGATGCACAATGCGAAAGGCATGGAGTTCTCACGCGTGGTGTTGTTCGACGTATCGGACGGCGCGTTCCCGCCGACGATCGCGTACAAGGGTGTGCCGGACGAGGAGAAGCCCGATCTCGACAAGCGCTTCCGCTCGCTGCTGTACGTCGCGGCGAGCCGTGCCCGTGATGAGCTGGTGGTTACCTGGAAGGGGGCACCGAGCGCGTTGTTGCTCGGTGACTGACGCGCGCGGTCAGAACTTGATGCTCGTGGTGATCTCGATGCTGCGGATCGACTTGACCTCACGCGTGAACGCCGCGCCGATACTGACGCCCTTCTTGCCCGACACAGACTCGGCGATCGACAGAGCAGTCCGAAGGTTGGCGTCGGACTCCCGCGTTCCACTAAGCGTCATCCTGTATCCCTGGATCGGGTTGGCGCCGGTTCGCATCTCGACGAGGGATCTCAATTGCTGATCGTTCGTCAGATTGTGGAGGCGCAGGAATTCCAGGGCAGCATCCGAATCCGGCTCGCTGCCGCCGAAGGTCAAGCGACCCTCCAGGCGATCATCGAGCTTGCGCGCCATCTCTCTCGAGACATCCGTGTCGCCGCCCCCGAGCCCGGGAATGACCATCTTGATCCCACCGGTGATCCCCGCGGTCTGACGCTCGATCTTCGCGTCCTCGAACTGCACCTCTTTCGCACCGAGAAGCTTCGCGACGTTCGCGAGGTGATGGTACTTCGCGCTGGCGAACGACTCGAGCGCATTCTCAGAGAATTCGAAGACGTCGGTCTCATACGGGTTCTTGATCAGCAGCGCTCCCGGAATGAGTTGGCCGACGGCTCTGAGCATCTCCTGAACAGCGTTGACCTGCGCCGCGTTGCTCGCGGCCATCACTGAATACGGGACGACCATCGCATCGAGATCGTCGAGCAGGGCCACGGAGCCTGGGTCTCCCGCGATGTCCAAGTACAGACCGTCTTCGGCGACCAGAACCGATCGAGGAGATCTACCGTTCTCGATGTCCGTCACGCGCGCACACTCCTCTGTGTCCGGGGCGGGCCGACTACTGCAGACGGTTCTTGATCCCCTTGAGCAGCCTATCGGCGTCTCTGGACGTGGCCAGGCTCCCGACGACGACCGCAACCCCACCGAGTTTGACGGACCCGAGCTTGACGACATCGGCGTCTTCCACTTCTCGGGCGACCTGCGCGGGATGACGAGCGTGATTCGGATGCGCGTCCGCCCAAGTACCGACGAGCAGGATCTTCGGCACGTCGCCGGACATCGCGCCGAGCCATCTGCTGAACAATGCAAGGTGGGTCTTCATCATCTGCGTCGTCTCAGGATCACCGCTTGCGATGAGGTCTGCTCGGAAGAGGTACCAGATGTGATCGGCGTCTGCGAATGCGTCTTTCCATCCGGCGACATTGAGGCCATCGCTGCCGGGCAGGTCTCGCGGGACCGCGAAGTCGACCGTCCTGCCTTTGATCTCGAGCGGGAAACGACCACGCTCGTCACCGGGCACGGCGTTCGGCAATGCTCCATCGGGAGCGTCGACGTCGCGGAGAAGCCTGATGAGGGCGGTCTTGCCGGTCTGCGGCGCGCCGAGAATCGCCACCGTGCGCTTGTCGAGGATCTTCCAGATCTTCGGTATCGCGGTGATGAGGGCCCCGCTGACGGCGACAACGGCTATTGCGACGGGTACAACCAAGATCGGAAACGGCACTTCTGCACTCCTGGCTGAACGCCTATCGATTCACTCGATGCGGATGATCCAGAACCATCGGCCGGGTCCGGGTTCGGTCAAGCCTAGCGGCGCTGGGGTCGTGATCGGTTCCGAAACGCACCTTTTGACGTTCGATCCTTCGGGCCGCTCGTCCGTCAGCGAACAACGGGAGCAGGCTGGCCTCGATCTTCACACGCTCCCAGTCGTGCTTGAGCATGTGTTGAAAGCGACCGCAGAGTGAAGACCTCAGCGCGGGCGAACGATCGGCGACGAATCTGTCGACGAGGTCGATCGCGTCACGATCCTTCGACGGGTCCAGCCGGAGAACGATGGAGTCGCGCAGTACCTGCCGCGTGGAACGTTTACGCTCGCTCAACAGTCGAGATACGAGGTCTCGGATGGACTCGCGCCAACTCTGTCGTTGCTCGGTCACCGCTCGCTGTCGCACGCGACGCGTCGTTCCCCAGATCGAGACGGCACCGCTGATGAATCCCGCCACAAGGGTCGACACCAAGGCCGTCGACACCAGATCAGGCATCGATGCCGTCTTTTCTACACGCCTCGGATGCAGTCATAGGTCCGCAGCCTATCGGCTGACGCGCAAGCAAGTGCAGACACTGCTCGATGCAGACACCATCATCAAGTTGAACCTAGGTCGTTCTCGGACGACCCGTCGAGCTCCGTCCCGAACCGCTCCCCCGAGCTCACCTGCTGCGCCACCCGCCGCAACGCCAGCAACAACGGTTCCACCAACACCGACCCCAGCACCACGTAGCGCACCGCCGCCTCCGCCGACTCCCCCGGCACCCCCGCGATCTCCGCGTCCGCGATCCGCCGCACACTCGCGAGGTACTCCGCCATCGCCGCATCCGGCACGGTGAACCCGACATGCTCCAGCCCCTGCAGCGCCCGCGCCACCGCGTACAGCACGGCCTCGTCGCACATCCCCGGCTTCCACCCGAGCCCCGCGACGAGCGCCTCGGCGTCAGTCAGATCCAACGAGTCATCCACCGGTGGAGTGATCGCCGCATGTGCTGCCCCTAGCAGCTCGTGCGCATTCGCGGGCGGATCATCCAGCGCCGCGACCACCCGTCGCGTCTCCGCGATGCTCACGCCCGCGTCGAGCAGGGCTCGGATCACGCGTAGCCGCTCGACGTGCTTCTCGTCGTACACGGCCTGCGTCGCGGAGGTGCGCTCCCCCTCGGGCAGCAGTCCCTCGCGCAGGTAGTACTTGATCGTCGGCACGGTCACGCCGGTCTGCCCTGACAGTTCGGAAATCCTCATGGCCACCCCTTGACTTCGATAGTAACGCTATCCAAAATGGATAGCGTTACTATCCAATAAGGAGTCGCCATGTCGAAAGTCTTCACGGGCCGGATGACCCACCGCCACAACGGGGAACTCGTCATCTTCCACGTCGGTATGCAGATCAATCGCTGGTGGCGTCTCGACCACTGGCTGCCCGCCTTCTTCGCCATGCCCCGCATGCTCAAGGAACTCAGTATCGACGAGGACTCCGGCCTGCGCGGCTATCACATCCTTCTCGGCGCGGGCGGCCCGTATCTCGTGCAGTACTGGTCGTCGATCGACAAGCTGTACGCCTATGCATCCAACCCTGTACAGGAACACCGCCCCGCCTGGGCCGCGTTCAACCGCGCCGCCCGGAAGGCACCGGGCACCCTCGGCGTCTGGCACGAGACCTACCTGATCGACAGCGCCGAGAGCGTGTACGTCTCGACGAAACGCATGGGCCTCGCGGCAGCAACGGAGCATGTGCCCGTGCCGCGGCGCCACGACCGTGCCCAGGCGCGGTTCGCGGATGGGCGGGTAGAGGCAGGGCGCCGCGCGTCGCTCGAAGGCTAGTCGCCCGGTCGCGAGACAGGCCCGGGGGTTGACGGAAGCGGCGATGAGCCCCCGAACGCCCGCAAGCGCTACGCCGACCGCGAGTCCGCCGCCGTTCTGATCGCCGAGTTCAGATAGAAGGCCGCGACGATGAACAACGCCGCCCCTCCGACGAACACGAGAGGTGGATTCGGTGACTGCGGCGCTGCGACCGACGCGTACATCGCCTGAAAGACGAAGAGCAGGGTGAGCGCGACACTCGTGCTACGCGTGTTGGTCATTTTCCACCAGGGTCGGCGACTGTCCGGCTCTCCCCGGCCACGAAACGTTCTGGCCGCTACGACCACGGCAGCAACGAGCGCCACGACCGCCCAGACGAATCCGAGATCGAAGCTCGCGATACTTAGGGGAACAAGAACGAGCGTGATGACGATCACAACGACAAGCAGGTACCCCACCTGCGCTGAGGGTTCCTTGATGCGCATAGTTGCCTCCCGTCCTACTTGACTGCTTTGAAGGTCGTGTAGCTGCAGTAGTTAAAGCCGCAGTTGTAGTACGTCACCTTGATCCGCAGCTTCTGCCAGTATGCTTTCTCGACTTCTGCCGACGGCGCAAGCCCAGCGCATGTGATGCTCGCTGGATAGGTAATCGGGAATAGCCCGCAAATGTTGTTGACGTTCTTCAGACCCTTGTACATGTTGGTGACCTGGGTGCGGCTCAGGTAGATCACAGACGTCGTGTACGTCGGATCAGCGACTACGGGGTATGCGTAGTCTGCGCTCTGATGTTCGACAACCTGGACAATGCTCGAACCCTTGATCTCGTATCTTGTCGGAACCATACGACCATCCGCATCGCGAGCCCATGGCTCAGCGAACGCACCTAGGACTTCTCCAGTGGCGTTCTCCACCACATCGATTCCCTCGCCGGAAGGCAGCAACGACGCGCCGACCGGCAAGTCAATCGGATACTCATACGAAGTTGGCGCGGAAGAGTCGTTCAAGACGGTCGCCACCTGTAGCCGCCCGGTATCCTGGACGACGGCCACCGTGTCTGTTCCATTGTTGTTGTCGAACGTCATCGTCCCTGGTGCCTCAGAGACTCCGTCGCTCGCCGCGCCCGCGAACGGCAGCCCAATCGCGATCTCGCCGGCCCCCACCGCGACGGACACCCCGTGCGCTGGGTCGGAGGGAACCGACAACGATATGCCCCCGAGCGTCCCGGCCAGGCCTTCACGTGCCACCGGCATATCGACTGCGCTTGCAACGGAAGCTTGGTCCGCGCCTTCAAGCGCATCAAGGGGACCGAGGTCGTCACCGTGAGCGGGACTGATCACCGTGAGCATCAACGTTCCAACCAAAAAGGCGCCCAGGGCGAGGTATGACGCGCGTGATTGTTGTACGTGCTTCATGCGGAACTCCTCAAGATTCTCCGTGCGGACCCGCCCTTTTGTGCTTCGACCTGAACGCTCGCACAATGCGGACCCAGATTCCAGGAGTTTGGCCTCTCGTCAGGCGTTGTATTCCGGAATCCAATCTTGAGATTGCTCACCCCACAGAGCAGCGCATTTCTCAATGCGACGCCGGCGACTGAGCGGGGCCACGGTGGCAGTTAGCGAACTGCCGATTGGGCCCAGGCTGGGCGCGGAGCGCCTCACGACGCCGTGGACACGCCAGGCCCCCACGGAGCCCGGCTACTGTACCGAGATGGACCACCCTGACCCGACCATCGAATCACTGCACACTCTCACGGACGCGGACGCCCAAGCAATCGCCGCGCTCTTGGCGCAGGTCTCCGCGTCAGCAGTATTCGATCGCGCTCGAACGGAGGCGGTCATCGCACACGAGGCGACGGAGCTCCTGGTTGCACGGGACTCTGGGCGCATCGTCGGCACCGCGACTCTCGTGACCGCACCTTCGCTGACCGGGCTCCGCGGGCACGTCGAAGATGTCGTGGTCGACGAGGCGGAACGGGGGCGCGGCATCGCGCGACTCCTTTTGGAGCGCATGACGCAGCTTGCACAAGAGCGCGGACTCCGGACGCTCGATCTCACCTCACGCCCGTCCCGAGAGTCCGCACTGCGGCTGTACGAGTCCGTCGGGTTCCGCAGGCGTGAGACGAACCTGCTTCGATTCAGCCCTACCGCGGACTAGTCACGCCGCGATCCCCCGCAACAACCGGACTACCGTCTCCTCCACCCGCTCCACACTTAACGGCTGCCCGATCAGGGCGGAGTACGAGGCGATCGCGATGAACTCGTCGGCGACCGCGGCGGCATCCACATCCGCACGCACGTCCCCCGCATCACGCCCGCGCGCGACGCGCTCCGCCACCCATTCCCGAATCGGCGCCGCCAGCCGCTCGTTCAACACGAGCCCCAGCTCCGGGTCGGCCGCCGTCACCTCGATGAGCGCCCGCGCCAGCGAGACGCCCTCAGGCCGGGCCAGACCCGCGGACACCGCCGTGAACCACGCACGCAGGTCCGCACCGAGGTCATCCGTCATCGGCACGACGACATCCGAACCAGGGACGCTCCCCTCGAGCAGCGCTTCCCCGAGGATCGCAGCCTTCGACGGCCACCACCGGTAGATCGTCTGCTTCGACACCTCCGCCTCAGCGGCGAGACCCTCGATCGTCACGGCCTCGTACCCGTCTGCGGCGAGCGCGCGACGCATCGCCTCCAGCACGGACTGGCGGGCCTTTTCACTGCGAGGACGGGGCACCTTTCGAGCGTACAGAGGCGTACACTGGAACATAAGTAGACGCACCGTTGCGAAACCCGAGCAAGGAGAAAGAGCATGGCCCTCACCGCACACTCCACCATCGGCGACTGGATGAGCGACCCCACCGGCGGCCCGCTCATCCGTGGCCTCTTCGAGCAGACGGGCGCCGACCCCGAGCTCCTCACCCCCGTGCTCGGGCTCCCGCTGCAGCAGCTCGTCGCCATGAGCCAGGGCCAGCTCCCGCAGTCGGTCGTCGACGACCTCGTCCGCGCCGCGAACAACGGCGAGATCCCGGAGGACGACGCCTCCGAGGGCTGGACCGAGAAGGTCACGGCGGGCCGCTTCGCCGGCAAGACCGTCATCGTCACGGGCGCCGCGTCGGGGATCGGCAAGGCCACCGCCTCGCGCATCGCCCGGGAAGGCGGTCGCGTGATCGCCAGCGACATCGCCGCCGAGAAGCTCGACGCCTTCAAGGCCGAACTGCCGGACGCCGACATCGTCACGGTCGCCGGCGACCTCACGAAGCAGGACGCGATCGACGCCGTCCTCGCCGCCGCGGGCGACCGCATCGACGGGCTCGCGAACGTCGCCGGCATCAACGACGACTTCTCCCCGGCCGGCGAGACCCCGGATGCCGTGTGGGACCGGGTCATCGCGATCAACCTCACGGCGCCGTTCAAGCTCATGCGCGCGGTCATCCCCGTCATGGAGAAGGCCGGACGCGGCGCGATCCTCAACGTGTCGAGCGAGGCCGGCCTCCGCGGCAACGCCTCGGGCAACGCCTACACGGCCAGCAAGCACGGCATCATCGGGGTCACCAAGTCGGCCGCCTTCATGTACGGGCCGAAGGGCATCCGCGTGAACTCCGTCGCCCCGGGCGGCGTCGCCACCGGCATCCCCATGCCCCCGCACATGTCCGAGTTCGGCTCCGGCCGCCTCGCCCCGTTCCAGCAGGCCATCCCGACCGTCGCGACCGCCGAGCACCTGGCCGCGTCGATCACCTTCCTGCTGTCGGATGACGCCGTGAACATCAACGGCGCCATCCTCGCCTCCGACGGAGGCTGGTCCGTGCAGTAACGCGACTCCATGGAACCGACGCCCCCGCCGACCCGAACGGCGGGGGCGTTCTCCGTCCGGGGTCAGCGCTTCTGCGTGACGACCGTGGCGGCGAAGGCGGTGGCACTCACTGCGGTACCGGAATTCCGTTTGCGCTCGCCGCAGCAGCACCTATCGTCATTCGCAGCCGCACATCCGGGCGTACTCGACGATGTGCTCGGCCGTCCCGACTCCCGCGATCGGTCTCGTGCGTCACCTCGGATGTGGTCTCCATGGCCGCACCATATCTGACGGGACCGGTTCCGGCAGGATGCCGGTCACACCACTCCGACGAGCTCCTCGCGCGCCCACGCTTCGAGAGTCGTCGGTGTCGTCGAGAGGACGGACCGCGGCTGCTCCGCCACGAAGCCGTCGCGGAGCCCGGTGGACATCCCCAGCACGGCCTCGGCCATCGCCTCCGGCATCCCCGCGGCGCGGAGCCCCTGACGCATCTCCTCGTCGTCGATGCGCTGCACGGTCACCTCCCGCCCGAGCTCGCGCGTCAGGACCCCGGCGACCTCGGACCAGCTCAGGTCCGCGGGTCCGTGCACGGCCTGCACCCGCCGGCCCCTCCACTCCCTGTTCAGGAGCGTGAGGGCAGCGACCTCCGCGATGTCCCGCGGCGCCACCCACGGCATCCGGAAGTCCAGCGGGAGCACCGTGGCGAGCGTCCCCGCCCGCAGCGACTCGACGTCGAGCAACAGGTTGGTGAAGAAGTAGCCGCACCGCAGATGCGTCACGTCGATATCGAGGGCGTCGAGCGCGACCTCCGTGGCGGCCAGGCCGTCGATCTCGCCGACGCCGTGCCGCTTCTCCGCGCCGACGCTGCTCTGGAACACCACCCGCCGGACGCCGTTCGCCCGCACGGCCTGCACCAGGGCTTCGGTGGCACGGGCGTAGTCGGCGAGGGGGTCGTCGGAGAACACCGACGGATCCACCCAGTACAGGGCATCGACGCCCCGCGTCGCGGCGACGACCTCCTCGGGATCCTGCGAGTCGGCCAAGGCGATGTCGACGTACGGGCGCAGGTCGGCAGCGATGCGATCGGGGTCCCTGGTGAGCAGTAGGGGGCGGACGCCGGCGCGGATCAGCATCCGCGTGAGGTGGTGCCCGACGTGGCCGTTGGGGGTGGTGACAGCGATGCGCATGAGGGTCCTCTCGGTCGGTGTCGCTCCACGCTACGGACCGATACGGCCTGATTCCGGCCGCATCTCGCGCGATGATGGAGCCGTGGACGCTCCCTCGCACCGCACACTCCAGCTGCTGTCGCTGCTGCAGACCGGCGGCGAGTGGAGCGTGCCCGACCTCGCCGCCCGCCTGACCGTGAGCCCGCGGACGGTCCGCCGCGATATGCAGCGCCTACGCGACCTCGGCTACGACGTCCACTCCCGCCCCGGTCCCGGCGCGGTCTATCGCCTGCGACCGGGGACGCGCATCCCACCGCTGCTCCTGGACGCCGACGACGTCACCGCGATCATCACCGGGCTACTCGTCCTCGAGGCGTGGGGCCCGGAGGATCCGTCCGCCGCCGTCGCCCGCGCGAAGATCGAGCAGGTCCTTCCGCCGGGCCTTCGACGACGGGCCGCCGCGACGGCGTTGTCCACGCAGATCCTCCGCGCGGAGCCGGCGCCCGCCGAGTGGAGTGCGGTCGGGACACTCGCCGACGCGGTCGCGCAGGGCGCTCGCGTCGCCTTCACCTATACCGACCGGCACGAGCACGCCTCGGAGCGGGTGATCGCGCCGCATCGCCATGTCCTCCACAAAGGGCGGTGGTACGTGGTCGGCTTCGATATCGATCGCGACGACTGGCGCCTGTTCCGGCTCGACCGGATGCGGGAGGTGCGGACGCTGCCGGGGGCGTTCGCGGCGCGGGAGTTCCCGTTCACCTCGGTCGAGGAGTGGCTCGCGAGCGACTTCGGCCGGTCCGGAAGCTGATCCCCCGCGGCGGCGCAAGCCCCTCCGCGGACACCTTCCCTCGCCGTACCCTCGCCGCATGCTGAAGATCGTGTCGATCGTGATCCGCGTGAACGACCTCCCCGCCCAGACGGCATTCTGGAAGGCCGCCCTCGACTACGTCGAACGAGACCCCGTGGAGGACGACTGGGTGGTGCTCAAACCGCGCGACGCCGACGCTCCTTGCATCGCGCTCGACGCACACCACTCGGAGCGCGTACTGCCGCCGCGCATCCACCTCGACATCTACGCGGAAGACCAGACTGCGGAAGTGGAGCGTCTCGCCGGACTCGGAGCGCGGGAGGTGCCCTGGGACGGCCGCCCCGACGACGCCGACTACATCATCATGGAAGACCCCGAAGGGAACCGCTTCTGCATCGTCGACCGTCCCGACTGGCGCGGGTGGAATGCGGGCTGAGCACGCGCATGGAGGCGCAGTTCTGCACCCGCAGGGGGGGCGCGGCTAGGGCTGGGGGAGGCGGGCGCGGGCGGCGCGGACGAGGGCGGCGTTGCTCGGGGCCTCGGTGCCGTCCGGCAGGAGGAGCGTGTCCTCCAGGCCGATCCTCGTGTCGAGGCCGAGTTCCGCGGCGAGATCGAGGGCGGGCCACGTCGACAACTCCTCGCCGTGGAGCAGGATCGGCAGGTCGGGCTCTTCGCGCGCGACGTGCGCGATCAGACCTTCAGCGTGCGGGCGGACGACGTCGACGGCCTCCGCGGGAAGCTCCACGAGCACGCGCAGGCAATCGCCGCGAACCGGGGACACCCGCCACGCCTCGAGCCCCGCGGCGTCCCAGATACCCGCCTCCACACCGATGCCCCGGCGCCCCAGCAGCGCAGCCACCTCGTCGGCGCCGGCCTCGTGCCAGTTCACGGACGCATAGTCGGGGAGTTCGGTCCAGCCCTCGATCGCCTCGAGGCGCCGGGCCACATCGGGCTCGGCCCAGGCTCCGGTCGTCACCCCCACGGGCACGCCCGGCGCCGCCGCACGGACGGCGCCCAGCCACCGCTGCACATCCTCGCGCGCGAGAGAGTCGCGACCGGCGGCATCCTTCGGGTGCACGTGGATCTCGACGGCACCGGCATCGACGGCGGCCGCGGCGTCCTGAGCCACCACCGTCTCGTCAGCGCTCAGCCAGGGGTGCTCCGCGACGTCCCTGGCACCGTTCAGGCAGACCTGCAGGATCATCGGCGACTCACCACATGAGGTCGCGCGGGTGCGCTTCGTTCGGAGCCACGTCGTCGGACGGCCCCTCCTCCGTGCGGACGAAGTGCTGCACCTGACGCGCGGTCGCCGCCCCGCGGCCAACCTTCACCGCCTCCTCCATCGACTCGAAGCTGCTGCCCAGCGTGTGCGACTCGCCCTGGATCCGGTTGAACCAGATGCCGTTGCGCGAGAACGTCTCGATGTCTCCTGCGGCCATGCCCTGCCTTTCGTCTCCCTCCTTTCTACGTGAGGCGACCGACGGCGAAGAGGCCCTTGACATGTCGCGTCGCCCGACAGTGCCGACCCACCCCCTCCCGTGCATCCCGGCCCTTTGCGCACGATCGCAACGGGCCGGGTCGGCCGCAAGGGGGTGGGTCGACGCTCATGCGACGTCGAGCACCCAGGTCACGCCGAAGCGGTCGGTGAGCATGCCGAACCCGGCGGACCACGCCGAAGCGGCGAGCGGCTCGACCACCGTCGCGCCGTCCGCGAGACGGTCCCAGACGGGATGGAGCTCGTCGAGGGACTCCGCCCGCAACGACTGGAAGAAGGAGCGGTCGGTGATCGTCATCCCGTTCTCTCGGCGCGTGCTGCCCGCGGTCGCCGCAGGGTCGCCGTCGTCCAGCCCCGGGATGTCGTATGCCATCAGGCGCACGGGACCCTCCAGCTGCCCGAACACGATCTTGTCGGAACCGGGGACCCCTTCCGGCATGCCGAACTGTCCGTACGTCGCCGCGGTCACCTCCCCGCCGAAGACCGACTGGTAGAACTCGAGCGCCTGTCGCGCCGTTCCGCCGAAGTTCAGGTGTGTGGTGGTCGTGATGGTCATGGTGTCCTCCGTTTCCGCGTCCCGGCTCTCGGTCCGCGCACCCTCCACGATCACCGGGGTAGAGGTCAGCTTCTGTCCGCGACTGGACGCAGAATTGACCCATGACCGGAACGTCCGCGCGCATGCTCGCTCTCCTGTCCCTGCTGCAGGCCCGGCGCGACTGGCCAGGGCAGGTCCTCGCGGAGCGCCTCGACGTCACCCCGCGGACCGTTCGCCGAGACGTCGATCGTCTGCGCGAGCTCGGGTACCGCGTGGCCGCGAGCAAGGGTCCGTACGGCGGGTACCGTCTCGAGGCCGGCTCGGAGCTTCCTCCCCTCCTGTTCGACGAAGGCCAGGCGGTCGCCGTCGCCGTCGCGCTGCAGAACGCCGCGGCGGGAGGCGTCGACGTCGCGGAGGACGCGGAACGGGCGCTCGCGACGGTCCGCCAGGTCATGCCGTCCCGGCTGCGGCATCGCATGGACGGCATCCGCTTCCTGGAGACAGCGGCAGAGCACCGCGTCGATCCCGGCGTCCTGGAGGCGGCGAGCGCCGCAGTCCGCGACCAGGAGGTGCTGCGCTTCGATTACGGCGACGCAGCCGACCGGCCTCCCCGGCGGGCGGAACCGCACGCGGTCGTCGCGCGAGAAGGCCGGTGGTATCTGCTGGCTTGGGATCTCGACGCCCACGACTGGCGCACGTACCGCCTGGATCGGATGAAGCCCCGTGTGCCGCGTGGACCGAGGTTCGCTCCACGTCCTCTCCCTGCTGACGACGCGCGAACCTACCTCGCGGCGCGGGCGAAGGGCTCGACGACCGAGGATCGCTGGCCGTGCGTCGGGATGGTCGTGCTGGAGCGGGACGCCCGCGAGGTCGCTCCGTGGGCGGGCAGTGGTGACCTCGAACCTCTCCCCGACGGCTCTTGCCGGCTCACCGTCGGTTCCTGGTCCTGGACGGGAGTGCTCGCCGCGGTCGCGCGTTTCGACGCCCCCTTCACCATCATCGGCCCCGAGGCGCTGCGAGAGGCTGCGGTCGCACTGGCGAACCGGGTGCACGCCGCAGCCGCCGCGACGCGCTGACCCGACGCTGCGTCACTGCGGAGCTGGGCGCCCCCGGACGAGGTGCTCGATCGCCATGGCGGCGATCGGAGCCATCGTTTCCGCGGCTTCGCCGTTGTACATGGTGAACCGGATCCAATCCGTGCCGACGCGCACGTCAAGTGCCGACCGTCCGTAGTAGTCGGTGCGGAAGGAGGCCTCGTCCGCACCCTCCACGGCCACGTCGGCCCCCGCCGCCAGGCCCTGGTATGCCCACGCCCCCGCCGGGAGCGTGCTGAAATTCAGGTACTTCTCATCCGTATAGACATTCTGCCCCGCCGCATAGTCGCAATACTGTCCACCGCCGGACACGAAGTAGACCTCCGCGGGGATGCCC
The DNA here is from genome assembly GCF_002848265.1 of Zhihengliuella sp. ISTPL4. Lineage (GTDB taxonomy): Bacteria > Actinomycetota > Actinomycetes > Actinomycetales > Microbacteriaceae > Microbacterium. The sequence continues at coordinate 2,436,737 of NZ_CP025422.1, forward strand.
CAGCCTCCCATCGCCGAAGCCTCGACGATCTCGACGTGGGTTCCGAGTCGGCTACTGATCTCCTGAGCGGTCAGCAGGTTCTCACAGGGGATGCCGAAGATCTCGCTCGAGGCCAGCTCCACCGGTCGCGCGGACGCGGACGCCGAGGAGAGCAGCTCGAGCAGCCTGCCATGCACCCGATCGCCGTCGTCGGCGCCGAGGGACGGAGAAGTGAAGCTCGCGTTCAGGAGGGTGTCGCCATCGAGGAGCATCGCGGAGCATCGCCCCTCGTCGCAACGCACGGCCTCGGCCAGCGGGTGACCATCGAGCTTTGCGGTGACCCCGTCGAGGATCCTCCCCGCCCCAGGGACGAGGAACACCTCCCAGGCGTCCGAGGGCGGGCTGTCCGACTCATAGCTTTCGCGGTCACTCGACGCGCAGGCGATGCCGCCCGCACGGTGCATCATGTACTGCGCGGGCCCCGGGTACCAGTTCGGCGCGGAGGCGAGTGCCATGGCGTCCTGGACATCGGCCGCCTGGACACCGAGGCTCTCCACAGCGGCAGCCACGTCCGCGCAGGTCACCGCGAACGCCGCATCCGGAGCGACGATCGGCTCCTCCGTCGGGGTCGGCGTCGGGGTCGGTGACGCGGCGGTCGTGCGGGTGGGCTCGGGCGTGGGCTTCGCGTCCGGGGCGCACCCGGCGAGAGCGAGGACCGCGACCAACCCGACCAGGAGGAGGCGGGGGCGACGATGCATACCCACACCCTAGAGGCGGGCGTCCCGCCCGACCCGCATCGGTAGACTGGACACGCCCCGCCGGCCCCTTCCTTTGGAGTGCGCGTGACCACCGCCCCTGCACCTTCCCCCCAGCACGTCCCCGACTCCGTCGAGAACGCGATCGCGACGCCCGAGAAGGAGCAGCCCTACGGCGCCCTCGGGCTCAAGGACGACGAGTACGCGCGCATCAAGGAGATCCTCGGCCGCCGCCCCACCTCGGGCGAGCTGGCGATGTACTCGGTGATGTGGTCGGAGCACTGCTCCTACAAGTCGAGCAAGAACTACCTGCGCCGCTTCGGCCAGAAGGTCTCCGACGAGATGAAGGAACGCCTCATGGTCGGCATGGGCCAGAACGCGGGCGTCGTCGACGTCGGCGAGGGCTGGGCCGTCACCTTCAAGGCGGAGTCGCACAACCACCCGTCGTTCATCGAGCCGTTCCAGGGCGCGGCGACCGGCGTCGGCGGTATCGTCCGCGACATCATCTCGATGGGCGCCCGCCCCGTCGCGGTCATGGACGCGCTGCGCTTCGGGGCGATCGACCACCCTGACACCGCCCGCGTCGTGCACGGCGTGACGAGCGGCATCAGCTTCTACGGCAACTGCCTGGGCCTTCCGAACATCGGCGGCGAGACCGTCTTCGACAGCGTCTACCAGGCCAACCCGCTCGTGAACGCGCTCGCGGTGGGCGTGCTGCGCCACGAAGACCTCAAGCTCGCGAACGCGACCGGCGTCGGCAACAAGGTCGTCCTGTTCGGTGCGCGCACGGGCGGCGACGGCATCGGCGGCGCGAGCATCCTCGCGTCCGACTCGTTCGACTCGACCGGCCCGACCAAGCGCCCCGCGGTGCAGGTGGGCGACCCGTTCGCCGAGAAGGTGCTCATCGAGTGCTGTCTGGAGCTCTACCGCGGCGAGCTCGTCGAGGCGATCCAGGATCTCGGTGCCGCCGGCATCTCCTGCGCGACCAGCGAGCTCGCGGCCAACGGCAACAGCGGCATGCACGTCTCGCTCGATAACGTGCTGCTGCGCGACCCCACGCTCACGGCCGAGGAGATCCTCATGTCGGAGTCGCAGGAGCGCATGATGGCGATTGTCGCCCCCGAGAAGCTCGACGCCTTCCTGGCCGTCGTGAACAAGTGGGAGGTCGAGACCTCCGTGCTCGGCGAGGTCACCGGCGACGGACGCCTCATCATCGACTGGCAGGGCGAGCGCATCGTCGACGTCGACCCCTCGACCGTCGCGGTCGACGGCCCCGTCTACGACCGCCCGGTCGCCTACCCGACGTGGATCGACGCCCTGCAGGCCGACGCCGCCGAGAACCTGCCGCGCGCGAACGACCCGGAGACGCTGCGCGAGCAGTTCCTCGCCCTCGTCGCCTCCCCGAACCTCGCGGACACGAGCTGGATCACGAACCAGTACGACTACTACGTGCTCGGCAACACGGCCCTGAGCTTCCCCGACGACGCCGGCATGATCCGCGTGGACGAGGAGTCCGGCCTGGGCTTCTCCGTCGCGACCGACGCCAACGGCCGCTACTGCCAGCTCGACCCGTACGCGGGCGCGCAGCTCGCGCTCGCCGAGGCGTACCGCAACGTCGCCGTCACCGGTGCCGTGCCGACGGCCATCACCGACTGCCTCAACTTCGGTTCCCCCGAGAACCCCGAGGTCATGTGGCAGTTCGGGCAGACCGTCGACGGCCTCGCGGACGGCTGCTACGAACTGGGCACCCCGGTCACCGGCGGCAACGTCTCGTTCTACAACCAGACCGGCGACGTCCCGATCCACCCGACCCCGCTCGTCGGCGTGCTGGGCATCATCGACGACGTCTCCCGCCGCATCCCGTCCGGCTGGCAGGACGAGGGGCAGAACATCTACCTGCTCGGCACCACGTCGACCGAGCTCTCCGGCTCCGCGTGGGCCGAGGTCGTGCACCAGCACCTCGGCGGCCGCCCGCCGAAGGTCGACCTCGCGGGCGAGAAGCGCCTGGCCGGCCTGCTCGCCGCGGCCCGGGACGAATGGCTCATCTCCTCCGCGCACGACCTCTCCGAAGGGGGTCTCGCGCAGGCCCTGGCCGAGGGCGTCATGCGCTTCGGCGTCGGCGCCCGCGTCTGGCTCAACGAGATCATCGAGCGCGATGACGTGGACGCCGCGACCGCCCTGTTCTCCGAGTCGACCGGCCGCGTGATCGTGACCGTCCCCCGCGAGGACGACGTGAAGTTCCGCGGGCTCTGCGAGGGCCGCGGCTACCCGGTCGCCCGCATCGGCGTCACGGACAGCGAGCCGCAGCTCGAGGTGCAGGACGTCTTCACCGTCTCGGCCGCCGAGCTCCGCGAGCGCTCGCAGGCCACGCTGCCGTCGTACTTCGGTCCGACCGTCACGGAGCCGGTGGCCTGATGAGCGGCGACGGCCTCAGCGAGGACTACGGCGACCTCGGCGAGAAGCGCAACCGGCGCATCCGCATCGTTGCGTGGACGGTCATCGTGGCGCTGATCCTCGGTGGCGGCGGCGCGACCGTGCTGACCATCCTCCTCGGCTGACCCGACGTCGCAGATTTCAGCGGGCGAAGAGGTAGCGGGTCAGGGCGACGACGGAGCCGGGATCGTGGGCCTCGCGGCCGAGGGACTCCACGATGATGGCCCCGAGGATCGCGCGGCCGAGTTGCTCGACCGGGGCGTCGTCCGGAAGCTGACCGTCGCGGATGCCGCCGCGGAGACGCTCCGACAGGTACTTCTCCACCCCGAGGCTCTCCCCGAGGTGCGCGCCGACCGAGGCGTCCTCCGTGGCCGCGGCCACGAGCGACCGCAGCAGCACCCCGCCCTGCGGCTTCTCGAGGATCGACAGCACGCTGCGCAGCCAGGTCTCCACGTCGGCGGAGAGGTCTCCGGTGTCGGGCACGACGAAGTCCACGGGGATGAGACGCCCCTCGGCCAGGCATTCCCCGATGAGGGCGCCGCGCGACGGCCACCAGCGGTAGATCGTCTGCTTGCCGACCTTGGCCTCCTTGGCGATGCCCTCGATCGTGAGCCGGTCGTATCCCTGATTGTGGAAGAGCCGGGCCGTCGCGTCGAGGATCGCCTCGCGGGCCGCGGTGCTGCGCACGGGGCCGCTGCGATGCTCGTTCACCATGCGTTCAGGATAGCCACAGATCCCTAGACGAGACGTGCCGTATGCTCTTTTCGTCTGAAGGAGATCACGTGGCTTCACTGCTGTTCCGTCTGGGTTCTTTCGCTGCGCGCAAAGCATGGACGGTGATCGTCTCCTGGGTGCTCATCCTCGGGCTCGGCGTCGGCGCCTTCCTCACGTTCGGCGGCACGCTGAGCAACAGCTTCGACATCCCGGGCACCGCCTCCGGCGAGGTCACCGATCAGCTCGCCGACAAGCTGCCCGACACCGCCGGTGGCACCGGGACCATCGTCTACAAGACCGATGACGGCGAGCCGTTCACCGACGAGCAGAAGCAGGCGATCTCCGACCTCGCCGCGAGCGCGGAGGACCTCGACGGCGTCGCCTCCGTCGTCGACCCGTTCGACGCTCAGCGGCAGCAGGACGAGCAGACGAAGGAGCTGACGGACGGCCAGGCCCAGCTGGACGACGGTCGCGCCCAACTCGATGCCGGACAGGCGCAGCTCGACGCCGGACGGACCCAGCTCGAGGCCGGGATCACCCAGCTCGAAGGCGCGCGGGCTCAGGCGGAGGCCGCCGGCGCGCCGGCCGCGCAGACCGCCGCGCTCGACGCGCAGCTCGCGCAGCTGAACGCCCAGCTCGCTCAGCTCGACGCGCAGCAGGCCACCATCGACGCGAACCGCGACGAGCTCGCCGACAACGCGGAGCAGCTGGAGCTCGGCACGACGCTCCTCGACCTCGCGGACGGCATCGGCGTCGTCTCGGAGGACGGCTCCACGGCGATCGTCAACGTCTCCTTCGTCGACCCGCGCCTGGAGCTCGCCGAAGAAACCAAGCAGAGCACCATCGCCCACTTCCAGGACGAGGAGATCGACGGCGTCACGGTCGACTTCGGCACCGACATCGCCCAGGGCGTGCCGGAGATCTTCGGCGTCGGCGAGGCCATCGGTCTCGCGTTCGCCGCGGTCGTGCTCATCGTCATGCTCGGTTCGCTGATCGGCGCGGCCCTGCCCATCGTCACGGCCGTGGTCGGCGTCGGCGTGGGCGTCACGGCGTCGCTGGCGTTCTCCGGCGTCGTCGACATGGCCTCGGTCACTCCCGTCCTCGGCGTGATGCTGGGGCTCGCTGTCGGCATCGACTACTCCCTCTTCATCGTGAACCGGCACCGCAAGCAGCTGCTGGCCGGGTCGCCCGTGCGCGAGTCCATCGGCCTGGCCACCGGCACCTCCGGGACCGCGGTGGTGTTCGCGGGGACCACGGTCATCGTCGCGCTCCTCGCCCTCAACGTGACGGGCGTGCCGTTCCTCGGCCTCATGGGCACGGTGGGAGCGGTCTGCGTCGCGGTCGCCGTGCTCGTGGCCGTGACCCTCGCCCCGGCGATCCTCGGCCTCGTCGGCACCCGCCTGCTCGGCCGCAAGGCGCGGGCGACCATCGGCCAGGAGCACGCGGCCGGGAAGCCCGTACGCCGGATGTCGACGCTGCGCGCCGTCGTCACCGCGCTCGTCAGCGTGGTCGCGCTGCTCGTCATCGCGATCCCCGCGATGTCGATGCGGCTCGGTCTCCCGGACGGGTCGAGTGAGCCCGCCGATTCCACCAGCTACCGCGCGTTCCAGACCGTCGACGAGCAATTCGGCGAGGGGGCGAACGGGCCGCTCCTGGTCACCGCGACCCTCGACGACGCCGTGAGCGACGACGACCTCCTGGCCACGCAGGTGACCGTCGCGGAGAAGATCGCCGAGCAGGACGACGTGGTCGCGGTCGCGCCCATCGCGACGTCGGACGACAACACGCTCCTCGCCTTCCAGGTGCTGCCTGCCGAGGGCCCGAACAGCGCCTCCACCGAGAAGCTCGTGCAGGATCTCCGGGGACTGCCCGAGATCGACGGCGACATCACCCTCGGCGTCGCCGGTCAGGCCGCCACCAACATCGACATCTCCGAGGCCCTGGCGAGCGTGCTCCCGCTGTACCTCGTGGTCGTCGTGGGGCTGTCGCTGCTCATCATGATCGTCGTGTTCCGCTCGCTGCTCGTGCCGCTCATCGCCACGGGAGGGTTCGTGCTGTCGCTCTTCGCGACGTACGGGCTCATCGTCGCGGTGTTCCAGTGGGGGTGGGGCGCCGACCTCATCGGGTTGCACAGCACCGGTCCGATCCTGAGCTTCCTGCCGGTGATCCTCGTCGGCATCCTGTTCGGGCTCGCGATGGACTACCAGCTCTTCCTCGCGTCGGGGATGCGGGAGGCCTATGTGCACGGCGCCTCCGCGCGCGATGCCGTGGCGCAGGGCTTCCGGGCCGGGCGCTCGGTCGTCATCGCGGCCGCGCTCATCATGGTGTCGGTGTTCGGCGGGTTCGTGTTCTCGGAGTCGACCATCATCCGGTCCATCGGGTTCGGTCTCGCGTTCGGCGTGCTGCTCGACGCGTTCGTCGTGCGGATGCTGCTGATGCCCGCGCTCATGCACCTGCTCGGACGCTCGGCCTGGTGGCTGCCGAAGTGGCTCGACCGCATCATCCCGAACGTCGACATGGAGGGCGCGGCGCTGGAGCGGGATCACCCCAGCGTGCACACCGATTCCGTGCCCACCGTGGAGGCTCCGCGCACCCGGGCCGAGCGTCGCGGCTGAATCGCGGTCGCGGGGGCAGGCTGTCCGGAGAGGACAGGCGGGCGCGGGAGTTCAGGCACTGGCTGCCGGTGTCGCCTGAACCCGCGCGGACGCCTGGACCCGCGATGGCGCGGGTGTCGCTGGGCCTAGAGTGGGCGCATGGATCTGCGAGCGCTATTGGAAGAGCGCCGCGCCGAGGCCGAGGCCCGCGTCACGGCGACGGCGACCACCCTCGCGGAGCTCATGCACGACCGCGAGGGTTCGAACGACGATGACGAACACGACCCGGAAGGGGTGACGCTCTCGTCGGAGTGGTCGCGACTGTCGGGGCTCGCCGAGGCCGCGCAGGCCGAGCTCCGCCAGGTGGACGAGGCGCTGATGCGGATGGACGCCGGGACCTACGGCATCTGCGCGCGCTGCGGCAGGCCCATCCCGCCGGAGCGCCTGGAGGTGCGCCCGTTCGCGGAGTACTGCGTGGCCTGCGCCGAGAAGCTGGGTCGCTGACGCCGGAGTAGCATCGCGGGCATGGCCATCGCCCTCGAGAACATCGGGATCGCCGTGCGCGACCTCGACGCCACCATCGCCTTCTTCACCGACCTGGGGCTGTCCGTGGTCGGACGGGACGAGGTGAGCGGCGAGTGGGCGTCCACCGCGGTCGGGCTCGACGGGAACCACGCACGGATCGCCGTGCTGCAGACCCCGGACGGGCACGGGCAGATCGAGCTGTTCGAGTACATCCACCCCGAGGCGATCGAGACGGAGCCGACGCGGCCGAACGAGATCGGCATGCACCGGATCGCCTTCTCCGTCGACGACATCGATGCCTCCCTCGCCATCGCCGCCCGGCACGGATTCCATCCCCTGCGCGGCGTCGCGAACTACCGGGACATCTACCGGCTGACCTACCTCCGCGGCCCCAGCGGGATCATCCTCATGCTCGCGCAAGACCTCACGAAGGCCTGAGCCCGCTCGGCCGGGCACGTCAGGCCACCATGCCGCGCCAGATCACCTCGATGGCGGCGCGCAGGCGAGCCACGACGGTCGGGTCGCTGATCCGGTCGCCGCGGACGACAAGCTGGTAGTACGCGACTCCGGCGACCGCGTCGAAGCACGCCTCCACGTCGAGATCCGCCCGGAGCTCGCCGCGTGCGACGCCGGCCCGCAGAGCGTTCTGCAGCGGGACCCGACGGCGGGAGACGTGCGACTCCCAGTACGCCTTCTGCAACGCCCGATCGGACATGACGAGGCGGATGCGCTGACGGAACCGCTCCTCGGAGTACCCCGGTGCGGACGGGGCCACGCCCTCCACCCCGAGCCCGAGACCCGTGAGGACGATCTCGCGCAGGTCGGCGTCCTTCGGGTATTCCGGAGGAACCTCGCGCCCCACGTCCAGCGCCGCCGCGATCAGCGTGGTCAGCGACGGCCACCGCCGATACAGGGCCGCCCTGCTCACGCCGCTCCGGGCGACGACCCGCGCGACGGTCACGTCCTCTCCCGCGTCGATGATCTCCAGCGTGGCGGCGACGATCTGCCCGTCGATGTCCTCGTCGCGGGGACGGCCGGGCCGACGCCGCAGCGCAGCCCCGGCATCCATCGTCGACATCGTCACGCGGCCAGCGCCCGCTCACGCAGTCGCGCGATCGTGGCATCCGACAGGCCGGCCGCACGGAGGGGTGCCAGCGGGTCGCCGTGCTGAGCCCGGAGCGTGTCGAGGAGGCTGCGCATGGACACGTCCATCGACCCCTCCAGCAGCGCCGCCGACGCGTCCCGCGCGTCGAGGTCGAAGCCGAGCGCCTTCCACATCGCTCCCATGACCGGAGCGGTGCGGGCCATGATCGCGACCATGTTGTCGCCGGTGCGCGCGTAGTCGGCCACGATGTCGTCGTCCCCGGCCCCGAGGGCGAGCAGCAGCATCGCGGCGAGGACTCCGGTGCGGTCGCGCCCCGCCGCACAGTGGAACGCCGTCGCTCCCGGGGTGTGCGCGATGACGTTGAGCGCGGTCACGAGCTGCGGCGCCGCCCCCTCCACCATGCGCAGGTACATCAGCCCCATGGCCTCGTGCGTCAGCGCCGGGTGTTCCCGATCCATCGATGCGCCGACGTCGGCGATGAGCGGGAGGTGGTGGTACGCCACCGGGTGCTCACCGAGCGGACCCCGGCCGGTGACCGAGACCTCGAGCGGCGAGCGCAGGTCGATGATGGCCGTCAGCCCGCCCGCGAGGAGCTCGTCCGCGACGTCCGCTGTCACGTAGGCGAGGTCGTCGGTGCGGATGGCCAGACCCGGACGGAGCACCCCGCCGTCGATGGCGATGCCGCCGAGGTCGCGCAGATTGACCGGCGCGCTGAGGATGAGATCGGTGTCGATCGTGGTCATGTGATTCTCCTTCGGATGAGGGCACTGCCCTGGTCGATCAGCGTGACGAGCACGATGATGCAGAGGATGATGGCGCTGAGGTGGCCGTAGTCGTACATGCGCATGGCGGTCGTCAGCTCCAGGCCGATGCCGCCGGCGCCGACGAGACCGAGGATCGTCGCGCCGCGGACGTTCCCCTCGAACAGCAGCAGCGTGTACGAGGTGAGCAGGGGTGCCGCCTGGGGGAGCACGGCGTACTGGATCACCTGGCGCTTCGAGGCGCCGACCGCCTCCATCGCGACGACGGGACCCCGGTCGACCTGCTCCATGGCCTCCGCGAAGATCTTCCCGATCGATCCGATGGAACCGAGCGTCATCGCGAGGATGCCGGCGAAGGGTCCGAGCCCCACCGCCGAGACGAACATGAGGGCGAAGACGAGGTCGGGCACGGAACGGATGATGTTCATGATCCAGCGCGTCGGGTAGTACAGCCACCGCGGCGCGAGGGTCGACGTCGCCCCGAACGCGACGACCAGGGACAGCACCGCGCCGAGGACCGTGCCGACGACGGCCATCTGGAACGTCTCCAGCAGCAGCGCGAGGATGGTGCCGATCTTCGAGAAGTCAGGCGGGAACAACCGGGACAGGAACTCCCCCATGTTGACGGCGCCCTCGCCGAGCTTCACGAAGTCGAACCCGGCTCCGGCGAACGACCAGAACAGCAGGAGGGCGGCGACCGGGATGCCGAGGAGGAAGCGGGCGCGGGGGACCCGGAAGGCGCTCTCGAGCCGGGCGCGCTCCGCCGGGTCGAGCTGGGGGCGTACGGTCCGGTCCTGGCGCTCAACGGTCGTGGTCATCGCCGTGCTCCTCGTCGTCGTACAGGGCCTCCAGTGCGGCCGCGTCCAGCTGCGACGTGACGCCGGAGACGAGCATCTCCCCGTGCCGCAGTCCGACGATGCGGTCGCTGTGCGCGAGGGCGAGTGGCAGCACATGCAGGCTCACGAGCACCGGGATCCCGTCCTGCACCGCGATCTCGCGAAGCAGTCCGAGCACGGAGTCGGCGAGCTTCGGGTCGAGCGAGGCCACCGGCTCATCGGCGAGGATCAGCTTCGGCCGCTGCATGAGTGCGCGGGCGATCGCCACGCGCTGCTGCTGGCCGCCGGACAGCGACCGCGCCGGCGCCGCCGCCTTGTGCGCGATCCCGACGCGGTCGAGCAGGTGGAGGGCCCGGCGGCGATCCGCGCTCGTGAAACCGCCGACGAGATTGAGAGGTCCCGCGGTGTGCAGCGCCCCGGTCAGGACGTTGGTGAGGACGCTGAGGCGCGGGATGAGGTTGAACTGCTGGAAGACCTGCCCCACCTCTGACCGCAGCGTGCGCAGCTCGCCGCGCGCCAGATTCGTGACGTCGTGTCCGGCGACCCGCGCCGATCCGGCGGCGATGGGCGCGAATCCCGTCAGGCTCCGCATCAGCGTGGACTTCCCCGACCCGGAAGCCCCGAGGAGAGCGACCATCTCGCCGGGGAAGAGGTCGAGGTCGACGCCGTCCAGCACCGTCGTGGTGTCGTAGGCGACGCGCAGACCGCGGACGCTGACGAGCGGCGGCGCCTGGCGCACCTCGGCCGTCGGCGTGCGTCCGGCATCCTGGTGCCGGGCAGCCACGGCGGCGACGCTCATGCCCGTCACTGGAGGTCCTTCAGCTCGACGCCCGCGACGGCCGCGATCTCCGCGAAGGACTCGAACGCGCTGTCCTCCGGGTCGACGGTCTGCGGGGCGGCCGCGAACGACCCGAAGGCGCCCAGCTTCTCGGCGTTCTCGGGGGTGAACACGGCGGCGATACCGTCCTGGATGACGGTGCGCGTCTCGTCGTCGAGTGAGGGACGACCGAGTACGGCGCCGGCGACGTCCATGGCGGGGCTCTCGCCGACCGCACGCCACTCGCCGTCCGCGAAGGGGAACATCGGTGCGCCGAGCTCGGTGAGCATGACGGCGGTGCACGCGGCATCCACCTGCCCCTGCTCCAGGGCCGCGAAGCTGCCCTCATGGCCCCCCGCGAAGATGGCCTCGTAATCCTCGCCCTGCTCCAGCCCGGCCTCGTGCAGCATGTAGACCGGCATGAAATAGCCGGAGCTGGAGGCCTGATCCGCGAACGCGACGGTCTTCCCCGCGAGGTCCTCGACCGTCTGCACGGGCGAGTCGGCGAGCACGACGCAGGTGGACACAGGCTTCCCGTCGCCCTCGAACGCGACGAGGGCATCGACCTCGCCGGTGTTCACGGCGAGCGCGGACGGGAATCCGCTCATGATCCCGATATCGACGTGGTCGGCACGGATGGCCTCCACCACGCTGAGGTAGTCGGGAACGTCGGTGATCTCGACCTCGCGGCCCGTCGCCTCCTCCAGCAGCGCGCCGAACACCTCGATGGGGTTCTCGGCCGTGGGGTCGTCGCCGACGGGGATCGTGGCGATCGTGATCGGGGCGTCCGGGTCGGCGGGGGCCGCATCGGCGGTGGGGGTCTGGCATCCGGTGAGGGCAAGGGCGGCCACGCCCAGGAGGCCGACGGCGGGCAGGGTGAAGCGGCGCATGATGACCTTTCGGGAGGTGAGGCCCCGGGATTCCGAGACCATCGGTATTCCAACTCCCGAAGGTGACGGGCAATTACGAGACCGCCGTACCCGTATCCGAACGCTTCATGAACGGATGGTGTCGCCGCCCGGGTCAGCGGGAGGCGAGCGCCTCGGCGACTTGTTCGAGCACGGCGATCGGAGCGCGCATCTCGGACGCGGGGACGGGGAGCTCGCCGGTCTCGAGCATCCCGGCGAAGGCGCGGACGCCGGGCCGCACGTACCCGGGGCCGATCGGGATCTCCCGACTCGCGATGCCGTGGCGGCCGACGACGGTCGCCCGGAACGGCACCTGACGATCGCCGTCCGGCCGCACGAACTCCAGCGTCACCGGCACACCGTCGACGCGGGAGCGGACGACGATACCCGCGGGAAGGAACCGCACCTCGACGTCCTCCGCGGTGCCGGGCCGCAGGACCTGCGCGAGATCGGCGATGTGGATGCCGTAGAAGAAGATGCCGCTGTACGGGCTGTCCGGATCGGCGGGACCGGTGACGGTCACCGCCTGGACCTCCCCGACGCGGGCCGCCTCCGTCGTGAGCTCCGCGGTGTCGGCGAGCCAGCGGAGCGTGGACGATGAGGTGACGGGCGCCCGCCCACGCTCCGCGGCGGCCAGGATCGCATCGGCATCGGCGACGGTCGCCGCGAGCGGCTTGTCCACCCACACCGGCACTCCGGCCTCGAGGAAGGGGACGGCGAGAGCACGGTGGTCGGCACCGTCGCGAGCGGTCACGATGAGCGCATCCACCGTGCCGCGAAGCGCGGCCGCGTCGTCGACGACGCGTTCGATGCCCCCGAGGTCCGCCAGTTCCCGGGTGCGCTCCGGCTCCCCCGCGACGAGAGCCGTGATCCGTACGGGCACCTCCGCGGCGTCGGCGTTCAGGAAGCGCACGATCTCCGTCGCGTGGCTGTTCTCGATGCCGACGATGCCGACGCTCTTCATCCGGCCGCCCTTCCTCTCGTGCGGACCCCCGGCGAACCGCCGTCGCGCAGTAGGCTGAACCCATCATGGACGAGTTCATCCGGGGCTTCTGGAACTTCGCGGGTGACTACTGGTGGCTCGTCTTCCCGATCATGGGCATGGCCGGCGGAGCCGCCAAGGCCTGGGAGCGCAGCTCCAAGCGTCGGCACGAGCGCCGGCTGGAGACACTGCGCATGAAGGCGCAGCTGAAGACGGCCGAGATCGAGGCGCGCGCGGCCGGGCAGCACGCGAAGCGCCGGGGTCCGACCGTGGTCGACACGACCGCGTCGGTGGCGCCCGACGACCTGCTCGCCCGCCTCTTCGCGGAGCACGACGAGATCACCGCGCGCTGGCTGGACTACGAGCTCGACGTGGCCAAGCTCATCGCCTTCCCCGCGATGAGCGACGGTCGCCAGCCGCTCACGGCCGCCTTCCTCCGCGCGAAGAAGACCGCGGATGCGCTGCGCCCCGCCTCCCCCGACGCGAAGCTGTCGGAGCAGCAGATCGCAGAGTACCTGCAGGCCGTCGGCGACTACGCCGTCGCGTTCGAGATCGCGGAGAAGGACGCCCGCCGGCTGCGCGACTCGACGTTCACCGAGGCCGAGCGCAAGCGTCTCGACCGCGCGCAGCAGCTCCTCAAGGTGGCTGTGGACGAGTCGGCGACGCAGTCCGAGCGGAACATCGCATACAAGCGGGTGCGCGAGGAGCTCGACGGCCTCATCCTGCTCTCGGACGAGGCCGTGACCGTGCTCGAGAAACAGGTCGCGAAAGAGCTTCCGTCCGCGACGGCCGCATCGGCGGATCATGCCGAACCCGTCCCGGAGCCGCTGCCCGTGACCGACCCGCGGCGAACGGCGGAGGGCGCATGACTCCCGAGAACGTGACCGGCCCGGTCGCCGTCCACGCCGAGGCCCCGGTCTGGTGGCCCGGGTGGGGCGGCCTGCGCTGGGTCGATGGGGACGCGGGCGACCTGCTCACCCTCCGCGGCGACGAGATCGTCCGCCAGCACATCGACGACGAGTACCTCGCGTTCTTCCGTCCGCGGACGTCCGGGGGCTTCGTGGCGGTGGGCGCGCGCACCCTCTACCTCGCCGACGGCCCCGACGCGGAGGCCCGTCCCGTCGCGACCCTGCTCGACGACGGCGCGGTGCGCATGAACGACGGCTGCTGCGACCCCCGAGGACGGCTCCTGGCCGGATCCATGTCCACGGACTCCACCGAAGGTGCCGGGACCGTGCTGCGCATCGACGCCGCCCTCGACGTGACCACGGTGCTCCCCCGCGTGACCTCGTCCAACGGCGTCAGCTACTCCCCGGACGGCCGCCGCGTCTACTACGTGGACACCGACACCGGCCGGATCGACGTGTTCGACGTGGCCGAGGGCGACCTCCGCGGACGCCGGGTGTTCGCGCACATCCCCGAAGACGACGGCGTGCCCGACGGCCTCACGGTCGCGGCGGACGGCAGCGTCTGGGTCGCACTGTGGGGCGGGGGCCGCGTGCGGGGGTTCGAGCCTTCCGGCACCGTGCGCGAGGACATCGTGCTGCCGGTGCCCCAGGTCAGTGCCTGCACCTTCGGCGGCGACGACCTCGGCACGCTCTTCATCACGACCTCCGCGCAGGGTCTGCCGTCCGATCACGGCACCGCCGCGGGCTCGGTGTTCGCGGTCCGTCCCGGGGTGCACGGCCTCCCGGTCCTCCCCTTCGCCGGGTGACCCGTTCGCGGCGACAGGCGAACGCGCGGCATCAGGCACCTTTCCCCTCCACTCGCCTGAGTTGGCGCGGCTGCCTGAGTGCGCGGGCGTCCGGGAGAGGCCTCTACCCGGGACACGGTTGCACTCAGCGAAAGGAACCGTGCCCCGGGCACAGGCCTCACCCGAGACGGACCCGCTCCGTGCGCTGGCGCTGGCGGCCGAGCCGTTCGATCTCGATCGTCATCTCGTCGCCGTCCTGCAGGTAGGGGAAGCGTCCGGACAGCGCGACGCCCTGTGGGGTGCCGGTGTTGATGATGTCTCCCGGTTCGAGCACGAGGTAGTGGCTGAGCTCGTGCACGAGCCGCAGCACCGGGAAGATCATGTCGGCCGTGGAGGAGTCCTGCCGCGGTTCGCCGTTCACGAAGGACCGAAGGCGCAGCGTCTGAGGGTCGACTTCGTCGGCGGGCACCAGCGCGGGGCCGAGGGGGTTGAACGTCTCGGAGCACTTGCCCTTCGACCACTGTCCTCCGGAGACCTCGAGCTGATACGCCCGCTCGGACACGTCGTTCGAGATCGTGTAGCCGGCGATCACGTCGCGCGCGGCCTCGACGGAGGGCAGGTACCGCGCCGTGCGGCCGATGACGACCGCGAGCTCGATCTCCCAGTCGACCTTCTCGGCGCCCGGGGGGAGAAGCACGACGTCGTCCGGCCCCACGACCGTGTTCGGGTGCTTGAAGAACACCACCGGCTGTGCGGGCGGCTCGGCGCCCGACTCCGCCGCGTGCGCCGCGTAGTTCTGTCCGATGCAGATCACGGCGGTCGGCCGCGCCACGGGGGCGCCGACGCGCAGCCCCGTGATCTCCACCTCCGGCAGCGAGCCGTCGGCCAGCGCCGCGCGCACGCGGGCGATGCCACCCGCGGCGAGGAAGGCGCCGTCGATGTCGCGGGTCAGGGATCCGAGATCGCGCACCACGCCTTCGTCATCGCGGACGTAGGGACGCTCGTGGCCGATCGCGCCGAGTCGCAGCAGTTCCATGGGAGTCCTCTCAGCGCGCGGCGGCGAAGGTCGGGTTGACGATGGGCACGGCCTCGCCGGCGAGCGAGCGGATCACGTTCTCGGCGGCGTGCACGGGGAGGTCGGCCAGAGCCTCCGGCGAGTACCAGGCGGCGTGCGGCGTGAGGAGCACGTTGCCGAGCACCCGCAGCGGGGAGGTGCCGGGGAGAGGCTCCTCCGCGAAGACGTCGAGCGCGGCACCGGCGAGCCGTCCGCCACGCAGCGCCGCGGCTAGCGCGTCCTCGTCGATGAGCGGGCCGCGGCAGGTGTTCACGATCACCGCTTCGCGCTTCATCGTCGCCAGCGCCTCGGCGTCGATCAGGTGGCGGGTCTCGTCCGTCAGCGGCACGTGCAGGGTGAGGATGTCGGCGCGGGCGATCGCCGACGGGATGTCGACGGGCTCGCAGCCCGCGTCGCGCACGGCATCGTCGGAAGCGTACGGGTCGGCGACGAGCACGCGGAAGCCGAGCGCCCGGCATCCGCGGGCCACGATCGATCCGATGCGCCCGAAGCCGAGCACCGACACGGTGGTGGAGGAGGGGCGCACGGCGAGCGGCCGGGCGTCGACGGCCTTCCAGACGCCGTCGCGCACGGCCCGGTCGTAGGCGGAGAGGCCGCGGGCCTGGCTCATGATCATCGCGACGGTGTGCGCGGCGACCTCTTCGATGCAGTAGCTCGGCGTGTTCGCGACGGCGATGCCGCGGGCCGTGGCGGCCTCGACGTCGATCATGTCGTAGCCGATGCCGACCCGGCTGATGAAGCGGAGGTTCGGCAGGCGGTCCATGAGGGCGCCGTCGATGCGTGCCCACTGCACGACCAGCGCCTCGGCGTCGGCCCCGGCGGCAGCGATGTCGTCCGGACTGCCGGAGGCGGCCCGCTCGGCACGGAGGCCGGCGGCGCGGAGGGTGTCTTCGATGACGGTTCCCGGAAGGTCGCAGTCGGTGACGAGGATGAGCGGCGCGGTCATGGATGCGATGCTATAGCATCTAGCGATTCTCTCCTACCGGGCTGTGCCCGAGCCGTGTCATTGCTATAGCGTTTAGTCATGACTGTTCGCCGCGCACTCGTCACGGGCGCCAGTTCCGGCATCGGAACCGCCGCCGCCCTCGAACTCGCCCGGGAGGGCGTCGCCCTCTGGATCACCTACGCCGGACGCGAGGCCGAAGCCGCACGCGTGGCAGAGGAGTGCCGCGCCGCCGGCTCCCCCGACGTCCGCGTGTCGCGCCTCGACCTCCGTGACCCGGAATCGATCACCGCGCTCATCACGGAGGTCACCGCCGCCTGGGGCGACCTGCACGTCCTCGTCAACAACGGCGGCGTGTGCCCGTACACCCCGTACCCCGAGATCGACATCGAGGAGTGGGACTTCGTCCTGGAGACGAACGCCCGCGGCACGTTCCTGCTCACCCGTGCGGCGCTCCCCCTGCTCCGGGCCGCGGGCGGCGACCGCTCGGTCATCAACATCGCCTCGATCGCCGGGCAGGTCGGCGCGCTGCAGACGGGCATTCACTACGCGGCCAGCAAGGGGGCGATCCTCGCGATCACGCGCAGCTTCGCCCGGCACCTCGCCGCCGAGGGCATCCGCGTCAACGCCGTCACGCCCGGCCCGGTCGCCAGCGCGATCACGGATCAGCTCCAGGGCGAGGGCCGCGCGAAGCTCGAGTCGGGCATCCCCCTCGGTGCGTTCGGGCAGCCGGAGGACGTCGCCTGGATCATCGCGTCGCTCGCCTCGGAGCGGGCCCGCTTCATCACCGGAGCCACCTACGACGTCAACGGAGGAGTTCGCATTGACTGACCGCACCGCCCTGGACCGTTCTGCCCTCGACACCGTGCAGGCGCAGCTCGACGCCTTCAACGCCCACGACCTCGACGCCTTCGTGGCGACCTATGCCGACGACGCCGTGGTCACCGGTGTCGCGCCGGAGCCCCTCGTCGGGTCGGCCGCGATCCGCGCCTTCTACGAGCCGCGCCTGCAGAACCCCGAGCTCTCCTGCGTCATCGACACGAGCGTCCTGTTCGGCTCCCGCTGGGTCGTCGCGCAGGAGCGGGTCATCAACGCCGGCGTCGCGACGGAGACCATCGCGACCTTCGACGTGGTCGACGGCGTGATCTCCCGGGCGTCGATGCTCAAGGCCTGACCCGCTTCGAATCGCCCGATTGGCTGTGTTTCCGGCCGAAATGGGACCATTCAGGCGATTCGAAAGGGGTCAGTGGTGCTCCGGGAGCACCGGGGACGACCAACCGGGGTCGCGGCCGAGGTGGGCGGCGCGGGAGACCGAGGCGGAGCCGTAGCGGTCGCGGAGCGTGTCGAGCACGGTGTCGAGGCGGGACTCGTCACCCCAGTCGATCGGCAGCTCGGGCGCCACGTTGTCGGCCGCGTCCAGCTGGGTGAACGAGAGGCCGAGCAGGGTGATCCCACGGCCACTGATCTCCGGCTGCGCCGCGGCGAGGAGCGTCCGGGCGACCGCGAGCAGCAGGGCCGTGCGGTCGGTCGGCGCCCGCAGCGACCGGGAACGGGTGGCCTTCGCGAAGTCACCGAAACGCAGCCGCAGCACCACCGTGCGGCACACGCGGTCGCCGTCGCGGAGACGCCGCGCGAGCCGGTCGACGATCTGGGTGAGGATGACATCGAGCTCGTCGGCCGACCGGGGACGGACACCGAGCGCCCGCTGCGACCCGATCGATCCCCGGCGCCTGGTCGTGTCCACGGGACGCGGATCCCGCAGGCGGGCGAGCGCATGGACGTGCGCTCCGGTCGCCTTTCCGAGCATCCGCTCCGCGGTCGCGGCCTCGAGCTCCGCGAGCTCGCCGACCGTGCGGATGCCGTAGCGGTGCAGCTTCTCCGCCGTCACCGCGCCGACGCCCCACAGCCGCTCGACGGGGAGCGGCAGCAGGAACTCCTCCTCCCGGTCGGGCTCGACGACGAGGAGTCCGTCGGGTTTGCTCACCGCGCTCGCGACCTTCGCGAGGAACTTCGTGCGGGCGACGCCGACCGAGATCGCCAGGCCCGCCTCGGCGCGCACGCGCTCCCGCAACCGGACGGCGATGGCCTCGGGAGTGCCGGCGATGCGCCGCAGGCCGCCGACCTCGAGGAACGCCTCGTCGATGGAGAGTCCTTCCACGAGAGGGGTGGTGTCGCGGAAGATGCGGAAGACGTCTTTGCTGGCCGCGGAGTAGGCTTCCATCCGCGGCGGCACGACGACGGCGTCGGGGCACAGCTCTCGCGCCTGCCGGCCGCCCATCGCCGTGCGGACGCCCCGCGCCTTCGCCTCGTAGCTCGCGGCCAGCACGACCCCGCCGCCGACGATCACCGGACGCCCGCGGAGCTCCGGCGCATCACGCTGCTCAACCGAGGCGTAGAACGCATCGAGATCGGCGTGCAGAACCGTCGCTTCCCCGCGCATCCCGTTCTCCCGTCGACGAGCGGATCGTCGCACGGACCGGGGACATCAGGGGCTCTTTCGGGACCTCGACCGCACCGCGGCGCTGCGTCTCCGCAAGGCACTAGGTTTAGACACGTCCAGTCGGACGCGGGGGTGTTCACCGGGGACCTTGAGTCCCATCGCATTGTCGCGCGCCCCCGCACATACACAGCATCAGGAGAGCCCATGACCAACACCCCGCCGCCGCCCGGCACACCCGAATCGTCGCAGCAGCCCGAGTATGCGGCGCCGGCCCAAACGGGATACCCCACCGCCCAGCCGCCCGGCCCGGTGGAAACGAAGCAGCGCAACGTCCTCGGCATCATCGCCCTGATCGTGGCTGCTGTCGGCTTCATCTTTGCCTGCATTCCCGGAGCACTCATCGTGGGCTGGGTCCTCCTGCCCATCGGATTCATCCTCGGCCTCGTATCCCTCTTCCTGAAGGGGAAGGTGAAGTGGCAGGGAATCGCCGCCATCATCGTCTCGGTGGTCGGTACCGTGGTCGGCGTCGTCGTCTTCACCGCTGTCGTGGCGACCGCCTTCACCGATTCGTTCGGTGGCTCCGACGTCGAGGTCGGAGAGCCGACGTCGACCAGCGAAGAAGCGAACACCGCCGACGAAGAGGAAGCCCCCGCGGCTGAGCAAGGCACGCGCGAGAACCCGCTCCCCCTGGGCACGCCTCTCTCCGCTGACGAGTGGACCGTGACCATCAACTCGGTGACTCTGAACGCTCAGGATCAGCTCCTCGCGGCATCGGACCTCTACAACGAGGCCCCGGACGCCGGAACCGAGTACATCATCATCAACTACACCATCCAGTACACCGGCAAGGACGCAGAAGGTGGAATGCCAGCGTTCGTCGGAGTCGACTACGTCACCGCCGACGGAAACACGGTGAACCCGCTCGACAAGATGGTGATGGCATCGGACCCGATCGACCTCATGTCACCGCTGTACGAGGGCGCCTCCGTCTCCGGTAACAACGCTATGCAGGTGCCGACCCCGGCCGACGGAGTCCTCGCTGTCCGCCCCGGCATGGTGGCTGACAAGGTCTTCGTCGCCATCCAGTGACCTGATCCCGTACGGAGGGCCGGGAGTTTCTCCCGGCCCTTCTCAGTATGCTCAGCGTCTCAGAACGCTCATGGAGCGGTCATGAAGTCGGCGGCTCGTCGAAGCGCTTCCGCAGAGCGGGGTCGAGGGCGATGTCGCCGAACGACGCGGTCCACGCCCCGTCGACGGCGATGGACTGACCGGAGAGGTAGGGGGCCTCATCGGAGAGCAGGAACGCCGTCACCGCGGCGACCTCCTCCGCGCGGGCGATGCGTCCCATCGGCGGGCCCTCCGCGAGCAGCCGCTCCTCCGCCTCGGGGTCGGCGGCCCTGGCGATCTGTGCCTCCAGATGGGGAGTGCGCACCCCGCCTGGCGCGACGGTGTTCGCCCGTATGCCCAATCCGCCATATGTCACCGCGACGCTGCGGCTCAGGGCGTCGATGCCGCCCTTCGTGAACTCGTAGGCGGCGTGGTCCACGAAGCTCGATCGACCGTGGATAGAGCCAATGTTCACGATCGCCCCAGGGATACCCTGGTCGACGAACGCGGAGACGGCCGTCGAGCAGCCCCAGAGGTAGCCGAAGCCGTTGATGTCGACGATCTCCCGCACGACCGTCTCGTCGAGCTCGTGCAGGGGCGTGCGCTTCGTGATGCCGGCGTTGTTGACCCACCCGGCCAGCGGAGCCCGGGCACGCGCCGCGGCGGCCGCCCGCTGATGGACACTGCGGTCGGAGGCGTCGCCGAGCACGACCTCGGCGACGATGCCCTCCTCCACGGTCCCGGAGCCGGGCGAGCGTTCGAGCCCGACCACGATCCAGCCGTCGGCGGTGAGCCGCGCGGCCACCGCGCGGCCGATGCCCTTGCCGCTGCCGGTGACCACGACGCTGCGCGGGGAAGGTGTCATGTCAGTCCCTCTCGAATCGGAAGACGGCGGGATCGAGGCCGAAGCCGAGCCCCGGAGCCGTGGGGGGCGTGACGGTGCCGGCGAACTGCGGCCCGCCCGAGACGAACGAGGGTGCGGGGTCGTAGGGATTCACCCCGCGGGCGAAGGTCTCCACCTGGATGCCGAGGTGGGCCGTGATCTCTGGGTACACGTGTCCGGACACCGGGACGCCGCGCTCCGCCGCCCAGGCGATGAGCTCACGCGCGGGGGTGATGCCGCCGATCGCCACGACGTCGAGGCGCAGCGCGTCGACCTCGCCGACCTCGACCAGAGCCCGGAGCACGGCGGGGTCGGTCACCTCGTCGCCGACCGCCACCGGCAGTCCGGTCTCCCGGCGGATCCGGGCCACGCCGGCCGCGTCCTCGGGGAGCAGCGGATCCTCCAGCCAGGCCAGGCGCGGGTCGCCCCACTGCGCGACCTCCGTCACGGCGGCCTCCGCGTCGGGCCAGCCGAAGCCCACGTCCACCACGAGTCCGGTCGAGGTGGGAAGCTCTGCGCCGAGGATCGCGAGCAGTTCGCGCATGTATGCCGGATCGGGAATGCGCGAGATCTTCACCTGCGCCCAGCCCTCCGCCTGCGCGAGCACCTCGTCCGCGACCTCCCGCGGCGGGCGCTGCGGAGACGGATACGCGGCGACGAGCATCCCCTCCCGCGCGGCGTCACCCGTACCGAGCAGGGTCCACAGCGGCACGCCGGCTCGACGGGCCGCGATGTCCCACAGGGCAATGTCGACGAGACCGATCGCCCGCCGCACGAGTCCCACCCGTCCGACGATCGCACTGCCGCGGAGCATCCGGTCCCACGCGGTGGCCGGGTCGTCGGCGTCGAGCCCCACCGCGTGCGGCGCCACCAGGCGGTCGACGATCTCCGCCATCGGGGCCTCCCGCGACAGGCAGTAGGCGAGCCCGGTGGTGCCGTCGTCCGCCGTCACCTGCACCGCGGAATACTCCCGCCGCGTGACCGTCATCGCGCCGAGCTGCAGCGGAGCCGGAAGAGGCAGGACGGCGGTGGCCGTGTCGATCCGGGCGACGGCGGTCATTCGGGCTTCTTCGCGAGGGGCACGCCGTAGTCCACCATGAACCCGCCGTCGACGTACAGGGTCTGGCCGTTCATGTAGCGCGACTGGTCCGAGACGAGGAAGCTCACGGCCGCGGCGATCTCACTCGCGTCGGCCAGGCGCTTCGCGGGGATGCGGGACAGGATCGTGTCCAGACTCAGCGTCCCCTGCTCCACACCCTGCCGGAACACCCCGGTGTCGACGTAGCCCGGGGCCACCGCGTTGACGCGCACCCCACGCGACGCCCACTCCGCTCCGGCCGTAGAGGTGAGTCCGATGACGGCGGCCTTGGTCGTGGCATACGGCGCCCGCCCCGCGGAACCCCGCGAGGAGATGGAGGAGATGTTGACGATACGGCCCTCGCCCCGGTCGAGCATGCGCTTCCCGGCGGCCTGGAGCGCGGAGAACACCCCGTGCAGGTTCACGTCCACGACCGCGGACCACTCGTCCCACGTGAGGTCTTCGATCCCGCGGTGGCGCTGGATGCCCGCGTTGTTCACGAGCACCTCGATGGGCCCGAGCTCCGCCTCGATCTCGCCGAAGACCCGGTCGACGGCGGCATGGTCGGTGACGTCGAGCTCCCGCCACAGGATCCCGGCGGGGTTCTCGCCCGCGGTGAGCCCGGGGACGCGATCGGTCGCGACGACGAGGTAGCCGTCCGCGGAGAGTCGCTGTCCGATCTCCCAGCCGATGCCGGCCGAGCCTCCGGTGACGATGGCGACGGGGCGCGCGGTCATGTCTCTCCTCTACCTCGGGGATTTGCTATAGCAAGTCTATCCCGTTCGAATCGCGCAACTAGTTCGATTTCGGCCGGAAATGGAGCAAAGTGGGCGATTCGAAAGTCGAGCTACCCCAGCAGCCCGGCCACGACCGACACGGCGTGGGACTCCAGGAGCTCCAGGGCACCGGGAGCCAAGGGCGTCTGCCAGGCCTGGTAGGCGCCGCGGTCGTACGCCTCCCGGGTCGGGAGATACACGAACCCGGGACCGTTCGTGAGGTTCATCACCACGATCGGCGTCTGGGGGAACCGCTCCCGCAGGGTCGTCTGCAGCCGCGAGTAGGCCTCGCCCGGGTGCCCCACGATCACGGCGTCTCCGAGCCGCCACGCCCACACGGGGTGCGACACGGTCGGCCCCTCGATGTAGCCGTCACGGAGGTTCCGCGCCCGTCCGAGGCGTTCCTCCCGGGACCGGGGGTCGATGTCCTTCCACTCCTCGGCGAGCTCGTCCAGGGTGGGCAGGTCGCGCAGCGGCAGCTCGGCCGCCGAGACGACTCCCGCCGCCCCGTCGCCGCCGTCCGCGGGGGTCCCGGTCCAGATCGCGAGCGGAGCACCCGACTCGACGACACCATCCAGCGTCAGCTCCTCGCCCGGCACCGGAAGCCCGTCCAGGGCGGCGAGCACCGCGTGCCCGAGCGAACGTCCGTGCCGGTCGGCCACTGCGACGTCGCCGGTGTACTGCTCCCGCGGGGCCAGCTCCCCCGAGGCCCCCTGCACGAACAGGCACGGTGCACCGGTGGCGGCCTCCACGATCTCGCGCATCGCGCCGACGTAGTCCGGCGACACCTCCCGGTTCTGCCAGGCCAGGGTCGTCGGATGGCAGGCGTAGTTCACCAGCGTCGCCCGCACCTCCCCATCGATGCTGATCCGGCCGATGGTCACCGTGTCGTCGGCGGTGCCCCGGGGGTTGTAGCCGACGAGCGCGCGGCCGTCGAGGTCGAGCTCCCGTTCCGCCGCGAGGGTGCAGGTGCCCGTGGTCCACTCGATCAGTCCCGGTCGTGCGGCCTCCAGCGCCTCGCGACCGGCCGCGATACCCGCGGCAGCAAGAGCCTCCAGGTACCCGGGGATGAGCTCGCCGCCCGGCAGATGCGCATCCGCGGCGCAGAGCACGGCCCCGGCGTGGGTGTGCGAGAGCGAGAGCATGAGCTGATCGGGCTCGAGGCCCAGACCGTCGAGGATCGCCCCGCGCACGCCCTGCTCATCGGCGACCCGGCGCCACCAGGTGCCGTCGACGGCGAGCAGCACCCGCGGCCGCTCGTCCGCGGCCACCACGGCGAGCGCGGTCAGCTCGAACGGCCGGTGCGCCCCCTCGGAGCGCTCCCAGTCGGCCGGGCCCCAGTTCTTGGCGCGGATTCCGACGGGCGGTGTGATGTCGCGCCGGGCGACGCCGATGCGCGCCCGTGTGCGGGGGATGCGGATGCGGTCTCCGAGGTGCGTCGCCGCTGCGGTGTCGTTCACGCGTGATCCTCCCTGATATCCATGATGCCGTCCGTCACGCGCTCGTCAGCACGTCCGCGATGACGACGCGCTGTCCGGCCTCCGGCAGCGCGGTCTCGACGCCGCGTTCGACGGTGTCGCTGTAGAGCAGCGTCGAGGGCTCGGCGAATCCGTCCGCCAGGCGCAGTCGTCCCCCGACGAACTGGCTGCCGGTGACGCGGGCGTGGTTGACGCCCGTCCCGATGTCGAGGTGCGCCGCGCCTGTGGGCACCGTCGAGGTCACCCCGCTGACCCGCCAGGTGACGACGCCGGCACCGGCGGCCCTGCTCAGCAGCGCGCCGTCCGTCCGCTCCGTGGAGAGCTCGACGCCGTCCAGCGCGACGAGCTGATCGCGCACGGCGGTCGCGCTCAGGCGAACGTCGCGCACGGATCCGCCGCGGATGGTGACCGTGGCGGCGCCGAGCTCGAAGGGCGCACCCGCCGCCGGGCCGCTGAGACGACAGTCCACGAACTCGACCGGCCCCGACCCGCGGGCCTTGACGCCGTCCATTCCGGTGATCGTGCAGTCCACGAAGCGCACGGGAGCCGTGACCGGGGTCTGGACGAGCACCTGGTCCTTCGGCAGCGCGAAGGTGGAGTCAGAGATGACCGTCGGCCGCGACGAGCGCTGCGACCGCTGTCCGATCGCCAGAAGTCCCGCGGTGCACCCGCGCACCTGCGCACCGTCGGCGTTGATGGTCATGGTCGCCTGCGGATCGAAGGTCGAGCGGCCGATCACGCGCACGTTCTCCAGCGTCAGATCGCTGATCTTCGTCCCGGCGACGAACCAGGAGCAGACGTGGTCGCGCACCGTGATGCGCTTCGCGGCGGTGCCCCACTGCGCGCCGGAGTTGGCGATGTCCATGAGCCCGGAGTTGCCGATGAAGGTGAGGTCGTGCTCGTACTGCCCATGCGTGGTGAAGGGGTTGCCGCCCTGGTCGTCGCCGTCGCCGTGGCAGTTCTCGACGAGGCAGTACGCGCTGGCGGTGAGGTCGTTCAGGTGCCGGGCGTTCGACGAGGTGCAGTCGCTCACGCGTCCGTAGAGACTGTAGATCTGCTGCGTGAGGTAGCCCGCACCCCCGTAGAACACGGTCGGCGGGTTCTCCACCGAGCAGCGCTCCGTCGTGAAGTGCGTGTTCCAGCGCCGCATGATGACGGGCCACCAGGTGCGGCTCGCGTGCACGTCGGCGACGTTGCAGTGGACCGCGTACTCGAACGCGATCGGGTGCGATCCGGTGAGCTCCCGCGAATCGGGGAACGAGCCGTCGGTCGGGCCGTCGAAAGGCCCGGCGCCGAGGAACCGCATGTTCGCGATGCGGACGCCCGCGACCGGTTCCATCTGCCGCCAGATCAGCTTCCGTCCCTTGTCCAGCGGCCAGCCGTTGAGATAGTCGATGCGGATGTGCGTGCCGTCGATCTGCTGCGTCACCTGCACGAACCGCTGCAACTCGCGCTCATCCGCCCCTCCTCCGGCGACAGGGTCGCACTGCACCGCCCACCAGGAGTCGACGGGGAACCGGGAGGCATCCGGCACGGCGACCGCGTCGGTCAGCTCGGGCCAGGCCTCGGCGAGCGCGTACTCGACCGTGACGTCCTTCGCCACCCCGGTGAAGAACATCACGGCGCCGAACGGGTTGTCGTGCGTGTTCTTCTCGATGCCGTCGGTCGTGATGACGTGTCCGCCGAAGTCGATCTCGATGTACGACCGGGTGAAGCGGTGTCGGCGTCGGAACAGGAGGTCGGTGCTCGCCTCGATCCGGCGGATGCGGGGATCGTTCACCATCGCCGCGAGCGCGTCGTCGGCCGGCTTCTCCGGTCCGGTGATGCCGAACACCCGGAAGTCGACCGTCCCGTCGTGCTGCAGGATCCACCGGGTGTCGCGCTTCCCCGCGATCACCGTGCCGCCGTTGACCGTGGTCTTCGCGTCCTCGCTGCCCACGTACACGAGCAGCCCGGCGTCGCCGGGCTTCCGGTACCCCGCAACGATCGCGACCTCGCCGTCGCGGGCCCGGAGGCGGCCGAGGTCGGCGACGGACTCCGCTCGCGTGACGTCCTTGGCGCCGGCGGCGACCGGGGCCGCCTGGGCCGGCGCCGTGCTCGCGAGCGCACCCGCCGTGCCGAGAGCGACCACGCCGAGCCCGGCCATGAGCGCGCGGCGGCCGGTGGACCGGACTCGCTCCGCAGCATCCGCCGCCCCCGCGGCTTTCGCAGGGCCGTCGGTCGTCGATGCATCGATCACGATCTGCTCCTCTTCCGCCGCACCGAGGTGGTCTCGGCGGCGTCGCGCAGCGCAGCCGGGACGGTGAAGTCCGCCCGGCGACTCAGCACGAAGGCGATCGTCGCCCCGAGCAGCGTGAGCCCCGAGATGAGGAGCAGGCCCCACACCGCCGACCCCGTGGTCTCGCTGATCCAGCCGATCGCGTACGGTCCCGCGAAGCCGGCGAGATTGCCGACCGAGTTGATGAAGGCGAGACCGGCCGCGGCCGCCGTGCCGGTGAGCACCATCGGCGGCAGGCTCCAGAACAGCGGGGTCGTCGAGAAGAGCGCCGACATCCCGACGCACAGCGCCGCGAGCGCGAGCACCGGCGTGCCCTGTGCCGCGACCGCCGCGATGAGCGAGAGGGCGGTGATGCTGAGCGTGATGCCGATCTGCAGCGGGATGTTGCCCTGCCTCCGGGCGGCGCGCTCCCACGGCAGCATCACGAGGGCCGCGCACAGATTCGGCAGCGCCACCAGCCACCCGGTGGTCGCGTTAGAGAAGTCGCCCATGCTCTTCACGATCGTCGGCAGCCACATCCCCAGTCCGTAGGCGCCGAAGACGACACCGAAGAACAGCACGATGAGCGTCCAGAGGCGGCCGTTGCGGAAGACCTCACCCAGGCGCAGGCGCCCGTGCCGCTGCTCGGTCGCCTCGGTCTCGGCGGCGAGCGTGTCGGTGATCCAGCGCTGCTCGGCGGGGTTCAGCCAGCGGGCATCCTGCGGGCGGTCGGGGAGCCAGAAGAACACGACGAAGGCGAGCAGCACGGCAGGGATTCCCTGCAGCAGGAAGACGAGCTGCCAGCCGTCCAGGCCCCACAGCCCGTGCAGCTCCAGCATCCAGCCGGACAGCGGAGCGGCGACCGCGTTGGCGATCGGGTTCGAGAGCACGAAGACGGCGAGCACCTGCGTGCGGTACTGCCGCGGGAACCACAGCGTGAGGTAGAGCAGGACGCCGGGGAAGAACCCGGCCTCCGCGATGCCGAGGATGAAGCGCGCGATCGCGAACTGCGTCGCGTCCTGGACGAACGCGGTCAGCGCGGCGACGATGCCCCACGAGATCATGATGCGGGCGATCCACTTGCGGGCCCCGAACTTCTCGAGGAGCAGGTTGCTCGGCACCTCGAAAAGCAGGTAGCCGATGAAGAAGATCCCCGCCGCGAAACCGAAGGCGGCCTCGGTGATCTGGAGGGCGGCGGTCATCTCGAGCTTCGCGAAGCCGGCGTTGTTCCGGTCGATGTAGGCGACGAGGTAGAGCAGGCCCAGGAACGGTCCCAGCCTCCAGATCGCCTTCTTCATGGCGGCGGCTCCCACCGCGTCCTCCGCGGCGCGCGCCTGCGCCACCGTCTCTCTGCCGGACATGACAACTCCCTCGTCATCGGTTGCGGGTTTTGCTATAGCATCTAGCACTGCGGCGCTCCTGTCTAGTCCCCGCCTCATGCCATAGCATCGACCGAGCGCAGGACCCTGCTCGACGAGCACCGGGCCGCGCGAGAGCGAGAAGGGCCCCGGATGCGCAGCGTGTCGGATCAGAACATCGCCGAGCAGGTCGCGGACGAGATCCGGGCGGCGATCCACTCCGGGGAGCTCGCCCCCGGCGAGCGCCTCGTGGAGCGCAAGCTCGCGGACCGTCTCGGCGTCAGCCACATCCCCGTGCGGGAGGCCCTGACCCGGCTCGCCGAGGAGCGCCTCATCACCCGCGAGCCCCGCCGCGGCGCCCGCGTCGCCCAGCTCAGCGCGCAGGATCTGGAGGAGATCTCGAGCCTGCGAATCGTGCTCGAGCAGTTCATGGCGATCCGGGTGCAGGAGCGGTGGAGCGACGAGTCGGCTGCCCGGCTCGAGGCCATCATCCAGGCGATGGCGGATGCGGCTCCGGGCGACGTGGCCGAGGTCCTGCGCCAGGACCGCCTCTTCCACGAGACCCTCGCCGACCTCGCCGAGCACCGGTTCCTCGACGAGCTCAGCGCCCAGCTCCGCGGCCGGATCGCCGGCTTCATCCAGGCGGCCAATTCGGCTCTCGACCCCGCCGAGCAGGAGGAGCACGTGCGCAGCCACCAGCAGATCGTCGACGCGATCGCCACCGGCGATCCGGAGCAGGCGCGCGCCGTGATCGCCGAGCACGTGACCAGGGCCGTCCGCCGCATCACGCCGACGGCCGAGTGAGCGCCGCCGTGACCGCGCGCACCATCGTCCTGACCGGAGCCTCCGACGGCATCGGCGCCGCCGCCGCCCGTCAGCTCGCCGGGTCCCCGCACCGCCTGCTCCTCGTCGGACGCTCGCCCGAGAAGATGCGCGCCGTGGCGGACGAGACCGGCGCGGAGTGGTTCACCGCCGACTTCGCGCGCCTCGACGACGTGCACGCCCTCGCCGCACAGCTCGCGGACGCGGCGGGTGCGACGGGCATCGACGTTCTGGCCAACAACGCCGGGGGCATTTTCGGCGACCGGACGCCCACGGTCGACGGGCACGAGAAGACCATGCAGGTCAATCACCTCGCCCCGTTTCTGCTGACGAGCCTCCTGCTCCCGCAGCTGCTCGCCGCCCGCGGGGCGGTCGTGAACACCTCCAGCGTCGCCCATCGCCTGTTCGGACACCTCGACGTCGATGACCTCGACAACACCCGCCGGTACTCCCCGAACAAGGCCTACGGCGACGCCAAACTCGCGAACGTCCTGATGGCGAAGAGCCTGCACGAGAAGTTCCATGCGCAGGGGCTCAGCGCGGTGGCCTTCCACCCCGGCACCGTGGCGACGAACTTCGCCGCCGAGTCGTCGAGCATCATGCGCCTCGTCTACCGCACCCCGCTGCGCCGCCTCGTCCTCATCGGCAGCGACCGCGGCGGCGCGACGCTCCGCTGGTTCCTCGAGGGCACACCGGGCGAGACCTGGAGCTCCGGCGAGTACTACGACGAGCGCGTCCTCACCACCCGCGTGAACCCACAGGTCAACGACCCCGCTCTCGCCGAGGCCCTCTGGCAGCGCACCGCCGAGCTCGTCGGCGTGTCCGGGGCCTGAAGAGGCCGCCGTCTACGCTGGGGCGATGGCGCGCCTCGACTGGACTCAGCTCCCTCCCGCTCTCCGAGCCCGGGTCGAGGAGTTCGCCGGTTCCCCGGTGGCACGGGCGCAGTCGCAGGACGGCGGCTTCTCCGCGGGCCTGGCCTCACGGCTGAGCTTCGCCGACGGACGGCGGCTGTTCGTCAAGGCGGTGCAGGAGTCCGCGGAAGGCACGTTCGCGCTCTACGTGCGGGAGGCCGAGGTGCTCGGCGCGATCCCCCGCTCCCTCCCCGCCGCACACCTCGTCCACGCCTTCACCGCGGACGGGTGGGCGGTGCTTCTCATCGAAGACGTCGAGGGTCGTCACCCGGAGCGCTCCGCCACCTCCCCCGACACCGCACATGTCCTGGACGCGATCGCCGCCCTGGCCACCGCCCCGGCGCGTCGCACGCTTCCCCGCCTCGCCGACGAGCTGCACGAGGACTCCGGGTCCTGGCGACGGCTGGAGGAGGCCGGGCTCCTGGAGACGACCACGCCGTGGTGCGCGCAGAACGTCGACCTCCTCCGCATGGCGGCGGAACGAGTGGGCACCGCCGTCGCAGGCGATCAGCTCCTGCACGCCGACCTCCGGGCGGACAACATCCTCATCGACGCCTCCGGCCGGGCGCGCCTGCTCGACTGGCCGTGGGCGGCCCGCGGCGCGGGGTGGGAAGACGCCCTTCTCTACCTGCTCGACCTCCGCGTCGAGGACCCCGCGGCTGAGGTCGGCCCCCTGCTCGGTCACCCGGCCTTCGCCGGGTCCACCACGGAGGACCACATCGCCCTCCTGTCCGCCGCGGGCGGCGCCTGGTTCGAGAAGTGCCGTCTTCCCGCGCCGGACGGGATGACGACGCTTCGCGACTTCCAGCGCCGGGAGGCGGTCATCGCCGCCGACTGGATCGCCGCGCTCGTCCGCTGACTCCACGGAGCCTCGCCCGGCACAACTCAGGAGATCCTCGGCGACACGCCGGAGGCGGGGCCGAGTGGCGGCGCAGAGCGCCGAATCTCCGGAGTTGTGCCCGGCGGGATCAGCCGACGACGAGGTTGGCGGTGTCGACGACCCGGTCGCCCTCGGCGGGGAACGCCGTGCGCGTGACACTCGCTTCGACGTTGCCGGTGTGCAGCAACGTCGACCCGGCGCCGAAGGCGTCGTCGCGGAGCTCCAGCGAACCGCCATCGAACCGGTTGCCGACCGCGCGGTAGTGGGTCGCACCGCTGGTCACCGCGACGTGCGTCGTCGATCCCTCGGCCCGGAACGTGCTGTCGGCCAGCGTCAGGTGCAGCTCGCCGGCGCCCGTCCGCGACACCGTCATCCCGCCCTTCGCGGACACCTCGGAACCCGCGATCTCGACGACCTGACGGTCCTTCGATGCTGCCGCGATGCGGGCGTTGCGGAGCGTGGAGCCTTCGATGCGCAGCTTCGCTGTCGCCGAGGCGATGGGGGCGGCGTCGTCCGCCGCGGTGAGGGTCGAGCCGCGGAAGGTGACCGCACCAGGCCCGTTGATCGTCATGCCGCCCACGCGATCGAGGACCGTGTCGACGAAGGTCACCGGCGTCGTCACCGTCGCGTTGGTGAGCTCGCCGGGAGCGACGAACGTGAAGTGTGAGTCGGCGATCACCGTCGGTCGGGCGGAGTTGTCGGATGCCTGGGTGATGATGAGCGTGTCCGAGGCGGTGCAGCCGCGGAGCTGCGCGCCGTCCGCGTTGATCCACAGCATTCCTGAGCCGGACAGCGAGGGCTTCCCGATCACCTGCACGTCCTCCAGCGTCAGGTCGATGATGCGCACCCGCGCCACGAACCAGGAGCACACGTGCTTGCGGACGGTGATGCGCTTGGCCGCCGACCCCCACGCGGCCCCGGAGTTGGCGAACGTCATGAGCCCCGAGTTGCCCGTGTACGTGAGGTCGTGCTCGTACTGGCCGTGCGTGACGAACGGCCCCTGATCGTCACCGTCGCCGTGGCAGTTCTCCACGAGGCAGTAGGCGCTCGCGGTGAAGTCGTTGAGGTGCCGGGCGTTGGCGGTGTGGCAGTTGGCGACGTACCCGTACAGGCAGTAGATCTGCTGCGTGAGGTAGCCCGCCCCTCCCCAGGTGACGGAGGTCGGGTTCTTCAGCGTGCAGCTCTCCGTGGTGAAGTACGTGTTCCACCGGCGCTGGATCAGCGGCCAGAAGGTCGCCGTCCCGTCGATGTGGTCCACGTCGCAGCGCACCGCGTACTCGAAGGCCAGCGGGTGCGACCCCGTGTACTCGTCCGTCCCCTTACCCAGGAACTTCAGGTTCGACACCGTCACGTCCTGCACCGGCTTCACGTGCCGCCACGTCATCGTGCGGTCCTTGCCGAGCGGCCAGCCGTTCTTGTAGTTCACGCGGATGTGCCGACCGTCGACGATCTGGGTCACCTGCACCAGCCGCTGCAGCTCGCGCTCCCAGCGGCCCGACAGCGCGTTGACCTCGGCGGCGTACCACTCCCCGACCGCGAAGAACGACGAGTCGGCGACGGGGAAGACGTCGGCGAGGTCGGGCACGTCCTCACCGAGCTTCGCCTCCTGCACCGCGTCGGTCACCTCGCCGCGGAAGAACATGACGGCCGCGAAGGGATCGTCCTTCCCCGCGTTCTCGATGCCCTCGGTCGTCATCAGATGGTGTCCGAAATCGAAGGCGATGTTCGACCGGGAGAACGTGTGCCGGCGGACGAAGTTGAGGTCGGTGTGCGCCTCCACGCGCCGCACGCGGGCGTCGCCCACCATCGCGTCGAGCGCGTCGTCCGCGGGCACGGAGGCGTCCATGATGCCGAACTTCCGGAAGTCGACCGTGCCGTCGTGCACGAGCACCCAGGCACCCCCCTTCGGCCCCGCGAGCACCGTGCCGCCGTTGGCCGCGGGGGCGTCCTTCTTCACGAAGCGGTAGAGCCCGTCGCCGCCGTCGCCGGGAGTGGTGTAGCCGCTCGTGCGGACGAGGTCGCCGTCCTTGCCCTTGCGCGTCGCGAGGGCGGTGGCGAGGCCGCCGTGCGCGACGTTCTTCGAGCCCGACGACTCCTGCGGCACGGCGGGCCCCGCGGCCTGGGCAGCGGCGGGGGTGCCGATCGCCGCGACGCCGCCCAGGGCGGCGGCGCCGAAACCGGCGAGCAGCATCCGTCGACTGCGCATCGCCGCGGTCTCGGTGGTGGTGTCCAGCTGGGTCATGCTCATCCTCCTTGCGGCGTCTTCGCCGCGGTCAGGCGTCCGGCCCTCGGCCGGATCGCGGTCACCGATCAGTCCCCGATCCCCAGCGCTCTCCGAGCGGATGCTCAGAAGTAGTCGCCCGCCGTGAAGTGGCGGATGCCGTCCACGCGGGCCTCGCGGCGCAGCGGCCGGATCATCCCGGTGCGGTCGTCCTGCCGCACGGCCGCCGGAGCGAAAGCGCGGACGGCGCGCTCCTCGGCGGCGAGCGCGGGGACGGCCAGCTCGCAGGTGCGGACGCCTGCCGCGGCCCAGTCCGCGGCCACCGCGTCCAGCACGGCGCGACCCACCGCGGCCGGATCGGCCGCCGAAGGGTCGGTCGCGCTCTCGTGCAGCAGGCCGACACCGTCGCGCACCTCGGCCACCGCATAGCCGACCGTGGCGTGCGCCGCCTCGAGCCGGTACAGGGTCGTGCCCCGCAGCCGCACCTCCGCCATCGTCCAGTCGCGGTCGCTGCGCACCGGAGCGAGCACGACCTCACCCGTGCGGGAGCGCTCGTAGACCTCGCGGACCGGACCGAGGACACCGAGGCCCACGGACTCGCGCGTGATCGAGACCGGCTCCCCGGCCGTCGCCGACGCGGTCCACGGCCCGGCCATCGTGCGGGGCATCGAGAAGGTCGTGAAGCCGCTCGACCGGTACACGTCGGGGGTTCCGGTGAACAGCAGGGCCCAGTCGGCGTCACCCGCAGCGTCCAGGGTGGCGGCCACGAGCCGGCGGGCCAGCCCCCGACCGCGAGCCCGCTCGGCGACCGCCACACTGCCGATCGCGTGCACCTGCGCCACACCGCCATCCGTCTCCCGCAGGCGCTTCGGCAGTCCGTAGATCGACCCGCACACGCCGTCTTCGTCCTCCGCGACGAGGGTGTGGCTGAGCCGCGCGTCGTCCACGAGCCACTGGTCGGGTGCGAGGGGCGGCGTGAAGGCGGCCGCCCAGAGCGCCGCGAGGGCGGACTGATCCTCCGCGCGCGCCGACCGCACGACCACGACGCTCATGCCATCGAAGCGAGCTGGGCGCGGTCGACGGCGTGTTCGAGGGGATCCCCCGCGGCGAAGGCGTCGAGCTCGTCCGCGACGATCCGCCCCTGCCGCAGCCGGCCCTCCCTGGTCCCGGCCGCGCGGTGCGGAGTGAGCAGCACGCGCGGTGCCGATCGGAAGGGACTGCCGGCGGGCAGGGGCTCTTCGTCGAACACGTCGATCGCGGCGCTCAACCGTCGGCGGCGCAGCTCGGCGAGCAGGGCCGCCTCGTCGACGAGCCACGAGCGCGCCGTGTTCACCAGACCCGCGCCGTCCGGCATCAAGGCGAGTTCCCGCGCACCGATCAGGTGATGCGTCTCCGGCAGGGTCGGGGCATGCACCGCGACGATCTGCGCGCGACGGAGCGCCTCATCGAGCGCCACGAGCTCCGCCCCGAGGGACGCCGCCTCGGCCGCGTCGAGGGTGGGGTCGACGAGCAGCGGCTGGGCGCCGAGCGCCCTCAGTAGGTCGAGGTACGCGCGCCCGGTCCGGGAGGCGCCGATGACCGCGATGGGCGCGCCGAGGATCTCGTGCTGCACCCCGACGGCCTCCGCGTCCCACCAGCCGTCACCGGCGCGCAGCGCGTCGTGCATCTCCGGCACCCGGTGCAGCAGGGCGAGCGTGAAGGTCAGCGACACCTCCGCCACCGACCGGGCCATCCCCGCGCCGGCCTGCGTCACCCGCACACCCCGGTCGAACAGCGCGTCGGTCGCGAACGGCTTGATCGTGGCCCCGGTGTGCGCGATGAGCTCGAGCTTCGGGAGGGTGGCGAGGACCGCGTGGTCGAAAGGACCCACGCCCCAGCTCGTCACCACGACGCGCGCCTCGTCGAGCACCGCATCCGCGAGCCGGTCCACCCGCACGAACGTCCCGCCGAGCCGCGCCGCGACGGCCTCCAGGCGGGCCGCATCGTCGGGCGAGAAGAACTCGGCGAACAGCTCGGCGGAGACGACCGCGACCACGGTCGGAGCGCTCGTGCCGAAGGTCATCGCAGCCAGGCCTCGAGGTTCTCGGCGATGAACGCGTCGTCGTTGAGCTCCGGGTACGCCCGCCGGACGCGGGCGATCTCCTCCGCCTGTCCCGGGGAGAGGCCCTCGGCCGGGTCGAGGCACCAGATGCCCTCGAGAAGCCCCTGCTGGCGGAGCATCTCGTGCACCCCGGCGATGACGCCGTGGAAGTCGTTGCCCGGGTCGAACACGGCCTGGTTCACGTCCACCATGTCCGAGGCACGGCGTCCCACCTCGCGGTAGGCCTCCGCGTCGCCCGCGAGGGACCGGTGGACCCGCTCCAGCAGCGCGACCGCCGCGTGCGTGCCGACCGCCCACTGGCCCAGCAGCCCGCCGACGAACCGCAGGGTGCGGCGTCCGGACGGGGAGTCCACGTGGAACTCGGAGAGCAGATCGGCGACGATCGCGTCGTCGTTGCCCGTGTACAGCGCGATCTCGTCGGCGCGGCCCGAGGCGGCCACGCCCCGCACGAGCTCCAGCGTGCGGTAGCGGTCGAAGGGCGCCGCCTTCACCGCGACGACGGACGGGATCGCGGCGAACTCGCGCCAGAACTCGCGGTCGAGCACCGGTCCGCCGATCGCGGTCTGCAGGTAGAAGCCGACCAGCGGCAGCACCTCGCCGACGGCGCGGGCGCGGTCGAGCAGGGCACGCTCGTCCGCACCCGCGACGCGGGGACTGACCAGCACGGCGTCGTAGCCGAGGGAACGCGCGAGCTCCGCCTCGGCGACCGCCTGCGCGGTGTCGCCCGCCACTCCGGCGATGCGCACGAGGGTCGCGTCGTCGCGGGCGTCCATCTCCTCCGCGGCCAGCGCGAGCACCGGCTCGAAGAGCGCGTGGTCGGGGTCGCGGATCTCGAACTGCGTCGTGTGCACGCCGACGGCGAGACCGCCGGCCCCGGCGTCGAGGTAGTAGCGGGACAGCGCCCGCTGCCGCCGCTCGTCGAGCGTGCGCTCTGCGGTGAGGGCGAGCGGATGGGCCGGGATCACGGCGCCGCGGGCCAAGGTCGCAGCGGCCTCAGGGCGCAGCGACGGCACGGTCGCCGTCCGCGCAGCGGCGTCGGTCATCAGAACTTCCCGTCCCGCACGGCCCACTTGGTGGGCTTGGCGATCATCGGCAGCCCGTCGCGGATCCAGCCGGCCTGCATGCGGATCAGCTCCTCGGCGGAGACGGACGGGTAGCCGAACAGGGCCATGCAGCGGCGCGCGTCGCTGAGCAGCGCGGTCGGCTGCGGCTCGTCGACGATCTCGACCTCTTGCTCGAACAGTTCGCCGAAGCGGTGGGCGATCGAGGAGACGCTGAGCAGCTCCGGTCCGGTGAGGTTGATGACGAAGGGGTCGGTGGAGGCGTGTACGAGGCTCCGCAGCACGACCTCGTTCGCGTAGCCCTGCCAGATCACGTTGACGTTGGCGGTGGCGACGGACACCGGCTCCCCCGCGTGCACGGCGCTGCCGATGTCGGCGAGCACCCCGTAGCGGAGGTCGACGGCGTAGTTCAGACGGATGATCGCGACCTTCGTGCCGCGCTCCTGCGCCCCGAACTCGAACACGCGCTCCCGCCCGAGGCAGGACTGCGCGTACTCGCCGATCGGCGCGGGCGTGGTCTCCTCGGCGGCGCCGCCCGAGGCGGCGGGGACGAACGGGTAGACGTTCCCGGTGGAGAGCACCGAGATCGCGCTGTCCCGGTACCGGCGGGCGATGCGGTCGGGCAGAGCCGCGTTGACCTCCCACGCCCAGGAGGCGTTGGTCGCGGCACCGAACTTCGCGCCCACCATGAACACCACGTTCGGGGCATCGGGGAGACCGGAGAGGTCGTCGTTCTCGATGAGGTCGAACGGCACGACGCGGACCCCCGCGGCCTCGAGGCGCTCGCGGATGGCGGCATCGCCGAAGCGGGAGACCGCGTACACCGCGTCATCGGTGCGACCGGCGGCGTCCAGGCCGCGCCGGGCGAGCATCGCCAGGGTCGGGCCCATCTTGCCGCCGGCGCCGAGGATCACGAGGTCTCCGGAGCCCTGGGCGAGGTCGGCCACGAGCCCGTCGCTCGGGGTGGCCAGCGCCTCCTCGAGCTCGGCCTCGGAGGCGAATGCGTACTGCGTCATGGTCGTGCGTTTCCCTTCTTCTCAGCCCTTGATCCCGGTGCCGGTGACGCCCTCCTGCACGTACCGCTGAGCGATGAGGTACGCGAGGAAGATCGGCAGCAGCGCCACGACGGAGCCGGCGAGCATGGTGCTGAGCGGCACATCCTGCTGCTGCAGCGACGAGATGCCCACGGTGAGGGTGAACATCGAGTTGGACTTGGCGATGATGAGCGGCCAGAGGAAGTCGTTCCAGTGCCAGAGGAAGACGAAGATCCCGAGCGTCGCGAGGATCGGCTTGCACAGCGGCAGGACGATCCGCAGGAAGATGCGGAACTCGCCGGCGCCGTCGATGCGGGCGGCCTCGAAGAGCTCGTCGGGAAGGCCCTGGATGAACTGGCGCATGAGGAAGACGGCCTGCGCGTTCGCGAGCGTCGGCAGGATGAGGCCCCAGTAGGTGTCGATGCCGCCGAGGTTCGCCATGAGGATGAACGTCGGGATCAGCGTCACGTGGAACGGCACCATGACCATCGCCAGGAACGACCAGAACATGACCTCCTTGCCGCGGAAGCGCTTCTTGGCGAAGGCGTAGCCGGCGAGCGCGGAGAGGAACAGCACGGCCACGACCGACACGAGCGAGTAGACGAGCGTGTTGAACAGCCAGACGAGGATGTTCTGTCCGCCGAGCACCTGCTCGTACGCCTCGAAGGAGATGTCGTTCCAGGGGATCAGCGAGCCGGGCAGCTCGACGACCATGCCCGGCTTCAGGCTCAGCACGACCATCGCGTAGAAGGGGAAGAAGCTGAGGATGCCGGCGAGACTCAGCCAGATCCAGCGGACGGCGACCCCCCAGCCGGTCGGCTCGAGCGCGCGGAACGAGCGGCGCTTGCGCGCGGCGGGACGCGTCGCGGGCGGGGTCGTCTGCGTCGGCGGCTGCAGGAGGGCGGTCATTTCTGCTTTCCGATCACGAGGCGCTGGATGAGGGCGACCACGAGGGTCATGATGAACAGGGCCACGCCGACCGCGGCGGCGTAGCCGTAGTCGAAGTAGCGGAAGCCCTGGTCGTAGAGCATGTAGACGAGCGAGTAGCTGGCGTTCGCCGGGCCGCCCTGGGTCATCACGTAGATGACGTCGAAGACCTGGAAGGCGGCGGTCGTCTCGATCACCGCGAGGAAGAAGAAGGTCGGGCGCAGGTGCGGGAGGATGATCCACCGGAAGCGCTGCCAGGCGTTCGCGCCGTCGACCAGCGCCGCCTCCTCCAGCTCGCGCGGCACGTCCTGCAGCGCGGCGATGAGGATCATCATCCCGTAGCCGAACCGCGACCAGACGCCGACGACGACGATCGCGGGGATCACGAGCACGGTGCTGCCGAGCCAGGAGCCGCCGAGGCCGAGCGGGGTCATCAGCGCGGACCACGGGCCGTTGGCGGAGAAGATCCAGACGAAGATCGAGCCGGCCAGCACGAGCGAGGTGATGACGGGGAGGAAGAAGATCGAGCGGAAGAACCGGGCGCCGCGGAAGGCCCGTCGCACGCCGAGGGCCATGATGGTCGACAGCACGAGCGCGATCGGCACCGCGAAGACCGTGTAGATGAGGGTGGTCCCCAGCGCGCGCCAGAACAGCGGGTCGGCGACGAGGCGCTGGAAGTGGTCGAGGCCGCGCCAGGCGATCTCGCCGGAGATGTCGTAGTCGAAGAAGCTCAGCGCCACACCCGCGATGCTCGGGCCGAAGCGGAAGGCGATGAACAGCAGGAAGGCGGGGAGCACGAACAGGAACGCGACGCGCGCTTCCCGTCGGGCGAGCACCCTGGCGACCCGTCCTGCGGGCTTCGGCGCCGTGGTGGCCGTCGTCATTGTCGATTCCTCACGTGGGGGGCGGAGAGAGGGGGCGTGCGGCGGGTACCCGCACGCCCCCGGGGTGTCACTTCTGCAGCAGCGGGGCTGCGGCGGCCGCGGCGTCCTTCAGGGCGTCGGCCGGGGACTTCTGGCCGAGCAGGGCGGCCTGGATCTCCGGCGAGAGCACGCCCATGAGCGCACGGGAGCTGGCGTCGAGCTCGCCCACCGTGGTGTCGGGGACGTACTTCTCGACCTCGCCGAGGAGCGGGTCGTCGGCGTACAGCGGCTCGGTGGTGCTGAGCGCGGAGAAGTATCCGGCGGCCTTGAGGTACGGCTCGACGACGTCGGCGCCGGTCGCGAACTCGGCGAACGCCGCCGCGGCCTCGGGGGCCTTCGAGCCCTTGAGCACGGACAGCGAGCCGACGGTGCCGTAGGCCACGGACTCCTTGTCGGTCAGCGGTGCGAGGACCGTGACGTTCTCCTCGCCCCAGAACGGCGCCACCTCGGTCACGGCGTTGTTCCAGGTGCAGGCGACCTTGCCCTGGGCGATGGCGGTCTGCTCCAGCGGGACGTTGGTCGTGAGCGCCTCCGGGTCGAGCGCGCCCGCGTCGGCCAGGTCGGTCAGGAAGGTGAGGGCCTCTTCACCGGCCTTGCTGTCGAAGCCGACCTCGCCGTCCTCGGTGTAGACCTCGCCGCCGGCCTGCCACAGCAGCGGGTAGTAGGTGAGGTTGAGGGTGTTCTCGGCCGACGCCGGGTAGTTGAGGGCGTACATGCCCTTGTCGACGAACGCCGGGGCCATCTCGGCGATGTCGTCCCAGGTCTCCGGGTACTCGGTCACGCCGGCGGCCTCGAACGCGGCCGCATTGCAGATGAGGGGCTGCGCGCTGGTGAGGATCGGGGCACCGAGGATGTCGCCGCCGAGCGTGACCGACTCCTTGACGTTGGGGAGCAGGTCGCCCTGGCGCTCCTCGCTGAGCAGGTCGTTCAGCGGCGCGATCGACTTCTGGTACGCCGCGAGCTGGTCGGGGATGAGGTAGACGACGTCCGGTCCCTTGCCGGCGGCGATCGCCGTCTGCAGGGCCTCGTCGCGGTTCGCCCACGGGAAGATCTCGTACTTCACGTTGACGTTCTCGTTCTCCTTCTCGAACGCCTCGATGGTCGAGTCCCAGAAGTCCTTGTGCACCGCCTCGTCGGCGATGACGGGGTAGAGCCAGACCGTGATGTCCTGCTCGCCCTCTGCGGTGTTGCCTCCGCCGGCCGAACATCCGGCCAACAGGGTGGCGGCCGCGACTCCCGCGACGACGCCGGTGATCTTGCTGACGCGCATGGTGCTCCTTTGCGTAAACCGTGCTGAGTACGGTTCATTATGACATTGGCTTTGGATAATTCGTCAAGCTCAAGTTCCCAGAGCCGTGTTTCAGCCGTGTTTCTCGGCGGTGAACAACAATCCCCGATCTGAGAATCGGGTGTGCTAATTTGATCGCACCAACGGCGGAGACGAAGGAGGGACCCGATGGGCGCGATCAGTCCGCTCTCGATCGTGGCGCGGTCCGCACTCCGGCTGCGCGACGCCGGACCGGCGACCGTCAGCGACCTCTCCCGTTCGCTCGAGGTCTCCCGCACCTCCGTCGAGAACGCCGTGACGGTGCTCTCCGACTCCGGTCTGCTCGTCGACGCCCCCGCGCAGATCGGCGGCGGCGCGGGGCGCCCGGCCCGCCGCTACTCCTTCCACGCCGCTGCCGGCGTGGTGGCGGGCGTGGACATCGGCGTCGCGAGCGTGCGGGTCGTCGTCGCGGACCTCGCGGGCGTGGTCATCGCCCAGCGGGCGTTCGCCGGCGTCGCCGAACAGCCGGACGGACCGGCCAAGCTCGCCGCGGTCATCGAGGACGTTCGGCGCACGCTCGACGCGCTTCCCGTGCCGCGGACGCCCCTCCGCGCGATCGGCGTCTCGCTGCCGGGCATCGTCGACGATGCCGGCCGCGTGACCACATCCGTCGTGATCCCGGAGTGGTCCGGCATCGACATCGGCTCGCAGCTGCGTCAGGCGTTCGGCTGCCCCGTGGCCGTCGACAACGGTGTGCGGCTCGCGGCCGTCGCGGAGCACCATCTCGGCGTCGCGCAGCTCGTCGACGACGTCATCTACCTGTCGGTCGGCAACCGCATCGCCATGGGCCTCATCCTCGGCGGCCGCCCGCGGCGCGGCATCCACAACGCGGCGGGAGACATCGGCCGCCTCGCGTTCCGTGGCCTCAACACCGAGACAGGGCAGATCTCCTGGCGCACCGCCCCGACCGCCGCCGAGGTGTTCGCCCTCGCGCGCAGCGGGGAGCAGGCCGCCCGGGAGGAGCTCGACGGCTTCATCGATGAACTCGCCCACGGGATCGCGACCCTGATCATGACGGTCGACCCCGCCATGGTCGTGATCGGCGGCGGACTCTCGGCCGCGCACGAGCAGCTGCTCGACCCCCTGCGCGCCGCCCTGCCCGGCCACCTCGGACTGCCGTTCCAGGTGCCCGTCGCGGAAGCGCGGCTGGGAGCGGAAGCCGCCGCCCACGGCGCCGTCGTGCACGCGTTCCAGCGGCATCCGGGCGACATCTACGGCATCGAGGACATGCCCGCCCCACCGATCACCCCGCTGCCGCACGACGCCGCGGCCGGCGACGACCCCGAGGAGAAGCAGTGAGCACGTTGAAGGTCGGACTCATCGGCGCGGGCGGGATCTCCCGCGTGCACGCCGACGCCTGGCGGGCGCTCGGCGTGCAGGGCTTCGTCACCTCGAAGGAGGGCGCGGAGGAGATCGCCGCGGAATACGGGTTCGAGGTCGTGGGTGACGTCGATGCGCTCCTGGAGCAGGTCGACGTCGTCGACATCGTCACCCCCAGCAGCACGCACGCCGACTTCGCCCTGCGGGCCATCGCCCGCGGGCTCGACGTGATCTGTGAGAAGCCGCTCGCCGCGACCGCGGAGGCCGCCGCCGAGGTGACCGCCGCCGCAGCCACCGCGGGCGTGCGACTGTTCCCCGCGCACGTCGTCCGGTACATGGGGGAGTACGCCCGGATCAAGGCCGGCATCGACGCCGGGCAGATCGGCACCCCCGCCGTGCAGCGCTTCCGTCGCCTCGGCGCCGCACCCCAGGCCCCCTGGTTCTTCTCGGAGCGCGCCGGGGGCGGAGTCATCCGCGACCTCATGATCCACGACATCGATCAGGCGCTGTGGTTCGCCGGCCCGGTCGACAGCGTCTACGCCGTGCAGAACCCGCCGACGGTCGACGACCGCGTGCCGGCCCCGGTCACGGCGCACGTCGTGCTCACCCATCGCAACGGGGTCATCAGCCACGTGCACGCGAGCTGGGTGCAGCCCGGCATGCCGTTCCGCACGAGCGTCGAGGTCGCCGGTTCCGAGGGGCGCCTGCGCTACGACAGCGCCGAAGACCACACACTGCGCACCGATGCCGTGCTCACCGAGGGCGCGACCGACTACCTCCCCCCGATGTCGCCCGAGGAGAGCCCGTACTACGCGGAGATCGCCGACTTCGTGGCCGCCATCGCCGAGGGGCGCGACGCCGCCGTGACCCCGGAGGACGGGATCCAGGCGGTCGCGGTGGCTGAGGCCGCCTACGCCTCGATCGCGTCCGGAGCCCCGGTCGCCCTGTCCGCTTCGTCCCCCGCCGTCGCCGAGGAGGCCTCCCGATGACCGCTCCC
Organism: Zhihengliuella sp. ISTPL4; assembly: GCF_002848265.1. Classification (GTDB taxonomy): domain Bacteria; phylum Actinomycetota; class Actinomycetes; order Actinomycetales; family Microbacteriaceae; genus Microbacterium. The sequence goes on from NZ_CP025422.1 coordinate 2,478,758, forward strand.
CGCCCGCTGCGGATCGCCGTCCTGTCGTTCGCTCACACGCACGCCCTCAGCTACGTGCACGCGCTGCAGCAGATGCCGGACGTCGAGCTGATCGCCGCCGACCCCGATGGCGCCTCCGCCCCGGACGACGCTCCGCGCGGCGCCGCCCTGGCCACGGAACTCGGGGTGGCGTATGTGGAGACCTACGAGGATGCCTTCGCCTGGGGTCCGGACGCGGTCGTCGTGGCCGCGGAGAACTCCCGTCACCGCGCCCTCGTCGAGCAGGCCGCCGCCGCGGGCGTGCACGTGCTGTGCGAGAAGCCGCTGGCGACGACCGTCGAGGATGCGATCGCGATGCGCGACGCCTGTGACCGCGCGGGTGTTTACCTGATGGTCGCGTACCCGGTGCGCTTCTCGCCCGCCGTGCGCGATGCCGTCGCCGAGCTGCGCAGCGGACGCCTCGGGGCGGTCCTCGGCGTCACCGGCATCAACAACGGCAAGCTGCCGCAGGACCGGGCGTGGTTCACCGACCCCGAGCTCGCCGGCGGCGGTGCCCTGGTCGACCACGTCGTGCACTGCGCCGACCTCCTCGACGAGCTCCTCGGAGAGCGGGCGCAGACCGTCCGCGCGGTATCGAACAGCATCCTGCACGGGGAGCGCGACCTCGCGGTCGAGACCGGAGGTCTCGTGACGATCCAGTACCCGAGCGGCGTGGTCGCCACGATCGACTGCTCGTGGAGCTGGCCGCTGAGCTCGCCGACCTGGGGCGGCCTCACCCTCGAGGTCGTGGCCGAGCGCGGAACCGTGACGGTGAGCCCCTTCGCGAAGGGCGTCGCCGGGCACGATGCCCACGGCGAGACCTGGACCCCGGTCGGGGCCGACCTCGACGCCCTGCTGCTCGAGGAGTTCGTGCAGGCCGTGCGTGCGGGCCGTCAGCCCCAGCCCGACGCCGGTGTCGGCATCCGGACCGTCGAGATCGTGAAGGCCGCCCAGGCGTCCGCCTCCCGCGCCGGCACCCCCGTCCCCCTCTAGCCCGCGCCCCCGTCTCCCTCCCCCTGGTCCCCCGCGCACCTCCCGGGATCAAAAAAGCCCCCATCTCGGCCTCCCCAGGCCCGTTTCCCGTCCCGCACCCCTGCGCCCGCGCCGCGCTCCCACGGTGCGGGATCAAAAGAGCGCCTCCCCGGCCTACCCGCGGCCCGTTTTCCGTCCCGCGTGGACGGCGCGTGCGGGGGCGCCCGGGCATGAAACCGGCGCGGCGGGCGTTGCACCGGAAGCCGCAGCGACACGGAGGAGACATCATGCGCATCGACCTCGCCGGGAAGACCGCCCTCGTCACGGGTTCCACCCAGGGCATCGGACTCGCCATCGCCACGACTCTGGCCGACGCGGGAGCACGAGTCGCGGTCAACGGCCGGAACCCCGAGACCGTGTCGTCGGTGATCGCGACCCTGCAGGAGGAGAATCCGGACCGGAACCTCGTCCCGGCGCCGGGCGACGTCACCACGGAGGACGGCGCCGCTGCGGTCCTCGCGGCCACCGGAGATGTGGACATCCTCGTCAACAACCTCGGCATCTTCGGGGCGACCCCGGCGCTCGACATCTCCGACGACGAGTGGCGCCGGTATTTCGACGTGAACGTGCTCGCCGCCGTCCGACTCATCCGCGCCACGCTGCCCGGCATGAAGGAGCGCGGCTGGGGTCGGGTGCTCGACATCGCCAGCGACTCCGCGGTCGTGATCCCCGCGGAGATGATCCACTACGGGATGTCGAAGACCGCGCTGCTCGCGGTGTCCCGGGGCTTCGCGAAGGAGGCGGCAGGCACCGGCGTGACGGTGAACTCGGTGCTCGCGGGCCCGACCCACACCGGCGGCGTGGAGGACTTCGTGTACTCGCTCGTGGATCCGCAGCTGCCGTGGGAGGAGGCACAGCGGGAGTTCATGCGCATCCACCGCCCCCAGTCGCTGCTGCAGCGGCTCATCGAGCCGGAGGAGATCGCGAACATGGTCGCGTACCTCGCGTCCCCGCTCGCCTCGGCGACGACGGGCGCCGCCGTCCGCGTCGACGGCGGGTACATCGACGCGATCGTCCCCTGACCCTTCGAATCGCGCACCTGGCGGCATCTCCGGCCGGAAGGGGGCCGTTCGGGCGATTCGAAACAGGGGGGTAAGCTGGCCCCCGGAGAAGCACGGAAAGGTGGTGATGGCGATGTCCGACGATAGTAACGACGCCGCCCTCGCTGCGTCGCGCCTCCCCGCACACACGCGTTGAGCTCCCGCTCCGCGTCCGTGCCTCTCGCCTCGCAGTCATCGGCGGCGTCTCCCGCCCCCTGACGAACCCGCACGCCAGACCCGCTCGTCTGCGTGCGCCTGCGAGAACGGAGCCGCATCATGGCGCTCATCGACAACGGCGTGTACGTCCACGGACGTCGCGTGGAGACCCCGAAGAACCTGGACGAGACCTACCGGATGCTGGATGCCGCCGGCGGGATCGCGTGGATCGGTCTGTATCGGCCGAGTCCCGAGGAGGTCGCGTCCGTCGCCCGGGAGTTCGACCTGCATCCCCTCGCCGTCGAAGACGCGCTCTCCGGGCATCAGCGCTCGAAGGTGGAGCGCTACGGCGACACCCTCTTCGCCGTGCTGCGTCCCGCGCGGTACCGCGACAAGGAGGAGTCGATCGAATTCGGTGAGCTGCACCTGTTCATCGGCCCCGACTTCGTGGTGACGATCCGCCACGCGGAGTCGCCGAACCTCGCCGCGGTCCGCCGCCGGATGGAGGCGAACCCGGAGCTGCTCGCGATGGGTCCGGAGGCGGTCTTCTACGCGATCCTCGACGAGGTCGTGGACGAGTACGAGCCCGTCGTCGCGGGCCTGGAGAACGACATCGACGAGATCGAGGACCAGCTCTTCGGCGACAGCGACGACGACGCCCTCTCCCGCCGCATCTACGAGCTCTCCCGCGAGGTGATCAACTTCCAGCGTGCCGTGCACCCCTTGAGCGGCATGCTGGAGTGGCTGCGTCGCGGGTCGGAGAAGTACCGCATCGACGAGGAGTTGCAGCGCTCCCTCCGCGACGTGCTCGACCACACGATCCGCGTGAACGAGCGCGTCGACTCGTTCCGCGCGATCCTGGAGAACGCCCTCACGGTGCAGTCGGCGCTCGTCGCCCGGCGTCATTCGGAAGCCGGGCTCGCGCAGAACGACGAGATCAAGAAGATCTCCTCGTGGGCGGCCATCATCTTCGCGCCTACCCTCGTCGGCACCGTCTACGGCATGAACTTCGACGTGATGCCGGAGCTGCACTGGGCGTTCGGCTACCCGATGGCGATCGGGGCGATGGCGGCGTTCGCGGTCGGACTCTACGGCGTCTTCAAGTACAAGAAGTGGCTCTGACACACCGGCCGGCAAACACACGTCCTCGATAGACCCAGCGACGTCAGGGGAGAGATGCGGGAGACTGGAGACATGATCGCAACCCTGCTGTCCCGCATCGTCGAGAGTGGCCTCCTCGAAGACCCCGTCGCCGAGAACGGCCTCGTGTACGGGCGCGCGAGCCTGGAGGCGGCCGGCACCGTCGTGAACGTGAACGTCGACCCCGAGGTGGAGGAGGACGAGGACGAAGAGGACGGGGATCCGGACGCTCTCGTCGCGGCTGTCGCGCGGGTCTTGTCGATGAGCGAGAAGCGCTGGCGGGCGATCGTCGAGGAGGTCGCGGTCGACATCGAGGATGCGGTCGATGAGGAGCCGGTGGCAGAGCAGACCGACCTGCGCGACGACCTGGAGGCCACCTCGGTGGTCGTCTTCGCGGATGCCGTCCTCCTTGCCTTCGTGGCCCCGAAACAGTTCCCGGAGTCGCGGATCCTCGTGCAGCTCGACGAGACGCTCGAAGTGGAAGGCATCGAGGTCCGCGAGCCCGACGGGACCGAAGTCATCGACGTCGACACGCTCGACGAGCTCCTCGATCTGATCAGCCGCCGGGACCGGGACTGACACCACCGCACGCACACACCGCGCGTCGACCACCGTGCGGGCACGACGGATAAGCTCTGAGGCGTGCCGATCGCCCCCTCCGCCTCCCCCGCCACCGCCGCCGACGACCTGCGCCGCCTCGCCGCCGCGCTCCGCGACCCCGCACCGCTGAACTGGGTCATCACCGGCGACTCGATCACCCACGGCCTGGTGCACACCCAGGGCGGGCGCAGCTATCAGGAGCACCTCCACGAGTTGATCAGGGGCGAGCTCGAGCGCGTCAGGGACATCGTGCTGAACACCGCGATCAGCGGCAACCGGATCGTCGACATCCTCGACGACTGGGAGCGTCGGGTGGCCGGCTGGCAGCCGGACGTGGTCACCCTCATGGTCGGCACCAACGACGCCTCGGACGGCGGGCCGCGCCCGGTGATCTCGCCGGATGACTACGCCGCCTCCCTGCACGACTTCGTGCGCCGGGTGCGCGGGCTCGGCGCCATCCCGGTGTTGCAGACGCCGCCCGTCATCGACGTCCGCAATGCCCCGGAGCGGGCGAGGATCGCCGACTTCGCCGACGCGGTCCGTCGGGTCGCGGTCGCGGAGGATGTGATCCTCGTCGACCAGTACGCGCACTTCGTGGAGCTGGGGAACGGCGGGATGGCCTGGGGGCTCATGAACGACCCCTTCCATCCCGGTGCCGCCGGCCACGCCGCTCTGGCCTTGGAGCTCGCCCGTGTCCTCGGCATCACTCCGGAGGGCCCGCGTGCGCGCACGGTCGGGCTCCTCGACGGCATGGTCGGCACAGCCCGCCTCTTCGGCTGAGCGACCGGGATTCACCCTCCCCGGGTGACCGCTCTGGACGGCGGTGACACCCCAGCGCTAGGTTGAGCGCATTCACACTCGACAGTGAGGTGGGGGCATGTCGCACGTCGTCGCAACCGGGGCCGGCAAGGCCATGATGGAACGTCGGAACGATCCGACGCACGAGTACATCCTGAAGCTCACCGGCAAGGAGCGACCACGGGTCCTGTTCGTCGGCACCGCGACCGGCGACGACGCCGCCTACATCGTGAGCTTCTACTCGACGTATGACGCGGACCGCTGCGCGCCGCACCACCTGCCGCTCTTCCATCGGGCGGTCGACGACCTGGCCGGGTTCGTGAAGGGCTTCGACGTCATCCACGTCGGCGGCGGCAACACCGCGAACATGCTCGACGTCTGGAAGCGCCAGGGCCTCGACGAGATCATGCGCGAGATGTGGGAGGACCCCGACTCGAACGTCGTCTTCACCGGAGGCAGCGCGGGCGGCATCTGCTGGTTCGAGGGTGGCACCACCGACAGCTACGGCCCCACCCTGCAGGTGCTCCCGGAAGGCCTCGGCTTCTTGCACGGCAGCTTCTGCCCGCACTACGACGCCGAGGACCAGCGGCGGCCGCTCTTCCATGCCTCGCTCCTCAGCGGCGAGCTCTCGACCGGCTACGCGGTGGGCAACCTCCAGTCGCTGCACTTCGAGAACAGCGAGTTCGTCACGGCGATCAGTCCGGTCGATGACCCGCTGGCGCTCCGGGTGGAAGCGGTCGACGGGACCATCGTCGAGACCGAGCTGCCGGTCCAGGTCCTCACCGGATCCGCGCCGGTCGTGAAGGGGCCGTCGTCGTGAACGACAGCGTCTGGATCCTCGTCGCCGAGCTCATCGTCGTCGTCCTGGCGATCTTCATGGGCACCCGCACGAGCGGGATCGGCCTGGGCGTGTGGGGTCTCGTCGGCGTCGCGGTGCTCGTGTTCGTGTTCGGGGAGGCCCCGGGCAACGCCCCCGTCGACGCGGTGTTCATCGTCATCACGGTGATCACCGCGGCCTCGACCATGCAGGCCGCCGGCGGCATCGACTGGATGGTGTCGGTGGCCGCGAAGGTCATCCGCAAACGCCCGAAGTCCGTCGTCTTCCTCGCACCGGCGATGTCGTTCCTCTTCACGGTCGGCGCGGGAACCGGCAACATCTTCTACCCGCTGCTGCCCGTGATCTACGACGTCTCCTACCAGCAGAAGATCCGGCCGGAGCGGGCGCTGTCGGTCTCGGCCGTCGCCTCCCAGGTCGGCATCCTGTGCTCCCCGGTCTCCGCCGCCACGGCATCGATGGTCGTGCTGCTCGCACCGCAGGGCGTCGATCTCGGCGGTCTCCTCCTCATCATGTGGCCGGCCTCCATCGCGGGCCTCCTCGTCGCCGCCCTGGTCATGATGCGCCACGGCAAGGACCTCGACGACGACCCGGAGTATCGGAAGCGCTTGGCGGACGGGCAGATCAAGCCGCCCGTGGCCGACGCGCACGAGAGCAAACTCCCGTCGACCGCTGTGCTCTCCGCCTCGCTGTTCCTCGCGGGTGTCGCGGTGATCGTGTTCTTCGGCCTGTTCGAGAACCTGCGTCCGGTCATCGGGACCGACGACAACGGGGACCCCGTGCGCCTGAGCGTCACCGTGATCATCGAGGTCACGATGGGCATCATCGCGGCGCTGATCTTCGTGTTCTGCAAGGTGAAGGCCGCCGACGTGCCGAAGCAGCCGACGTTCCCCGCCGGCATCGTCGGCGCCATCGCGCTGTTCGGCATCGCCTGGCTCGCCAACACGTTCGTCGCCGCCAACCAGACCCTCATCGTCGACGGGCTGGGCGCGGTGGTCTCCGGGTCGTCGGCCTTCCTCGGCGCTCTTCTCTTCGCACTGGCGCTGTTCGCCGTCGCCATGCTCACGACCAGCCAATCGAGCGCCACGAATGCGATCGTCCCGATCGGCATCACGATCGGCCTGCCCGCCTCGCTGCTGGTCGGACTCTGGCCGGCGGCGATGGGCATCTACACGCTGCCCGCCAACGGCAGCCAGGTGGCCACGGTCGCGTTCGACCAGACCGGCACGACGAAGATGGGCAAGTTCGTCTTCGACCACTCCTTCCAGCTGCCGAACCTCGTCTACGTCGGCACGGCCATCGTCGTCGGAGTGGCGCTGTCGTTCCTGTTCTCGTGATATGACCGACGTCGTCGACCGGTCGGCGCTGCGCCAGTTCCTCCTGGGGCTGGCGCAGGGCATGAACGCCTCGGCGGAGTCGGTCGACCGCATCCGCGACACCATCGCCGAGGTCGCCACGGCGTCCGGCGGGGACGACACCGACTTCGTCGTCCTCCCGACGATCATCATCGTGGAGACGGGGGACGCGGAGGAGGAGCGGGTCGCCATCCGGTCCGCCACGAACGCCTCGTTCCGCTTCGACCAGATCGCCGCGCTGTACGACCTGATCGCGCAGGCCAGAACCGGCGCGGTCGCTCCCTTGGACGGTATCCGACGGCTCAACGAGATCGGCGCGATGCGTCCGCGGCTCGGCTGGTTCACCCGGACACTCGGGCACGCCATCCTCACGACGGGTCTCGCGCTCCTCCTCGCGCCCACCTGGCAGGGGGCGCTCGTCGCCTTCGTCCTCGGGTTCGGTATCGGCCTGCTGAAGCTGATCCGTTCGCCCACACTGCAGCTCATCATGCCCATCGCCGCCGCCTTCGTCTGCGCAGCGGCCGTGTTCCTCCTCGCGGAGGTCATCGAGATCGGCGACCCGATCCGTCTGCTCATCGCGCCCCTCGTCACGTTCCTCCCCGGCGGCGTGCTCACCACGGCGACCGTCGAGCTGGCGGCCGGACAGATGATCTCCGGCGCCTCTCGGCTCATCTACGGGTTCGTGCAGCTCGCGCTCCTCGCGTTCGGCATCCTCGCCGCGGGCGCGGTGGTCGGAGTGTCCTCCGCCTCGTACGAGCCGCTCGACGTGTCCTCTTTCCTGCCCTGGTGGGTGCCTCTGCTCGGCATCCTCGTGTTCGCGCTCGGCAATTACCTGCACTTCTCGGCGCCCCCGTCGACCTTCGGATGGGTGCTGCTCGCGCTGGTCGTCGCGTACGTCGGCCAGTGGGCGGGGACGGAGTTCATCGATCCGGCGGTGGGCGGCTTCATCGGCGCGGTCGCCGTCACCCCCGTCGTGTTCTGGATCGCCGGACTCCGCCACGGAGCGCCCTCGCAGCTCACGTTCCTCCCGGCCTTCTGGCTGCTGGTGCCGGGAGCGGCCGGCCTGGTCGGGCTCACCGAGGCGTTCGCGACCGACAACGGCCTCGCCGACTTCACCGCCGCCCTGGTCTCGGTGATGTCGATCGCCCTCGGAGTGCTCATCGGCACAGCGCTCTACCGCGTCGTGCACCACGGCGCGGCGGAGTTCGTCCAGTTCGCCGTCGCCCCGCCGCGCGCGGAGGATGAGGAGCCGCCGCCGACTCTCTGGCACCGCCTGGCCGCTCCGCTGCGCCGCCTGCGTCGCTAGCGATAGACCTCGCGACCGTGGCCGGCGTGCACGACGACGACCGTCAGGATCCCGTCCTCGATCCGGTAGAGCACCCGGTAGTCGTCCGTCCGCACCCGCCACTCCGGTCGGCCGGTGAGCTTGCGTGCCGCGGGGGGCCGTGGGTCTTCGGAGAGGAGCTCGATGACGGCCTCGATACGTCGCCTCGCCTCGGGAGGGAGCTTGCGGATCGCCCGCACGGCGACAGGCAGGACCTGGACGCGGAAAGGACCGGTTGCGGGGGCGCGACAGGCCCCGCGCCGCCGAGGCGACGCGGGGCCCGATGCCGGATCAGAGTGTGGCGAGGATCTCCTTCATCTCCGTGATCTCGGCGGTCTGCGCATCGACGATGTCCTGCGCGAGGGCGACCGCGTCGGCGTTCTCGCCGTCCGCCACCTCGGCCTCGGCCATCTCGACCGCGCCCTCGTGGTGCACGATCATCTGCTCCAGGAACAGTCGGGACGCTTCCGGGCCGGCTGCGGCTTCGAGGGCGGCGAGGTCGTCGTCGCCCATCATGCCGTCGCCGTGGTCCATCTCGGCGGGATCCCCCGCCTCGGCGCCCCAGTCGTCGAGCCAGCCCTGCAGCTGCTCGATCTCCGGGCCCTGCGCGGCCTTGATGCGTTCAGCGAGGTCGGCCACCCGCGGATCGATGTCGTCCTTCGCGAGCACGATGTCGGACATCTCGACGGCCTGCTCATGATGCACGATCATCATCGACGCGAACATCGCGTCGGCCTCGTTCGCGCCCGTCAGCGGCGCGTCCGAGGCGGAGTGATCCATGCCGGAGTGATCCGCCGGTCCCGACGGCGCGGCGGAGGCGCATCCCGCGAGGACAAGGGATCCGGCCAGCACCAGGGCGGCGGCTGTGGTGGTTCGATTCTTCATTGCTCTCTCTTCTCTGTCTGTCGGAAGGGCGTCCGCGGTCGCGTCGCCCGAGCGCGCACGGCGGCGCCGATCAGGTCCGACTGATGCAGAGGACGTGGAGAGAGGGAGGACGGAGCGGTCCGGCGGAAGCGTCGACGGGGGAGCGCAGAGCACGCAGCAGCGGACCCGTGCCGATCAGGCGGGGCGGGCGCAGCAGGAGGAGCAGCCCGCCGAGCAGGGCGAGGACGCAGGCTGCTCCACCATCGCCCGCGGGGTCGCCGGGGACGACCGCCGTGTCCGCCGCATCGGACGCGGACGCGGGCGAGTCCGAGGCGGAGGTGTGCGCGAGGGCCGGCGCGGAGTGCCCGGCCAACGTATGCCCCCCGGGTGTGCCGTGCGTGTCGAGCGCATGCATGCCGAGGAGACCGAGCACGACGCCGGTCACGAGGACGACGGCGAGCAGCGCTCCCCGGAGCACGCGACGACCGACCATCCTTCCACCTTACCCGGTGGGGGTATGGGTACCAGGATGACGGTCAGCGAGCGACGCCGGCTCGACGCAGCAGCCGTCGGACGGCGATCACGACTCCGGCCACCGCCAACTCCCCGACCACCCGGCCGAGCAGCGTCGCGATGAGCACCGGTGGAACGAGGTGCTCCGGTGAGAAGACGGGGAGGGCGACGACGAAGAGCACCACGCCGACCACGGCCCCTGCCAGCAGGATCCGGCGCGGGCGGACGGGGACATCGCGGCGGAGCGGCAGTGCGAGGTCGAGCACGACGCCGCCGAGGACGAGCGGCACCACCCCCAGCAGCCCTATAGGGGACACCGCGACCGTGAGCACCCCGGTGACGAAGGCGGCCAGCGTCGCCATCCCCGGGACCCGGGTGACGACGCGCGCGAGGAAGGGCAGCGCGGTGTGCACCGCGGCGACGAGCGCGTAGGCGGGCGGGGAGGTGGCGGCCAGCACGCTCGTGACCGGCACGACAGCAAGGAACACGAGGGCTTGCACCGCGCCGAGGGCGGCGCTCACGAGGAGGGCGCTGGTCGGCACGCGGCGGGAGGACACGGGCACTATCGGACCACTCACTCCTCCGAGCCTAGATCGGGAACGGCTCGGCGGCGTCCTTGAGGATGCGGGTGTGGATATCGTAGGGGTGGGGATGCGTACCTGGGGAGGGACGATGCCGACTTTCGGCGCGCAAGGCGACAAGAGATTGCCGCGGGTTTCCGCACACGTCATCGGTCGTCCGCGGCTGAACGCGGCGCTGGACGCCGGAGCTCCGCTCACGCTGCTGCGGGGCGCTGCGGGCGCAGGAAAGACCACCGCACTGGTCGGCTGGGCCTTCACCTCCGCGGCGCGCGTCGTGTGGCTGACCGCGAGTCCCGCCCTGGCGACGAGTCCGGCGCTCGCATCCGGTCTGCTGCGGGCACTGCGCGGCTCGGACCCGACCGAGCGCCGCCCTGCTGATCAAGCCACGGGGGACGGCTGGCCCGCCGTCGCGCAGTACCTGTGCGATCACGAGGAGCCCCTCGTCATCGTCCTCGACGATGCCGCCGCGCTCGACCGCGATGCGGTGTTCGACCTCTGCCGCACGATCGCCGTCCCGTCGCACGTCCGCCTGGTCGTCGCCACGAATCGCCCCAGTCCCTTCGACAGTGACGGCGTCGGCCTCGTCATCGACACCACGCTGATCACGCCGGAAGACCTCGCTTTCGACATCGACGAGATCCGCCGCGCGCTCGATGTCGATGAGGACACCGCCGTCGCCGTGCGAGAGGCCACCGAGGGCTTCGCGGCGGTCATCCGCGCCGTCGCCCTCCGCGGCAGAACTCCCGGCGACGCGACGATCGTGGAGATCGCGGCCACTGCGGTCGACGACTACCTCCGCAGCCGCATGGAGGAGGGCACGTTCGGTGCCGGCGTGCTCGAGGGTCTGATCCGGATCAGCATCACGGATACCGTCGACCTGCCGTTGGCGCAGTCCCTCAGCAGCAATCCGGACATCGGCGCCGCTCTCGACGAGGCCGAGGCGTTCGGCTTCGGTCGATGGTCGACGGCCACCGCTCCCCGGACCTTCACAATCGCCTCCCCGGCCCGCTCGCTGCTGCGGCGCGACCTCCTGCAGCGGTTCCCCACGGAGATCCGTCTCCTCCGGCGCCTTGCCATCGAGGGCGCCCTCCGTCGCGGCGCCCCCTTCGAAGGGCTGCGCCTCGCGATGGAGGAGGACGACCTCCACCTGGCGGCCCACGTCATCATGTCGGGGTGGAGCCACCTGCTCGACCACGACGGTCGCCGAGTCGTGGCACTGCTGGGCGACCTGCCCCTCGCCCGGCTGAAGCAGGAGCCACTGGTGGCGATGCTCCTCGGGATCTGCCTCAACGCCAACCGCCTTCGCCGGGTGCGCGGACTGCAACTGCTGCGGCTGGCGATCTCCGCCGCGAACGCCCGTCGGAGCACGCTCTCTCCGACGGAGCGCCTCTTCATCTGGACCGCCGAGAGCGCGGCCCTGCGCGTGGTCGGGATGCCCGAACGGGCGGGCCTGGTGGCCGCCCGCGCCCTCGCCGTGTTCACCGAGACGCCCGAGTCCCAATGGCAGCAGTACGCGATGGAGATGCCGCTGCTGTGCACGCATCTCGGCATCTCGCTCTACTACGGCGGTCGTCGAGAGCAGGCCGTGCGCCTCTTCGACGAGGCCGCGGCCCTCGCCGCGTCGCAAGGGGGCGGGAAGGCGTTCCACGCCGTCAGCCTCCTCAGCGGGATCCACGCCCTCAACGGCGACCTCCCGGAGGCCCGGCACTACGTCGACATCATCCGCGAGGGCTCGTGGGATCCCGCGCAGCTGGACGGCTATCGCGGCACGTTCTACCGCGTCGCCGAGGCGATGCTGGCGGTCGAGGACGGCGACCTCGCCGCGGCCAAGCAGCACGTGCGCGCCTTCCTCCCGCACCGGGCGACGAGCGAACACTGGACGACGATGGCGACCGTGGAAGCCTGGATCGCGCTGCACGACGGCGATCCCGCCGGCGGACTGGAGCGACTGGAGTCGTTCGCCCGGCTGCGCGGACGCGAGGCCGGCTCGACGCCGGCCCGCCAGGCGCTGAGCCGCCCCCGGATCCTGCTCCATCTCGCTCTCGGCGACATCCGCGCCGCGCGCGGCATCAAGCAGCGCGACGCCGGGACGGACCGGTTCGGCACCCTCGTGGAACGTGCCAGGCTCGCCCTGATCGACGGTCGCGCGCCCGAAGCGGCGCGGCTCCTGTCTCACACCCGTCTCGAGCCGACGACCTCCCGCGAACGCGCGGAGGCCGCGGCGGTGCAGAGCGCCGCCCTCCACCGCGCCAGTCCCGCCGCCGCGCAGGCCGTGACCGAGGCGCTGAGTGCGCAGCTCGCGGACCGGGGCCTGCGCACTCCGCTGGCCCTGCTCGGCGCCGAGGACTTCGCCGCCATCCGGGCCGACCTCGCCCCGGTCGGCGGCGCGCCGCTGCCCACCCGCTCTGCCTTGCCGTCGTTCGCCGCACGCCCGAAGCTGTCCGCGCGAGAGCAGGTCGTGCTCCATGCGCTCACCACCGGCGCACCGCTGCCCGACATCGCCGCGGAGCTGCAGATCTCGCCGAACACCCTGAAGACCCAGCTCCGCAGCATCTACCGCAAACTCGACGCCGCCAACCGCACGGAGGCTCTCGAGCAGGCCGCCCGGCACGGCCTGCTCCCCGGATGACGAGAGCCCCGCCCGTCGGAGACGACGGGCGGGGCTCTTCTCCAGGACCGCTAGCTCTGCAGACGGCGGCGGCGCACCACCAGCAGCACCGCACCGCCGATCAGCAGCGCGATCGCGAGCCCGAGGACCCACGGGGCCAGCTGTCCGCCGGTGAGGGCGAGCGGCGTCAGCACCGGGTTCTCGGTCGTGCTCGTCGGCGGGGTGATCGTCTCCCCGCCGGGAGGCGTGGCCGAGGCGGCGGCCACGTTCCGCAGCGTCGCCCCCGCCGCGTCGGCGTGCACGGTCACCGCGTAGGTGATCACGACGCGCTCCCCTTCGGCGAGGCTGCCCGTCCAGCGCAGCGTCGTGCCGTCGATCGTCGGCGCGGCCACCGCACGGTCACCCACCGTGGCGGTCGCCGTGCCGCGGAGGTCGGCATGCCGCAGCACTCCGGTCAGGTCGTCCGTGACGACGACCTCGTCCAGACGCGTCTCGCCGGTGTTGGTGCCGGTGAGCGTGTACGTCACGACGCTGCCCGTCGCGACGGCGGAGCCGGACGCGGGGTCGGACGTCTTGACGAACGTGAAGCCCGGAGTGCCGACCGGGTTCTCCGTCGTCACCGGCGGCGGGGTCAGCTCGGCGCCGCCGGGAGGCGTCGCCGTGCCCTCGACGGTGTTCGCGATGATCGCGCCGCCCGCGTCGCCATGCAGGGTCACCGAGTAGGTGATCGTGACACGCTCGCCGACCGCGAGGTCACCGGCCCAGGTGAGCTCGTCGCCCGCGACGACGGGTGTCGCAGCGATGCCGTCGCTCACGGTCGCCGTGGCGTCGCCGTTGTAGGCGGCGTGCGCGAGCACGCCCGACAGGTCGTCGACGATGCGGACCGGAGCCAGCGCCGTCTCCCCCGTGTTCACGCCGGTCACGGTGTAGGTGATGACGCTGCCCGGGTCGACACGGGTGCCGGAGGCGGGGTCGGCGACCTTGCGCAGCTCGAAGCCCGGCTCGTTCACGGGGTTCTCGGTTGTCGCCGGCGGCGTCTCGATCGGCGGCACCCCGCCCGGCGGGGTCGCCGAGCCGGCGGCCGCGTTCTCGATGACGGCCCCGCCGGCATCCGCCCGCACGGTCACCGAGTAGGTGATCGTGACGGTCTCGCCGACCTGCAGCGCGCCCGTCCACGACAGCCCCTCCTGGGCCACCGTCGGCGCGGTGGTCACCGTGCCGCTGATCGTCGCGGTCGCGTCGTCGTTGTACTCGGCGTGCGCCAGGACACCGGAGAGGTCATCGGTGATGGTGACAGGGTCGAGAGCCGTCTCTCCCGTGTTCACGCCGGTCACCGTATAGGTGAGGACGCTGCCCGGGTCGACCGCCGTGCCCGCAGCCGGGTCGACGCTCTTCGAGACGGAGAACCCAGGCTCGTTGACCGGGTTGGTCGTGACACCGGGCGGCGGCGTGATCGTCGATCCGCCCGGCGGGGTCGCCGTCGCGGTCGCCGCGTTCTCGATCACGGTGCCCACGCCCTCGGCGCTCACGGTCACGGAGTAGGTGACGGTCACGGT